>CAZJGK010000033.1:0-30236 GCA_964545545.1 uncultured Fibrobacteraceae bacterium | reverse complement strand
GAGGGCGGCCGTACGGTGGGCGCCGGCGTGGTGTCCAAGATCATCGAGTAGTTCGGTTAAGGGGCGGTCATCCGCCCCTTTCGTTGTTGGACGCATGAACACCCGCTATAGGGTTGCGCGCAAGGTGAGCAGAGTCCGTTTCCTGCGGGAGGCGGAGAGGCTGGAGTAGCCTGCGCGAAGGAGAAGACGTGGCTCGACAGAAGATCAAGATCAGGTTGAGGGCCTACGATGCTGCGGTGCTGGACAGATCGGCCGAGGTTATCGTTGCCACGGCCCTGAGGACCGGCGCCCTGGTCAGGGGTCCTATCCCCCTGCCGACGCGCAAATCCATCTACACGGTTCTGCGGTCCACCTTCGTGGACAAGAAGTCCCGTGAACAATTCGAGACGAGGATTCATAAGCGGTTGATCGAAATCGAGAATTCGACCCCGCAGACAACGGAATTTCTCAAGAAGCTGACTCTCCCGGCCAGCGTGGATGTGGAGATCAAGGTCTGAGTCCACTGTTTGGAGCGGTTGCAAGGGAGCAATGACAATGATCGGACTGATCGGCAAAAAACTCGGCATGACCAGGCAGTTCCAAGAGGACGGCCGGAGTGTTCCGGTGACGGTGATCCAGGCTGGACCCTGTGTCATCACCCAGGTCAAGACCGATGTGACAGACGGCTACAGCGCCGTACAGATCGGTTTCGGGGCCAAGAAGCCCAAGAATACCCCCATGCCCATGCAGGGGCATTTCCGCAAGGCGGGTACGACGCCCCTGCGGGACGTGTTCGAATTCAGGGTCGACGGGGATCATGCCTTCAAGATGGGTGACACCATCGGGGTGGATATCCTGGTCGAAGCCGGCAAGGTGGATGTCACGGGCATCACCAAGGGGCGCGGTTTTTCAGGGTGCATCAAGCGGCACAATCATCACCGCGGCCCCGACGGGCACGGTTCGAAGAACGTGCGTATGTCCGGCTCCATCGGTATGCATACTTTCCCGGGACGGGTTTTGCCGGGCAAGAAGATGCCGGGGCAGTATGGAAACAAGCAGGAGACCAAGAAGAACCTGACCGTCGTCGCCGTGGATCAGGAACGTAACCTGATCCTGGTCAAGGGCAGCGTGCCCGGACACCGCAACGGCGTCGTTTACATCAGGCCCAGTCGATAGGAAGCCCGGGCCTGACGGCCGCGGGAGCGAGGTAAATCATGGCAACGGCAAAACTTTACGACGGCGCAGGTGAGCAGAAGGGCTCGGTGGATCTTCCCGCCTCGCTCTTCGAGCAGCCGATAAACCGGCAGGCTCTCTTTGAGGCCGTGAGGAATTACCTGGCCAACAAGCGCCAGGGCACCCACGACACCAAGACGCGGGCCCAGGTCAGTGCGACGAGCGCCAAGATGTTCCGGCAGAAGGGGACGGGCCGCGCGCGGGCCGGGTCCAGCGCCAGCCCCACCCGGGTCGGCGGCGGCGTGGCTTTCGGGCCGCATCCGCGGGATTATTCCTACACCCTGCCGCGCAAGATCAAGCGGCTTGCCCTCAGGAGCGCCCTTTCGGACCGGGCCACCCACGAGCGCGTGCTCGTGCTGGAGAACCCCGGTTACGAGAAACCCACGACCAAAACAGCCGCCGAACTGTTGGGTCATCTGGATTTGGCCGGCCGCCATACGCTGGTGGTTCTGCCCGGAGGTGGCCCAGGGGACGTTCTCTTCAAGTCCTTCCGGAACATCAAGGGTGTGCGGGTTCTGCGGGCAAGCGAGTTGAATGCCTACACGATTCTGTGGGCCGACAATCTGGTGTTTACATCCGAAGCCCTCAGCGGCGCCGAGGAGGTGTTCGGGTCATGAAGGATCTGAGCAAAGTCATCGTACGCCCCATGATCACCGAGCATGGCACCAAGATGATTGACCAGCACAACCAGTACTATTTTCGGGTTCTGCCCGAGGCCAACAAGCTTGAGATCAAGCAGGCCGTGGAGCACTTCTTCGGGGTCAGCGTGACCCTGGTGCGGACCATGAACTATCGGGGCAAGATCAAGCGCATGGGCCGCTTCGAGGGCAAACGCGCTGATTGGAAAAAAGCGGTCGTGACATTGGCCGAAGGCGATTCCATCGATCTGTTCGAGATCGTCTGAGCAGGGGAGTAGGCGAGAATGGCAATCAGAAAACTCAATCCCGTGACGCCGACCCAACGGTTTCGCACCGTCGCGGACTTCAGCGAAATCACGCGCACCGAGCCGGAAAAGTCCCTGCTCGAGCCTTTGACCAGGAAGTCCGGCCGGAACAATAACGGCCGGATCACCGTGCGCCGGCGTGGCGGCGGTCACAAACGTCGCTACCGGAAGATCGACTTCAAGCGGACCAAGCACGGCGTGCCGGCCAAGGTCTTCAGCGTGGAATACGATCCCAACCGGAGCGCCCGGATCTGCCTGTTGCACTTTATCGACGGCGAGAAGCGATACATCATCTGGCCCAAGGGCATCAAGGTCGGGGACCAGATCCTCTCCGGGCCCGAGGCGCCGTACAATCCCGGCAACGCCCTGCCCCTGGAGAAAATTCCCCTGGGGACCCTGGTGCACAACGTCGAGCTGACCATCGGCAAGGGCGGTCAGCTGGCCCGCAGTGCGGGTTCCTACGCCCAGGTCATGGCCAAGGATGGTGACTATGTCACCCTGCGCCTGCCCAGCGGCGAAGTCCGCATGGTGCATCGCCGTTGCTACGCCACCATTGGTGAAGTCGGTAATTCCGAGCACGAGAACGTGGTCAGCGGCAAGGCCGGGCGCAGCCGCTGGTTGGGCAAGCGTCCCAAGGTGCGCGGCGTGGCCATGAACCCGGTGGATCATCCGCATGGCGGAGGCGAGGGCAAGACCAGCGGCGGACGTCATCCCGTGACGCCCTGGGGAATGCCGACCAAGGGATTCAAGACCCGCAAGAAACAGCCGTCCGACGCGTTTATCGTGCGCCGGCGCAAGGTCAAGAAGAAGTAACGAGGGCCGGAGCAGTCGTTCCGTTCAGCAGTGAGGAAGAGAAGGTATGGCTAGATCAATCAAGAAGGGCCCTTTCATCGAGGCATCCCTTCTGACCAAGGTCGAGGATTTGAACAGCAAGAGCGAGAAGCGGGTCGTCAAGACCTGGTCGCGTCGTTCGACCATCGTACCGGAGTTCCTGGGCCACACCATCGCCGTGCATAACGGCCGGCAGTTCGTGCCTGTGTACATCCAGGAAAACATGGTGGGGCATAAGCTCGGTGAGTTCGCCCCGACGCGTACCTACCGCGGCCACTCGAGCAAGAAGTAACCGGAGGTTGACCGATGGAGGCACGAGCAGTCGCTCGATACATCCGCATCTCCCCTCTCAAGACCCGCCAGGTCGCGAACCTGATCCGGGGCAAGAGGGTGGACGAGGCGCTGGGCATTTTGGCCCTGACACCCAGGAAGTCCTCCCCGATCCTGCGCAAGGTTGTGCTTTCGGCATCAGCCAACGTCAGGAACAGGGAAGATACCGATAAACCGACGACGGATGCGCATCTTTTCATCAAGGAGATCCTGGTGAATGAAGGTCCCACGCTCAAGCGGATTCGTCCGCGGGCCCAGGGCCGGGCTTACCGCATCCTGAAGCGCACGAGTCATATCGAAGTAACCGTCAGCAGCGAGGCCTAGACCGGGCCCCAATTCGAGACTGCCGCGGCTGACCGGCAGCGGAAGATGAACCGGCGTTCCCGTGGGGATGCCCAAGGAAGGATGACCATGGGTCAGAAGACACATCCGATCGGATTCCGGCTGGGAATCGTCAAGGACTGGAACTCGACCTGGTTCAGCGATAAGCATTTCGCCGACTGGTTGAACGAGGACCTGTTGCTGCGCAAGTACTTGATGAAGCGGGTGGGCAGCGCCGGCGTGGAGTCGATCAAGATCAAGCGTTACCGGGAAAAGGTCAATATCATCATTGCGACCAGCCGCCCGGGCGTGGTGATCGGCAAGAAAGGCGTCAAGGCTGATCAGCTGCGGGCAGAGCTCCAGAAGATGGTCGGCAAGAGCGTCAAGCTGGATGTCGAAGAGGTCAAGAAGCCCGAGTTGAGCGCGCCGCTGGTTGCCGACCACATCGCCGCCCAGCTGGAAGGGCGCGTGGCTTTCCGCCGCGCCATGAAGAAGGCCATCGCCACCGCCATGCGCATGGGCGCCAAGGGCATCAAGATCCGGTGCGCCGGCCGCCTGGGCGGCGCCGAGATGGCCCGCATCGAGAGTTATCACGACGGCAGCGTGCCCCTGCACACCCTGCGTGCGGACATCGATTACGGCACGACGACTGCGCGGACCCAGTACGGCGCCATCGGCGTGAAGGTCTGGATCTGCAAGGGGGAGATTTTCCCCGCCGAGTTCAAGGAACAGCTGCGCAAGCAGGTTGTAGAGCAGCGAGCGTAAGGTAGCGGGTCTTCAGGGCCCGCGTGGGAATAAAGCGGATTGAAAGGTCCCGGGGCGTCGCGGTTGGCGGTGGCCCGAACGAAGAGGACGACGAACCATGTTGATGCCCAAGCGCACCAAGTACCGGAAGATGATGAAAGGCAAGCGGCGTGGCCTGGCCCACCGCGGCGCCACCATCGCTTTCGGTGATTTCGGGCTGCAGGCCCTGCACAATGGTTGGATCACCAGCCGCCAGATCGAGGCCACGCGTGTGGCGATCACCCGTCACATGAAGCGTGTCGGACAGGTGTGGATCCGGGTTTTTCCGGACAAACCGATCACGTTGAAGCCCGCCGAAACCCGTATGGGCAAAGGCAAGGGCGCCCCCGAGTACTGGGTGGCCGTGGTCAAGCCGGGCCGCATTCTGTTCGAGATCAACGGCGTTGACCACGAAATGGCCAAGCGAGCCCTGTCTCTCGGCGCCGCCAAGCTGCCGTTCAAGACGCGGATCATCAGCCGCCAGGGAGAGCAGTCATGAAGAAAGCCAGCGAGTACCGGGAATTTTCCCTCGAGGAGCTTGAAAGCATCATGGAGGAGAAGTCCGAGGAACTGATGAACTTGAAGATCAGGGTCAAGATGCACCAGGTGGACAATTCCCTTCAGGTGCGCGAGATGCGTCGTGAGATCGCCATGATCAAGACCGTTATTCACGAGAAGAAGGTCGCCCGATAGGGCCTTGAGGTCGGGTCGGCTTGGTGGCCGGCCAGACCAGGGAGAAGGAGAAGATGGTCAACACTGAACGAAACCTCAGAGCGACGCGGATCGGCGAGGTGGTTTCCGACAAGATGGACAAGACCGTGGTGATCAAGATCAGCCGGCGGTTTCCCCATCCGTTGTACAAGCGAATCATCACCAGGACGGCCAAGATCCTCGCCCATGATGAGGATAACACGTGCAACATCGGCGATGTGGTCAAAGTCATGGCTATCCGGCCCCTGTCCAGGCGCAAGCGCTGGCGGGTCGCCGAGATTCTAGAACGCGCCAAGTAACACCGAGCTATTGAACCCGGGGCAACATTGCCCGGAGGAATGGTGACATGATTCAGGAATCCACAAAACTGGTAATCGCGGACAATTCCGGCGCCAAGACCGCCGCTTGTATCCGTGTCCTGGGCGGGACGGGTCGTCGTTACGCTCGGGTAGGTGATGTGATCGTTGCGGCGGTGAAATCTGCCATTCCCAACGGGAATGTGAAAAAGGGTCAGGTTATCCGCTGCGTCGTGGTCCGCACCTGCAAGGAAATCGGGCGCAAGGACGGATCCTATATCCGTTTCAGCGACAACGCCGCCGTCGTTCTCCAGCCCGAAAGCATGGAGCCGGTCGGCACCCGCATCTTTGGTCCGGTGGCGCGTGAGCTGCGGGACAAGAAGTTCATGAAGATCGTCTCCCTGGCTCCGGAGGTGCTGTAATGCGCGTCAAGAAGGGCGACATGGTCGTGGTCATGGCAGGCAACGACAGAGGGAAAGAGGGCAAGGTCCTGAAGGTCTATCCCGACAAGAACCGCATCATCGTCGAGAAGGTCAACCTTATCAAGCGGCACACCAAGGCCAGCCGGGACGTGCCCCAGGGCGGGATCCTCGAAAAAGAGGGTCCCATCAACGCATCCAACGTCATGCTGGTCTGTCCGACCACCGGTCGGCCCACCCGCATCGGCATGGAGATCTTGTCCGACGGAAGCCGCACTCGCGTCAGCAAAAAAAGCGGCGAGATGCTGAACGACTGATTCTGCTGGTAGGCGAGACTACCGGAAGGAATGGAAACAATGTCTGCAGTGAAACCCCGCCTGAGGGAAGTGTACGAGCAGGAAGTGTCCCCGGCTCTGCAGGAGAAATTCGCCTTCGGAAGCTCCATGCAGGTCCCGCGACCCACCAAGGTCGTGATCAACATGGGGCTCGGCCGGGCTTTCAACAACCCCAAGATCCTTGAGAAGGCTCTGGTTGAGCTGGGATCCATCACGGGACAGAAGGCCGTGGCCACCCAGGCCCGCCAGTCCATCTCGAACTTCAAGGTTCGCGAGGGCATGAAAATCGGCGCCAAGGTGACCTTGCGGGATCGGCGGATGTGGGAATTTCTCGACCGCCTGATCAACTTCGCCCTGCCTCGGATCAGGGATTTCCGGGGGACCTCCCCCAAGTTGAGCGGGAGTGGAGACTACACGCTGGGTCTGAAGGACCAGTTGATTTTTCCGGAGATCGAGTACGACAAGGTGGAGGAGCCTTTGGGCATGAACATCACCATTGTCACCACCGCCAGCAACGACGAAGAAGGGCGCGAATTGTTGCGCCTGATGGGAATGCCGTTCAGGCGTTAAGGAGGATTGAAGAGTGGCCAGGAAATCACTCATTGCCAAGGCACAGCGTAAGCCCAAGTTCAAAGTGCGGGCCTACAATCGTTGCCGTCGTTGCGGGCGGCCCCGCGGTTACATGAGAAAGTTCGGCATCTGCCGCATCTGTTTCCGGCAGCTCGCCCTCCAGGGCGATATTCCGGGCATCACCAAGGCAAGCTGGTAGAGCGAACCAGGAGCGAGACCATGAGCATGACAGATCCCATCGCGGATATGCTGACCCGCATTCGGAATGCCACCCAAGCCGGCCATCGGCGGGTGCTTATTCCAGCCAGCAACCAAAAGCGGGCCATGGCCCTGCTGCTCAAACAGCAAGGCTATATCGAGAAGTTCGAGGAGATTGAGGAAAACACCCAGGGTTCCCTGAAACTCTTCCTCAAGTACTACAAGCGGGAAGGCCGTTCCGTAGGCGTCATCGAGGGGATCAGACGGGTCAGCCGTCCCGGTCGCCGCATTTTCGCCGCCAAGGACAACATTCCCAAGGTCTGCGGTGGTTACGGGATTTCCATCCTTTCCACCAACCAGGGGATTCTCACGGGGCACCAGTGCCGGATGCGTGGCATCGGCGGCGAAGTGCTCTGCGAGGTCTGGTAAGTAGGCCCATACTGTCTGAGACCGGAATACGGAACCATGTTCCGGAACCGCGGAGGAAAAGCGATGTCGCGCATTGGCAAGAACCCGATTCCCCTGCCCAAGGGGGTTACCGTCCAGGTCGACGGCAACACCTCTGTTGTCAAGGGACCCAAGGGTGAGCATCGGCAGCATATTCCCGAGGGCCTGACCTTCGAGGAAAAGGATGGGGCGTTGCATGTTCTTTGCCCCGAACAGACCAAGACCATGGGTGCCCGTCACGGCCTGGTCAGGGCGTTGATCGCCAACCAGGTTACCGGCGTGACCGACGGCTTCACCAAGAAGTTGGAGATCATCGGTGTCGGTTACCGCGCCACGGTCCAGGGCAAGGTGCTGGATCTGCAGCTGCAGTTCAGTCATCCGGTGAATTACCCCATTCCCGATGACATCGGCATCGTATGCCCGGACAACACGCACATCCATGTGTCGGGTATCGACAAACAGCGCGTCGGCCAGGTCGCCGCGGAAATTCGCTCCTACAGGAAGCCTGAGCCCTACAAGGGCAAGGGCATCCGGTATGAGGGTGAAAACGTCGTCAGGAAGGCCGGCAAGGCAGCCGGCAAGTAGGCCCTGTCGGGACCACAGGAGACGGAAATGAGCAGCATCAGCAGCAAACGGATCAAAGCTCGGCAGAAGCGGAAGATCGGAATCCGCAAGAAGATCAGCGGGACGGCCGAGCGGCCCCGGGTGACGGTTTTCCGGAGTCACCGCAATATCTACGCCCAGGTGGTGGACGATTTGCGGGGCGCGACCCTTCTGGCCTGCGACGGCCACCATACCGATGCGGACGAGGTTCCCGAGGGTGTGGCCGGAAAATGCGCCGTCGCGTACAAGGTTGGACGGTCCATCGCCGCCAAGGCGAAGGACAACGGTATCACGTCCATGGTCTTCGACCGCAACGGATACCTTTACCACGGACGCATCGCCGCCCTGGCCCGCGGGCTCAGGGATGGGGGCATTGAAGTCTAGATTCTCGCCGGTGACCAAGCCGACTTGAAGAACAGGAGCAGGACAGATGGCGGAATTCACGAATCAACGCACAGGAGGGCCCCAGGGTCGCGGACGCGGACCTGGTGGACCCGGCGGTGGACCCGGTGGACGTGCACCCGGCGGCTTCGGCGGTCGTGGTGGCCCCGGTGGACCAGGGCGCGGACCCGGTGGGCCTCGCCGCGACAACCGGGACCAGGCCTCGGACATGCACGAGAACGTGATCAACATCAACCGGGTGGCCAAGGTGGTCAAGGGTGGGCGTCGCTTCAGCTTCAGCGCCATCGTGACCGTCGGTGACGGCAAGGGCAAGGTCGGGGTCTCCATGGGCAAGGCGAACGAAATCGCCGATGCCATCCGCAAGGGCGGGGAAGCCGCACGCACGGCCCAGATCACCGTGCCCATGGTGGGGGACACCATTCCGTACCAGGTCATCGGGCGCTTCGGGGCCAGCCGGGTTCTCTTGAAACCTGCTTCTCCCGGTACCGGTGTCATTGCCGCCGGGGGCGTGCGCGCCATTCTGGAAGCTGCCGGGGTCAAGAATATCCTGACCAAGCAGCTCGGATCCCGGAACCCCAACAACGTGGTCAAGGCCACCATGGACGGTTTGCGGCAGCTGCGGACCATCGAGGAAGTCGCGGCCAAACGCGGGTTGACGGTGCGTGAAGTTCTGGGTTTGGAGAAGAAGGCTGCGGCGCCCGCGCCCGAAGCCGCCCCCGCGCCAGAATCCGAGAAGGAGACGGCCGACAATGAGTGAAGCCAAGTTGAAAATCACCCAGGTGCGCAGTCTGATCGGTCGTCCCGAGAAGCATCGGCGCATCATCCAGGCCTTGGGCCTGCGTCGTAACCAGACCACGGTGATCAAGGACGATTCGCCGGTGATCCGCGGCATGGTGTTCAAGGTCCGCCATCTCGTGAATGTTGAAGAGGTGAAGTAGCCATGCTCAAGCTGAACAATATTGGCGCCCCTCGCGGCGCCAACCGGGACAAGAAGCGGCGCGGCCGCGGGATCGGCTCCGGCACCGGCAAAACCGGTGGCCGCGGGCACAAGGGTCAGAATGCCCGGTCCGGCGGAGGCGTCCCACCCTGGTTCGAAGGCGGTCAGATGCCTCTGAACAGGCGGTTGCCCAAGCGCGGGTTCACCAACATCTTCAAGAAGAGCTACCAGTTGGTGAACGTCGAGGCCCTGGACGCCTGTTTCGAAGCCGGAGCCAAGGTCGATTCCATGGCCATGGCCCAGGCCGGCCTGGTGAAATATCCGGAGCGCCCCATCAAACTGCTCGGCCGGGGCAAGATCGAAAAGTCCTTGCAGCTTGAGGTTGCCAAGGCCAGCAAGAGCGCCGTTGCCGCGGTGGAAGCCGTCGGAGGGTCCGTGACCATCACCGGTTGATCCGGTCGTGTAACTTAATGCCAAAGGAAGCTTTGCCTTGAACATCACCAGCAGCTACCAAAGCATGTTCAGGATTCCCGAGCTCAAGCGACGGATCCTGTTCACTGGCATGATTCTGCTGATTTACCGGCTGGGTGGGCATTTCCCCACGCCGGGCATCAACCGGGCGGCCCTGCATGCGTTCTTCGATTCGCAGAACGGGTCTCTCATGGGTTTGTACGACATGTTCTCCGGGGGGAATCTGCGCAACGCGACGATTTTCGCCCTGGGCATCATGCCCTATATCAGCGCTTCGATTATTTTCCAGCTTTTGCAGGCCGTGGTGCCGTACTTTGAAAAGCTGGCCAAGGAAGGGGAGTCCGGGCGCAAGAAGATAACCCAGTACACGCGGCTGGGCACGGTGGCCCTGGCGCTGGTCCAGTCTTTCAGCATGGCTGCGGGTCTGGAGCAGATGTCAGGCGGGATCGTGACGACTCCGGGCATGGGCTTCAAGCTGCTGACGGCTCTGACCCTGACTGCGGGGACGGTTTTCGTCATGTGGTTGGGTGAGCAGGTGGATGAACGGGGTATCGGCAACGGCATCTCCCTGATCATCTTCATCGGAATCGTGGCTCGTTATCCCAACGATATGTTGAACACCGGACAAATGCTGGCCAGTGGCGATATGAACATCGTCAAGGCTCTGCTGATCTTTGTTTTCATGATTGCCGTGGTCGGCGCGATCATCGCCATCACCCAGGGAGCAAGGAAAATTCCGGTTCAGTACGCCAAGAAGATCGTGGGGCGGCGGGTCTACGGCGGTGCCAACACGCATATCCCCCTGAAGGTCAACACGGCCGGCGTGATCCCCATCATCTTCGCCCAGTCCATTATCATGTTCCCCGGCACCCTGGGGGCCATTTTCCCGGACAGCTCATTTTTCACGACTCTGGGCTATCTGTTCCGGCCGCCTCATCCGGTCTATGTGACCATTTATTCGGCCCTGATCATCCTGTTCGCCTACTTCTACACCGCGGTGATTCTCAACCCGGTGGATTTGGCTGACAACATGAAGAAGCAAAGCGGCTTCATTCCCGGGGTGCGCCCCGGCAAGAAGACCGCGGAGTATATCGACCGCGTGTTGACGCGGGTGACGTTCCCCGGCGCGGTGTTCCTGGCGATCATCGCCATCCTGCCGGACATGATGATCTATTACCTGAAGGTTCCCTTCTACTTCGGAGGCACCGGGTTGCTGATTGTCGTCGGCGTGGCGCTGGATACCCTGCAGCAGATCGAATCGCACCTTGTCATGCGTCATTACGACGGGTTCATGACCAAGGGCCGTCTGCGGGCGCGGAGGTAATGGGGTGAATATCGTCCTGATGGGCCCCCCGGGAGGCGGCAAGGGAACCCAGGCTCGGTACCTGGAGGAGAAATGGCACCTGGTGCATATCTCCACCGGCGACATGCTGCGGGCCGCGGTCAGCAGCGGGTCGGAGCTGGGCCAGCGGGTGGAAGCCGTCATGGGCATCGGTGAGCTGGTCTCGGACGATCTGATGATGGAACTGGTGAAGGAACGGTTGCAGCAGCCCGATGCCCTGGCTGGTTGGCTTCTGGACGGGTTTCCCCGGACGGAGGCCCAGGCCGCGGGCCTGGTTGAACTGCTGGACCAGATCGAGCAGACCATCGACGCCGTGCTGGTGATCATGGTTCCGGACGAGGAAATCGTGCACCGACTGACGTCGCGGGTTACTTGTCGGGTCTGCAACAAGATCATGAATATAAACGACTTGGCTCCTGAGCTGCCCGGCGTTTGCCCCGCCTGTGGAGCCGAGACGGATCCTGAGACCGGAGCTGCGGCCCTGTTTCAGCGGGACGATGACAAGGAAGACACCATCCGCCACAGGTTGGATGTTTTCGCGACCGAGACCATGGCTGCTGCCCACTATTTGCAGCAGCGTTTCGGGTACCACGAAATCGGGGGCCAGGGCACCCCGGAAGAGATTGCCAAGAAGGTTGGTAATGTCCTGGGGTAAACAGGATATCAAGTTGAAGTCGGCCGCTCAGGTTGACAAAATGCAGGCCAGCGCCGAGATTTTGGCTTCTGTCTTCCTGGGGATCCGGGACATGGTGCGCCCAGGCGTCACCACCGCGCAGATCGACCAGGCCATCGAGAAGCTGATCGTGGATGCCGGTTGTGTCCCCTCGTTCAAGGGGTATCACGGGTTCCCCGCCGCGGCTTGCATTTCGGTCAACGAGGAAGTCGTGCACGGCATTCCCGGGCCGAGGGAATTGCGGGACGGGGATATCGTCGGCGTGGACATCGGCCTGATCAAGGATGGCTGGCATGCCGACAGCGCTGAAACCCTGGGCGTCGGCACGCTGGATCCTGAGGCCGAACGCCTGCTGACTGTGACGCGGGAGTGCCTTGAGCTCGGCATCCAGGCCATCGCTCCGGGCAAGAGGCTTTCGGTCATCGGCACCACCATTGAGACCCACGCCAGGGCGGCGGGTTTCGCGGTGGTGGAATCCCTGGTGGGACACGGCATCGGCCGCGATCTTCATGAGGATCCCCAGGTGCCGAATTACCGATGTTTCACCATGCCCGATCCGGTCATCGAGGTGGGTCTGGTCATCGCCATTGAGCCGATGATCAACAGTGGCACCAAGCGCGTGGTGACGGCCCGGGATGACTGGACGGTCGTGACGGCGGACCAGAGCCTTTCGGCCCATTTCGAGCACACCATTGCGGTGACCGCCAATGGTCCCCGCATCCTGACAAGGCGCGGAGCGGGCGTGGCAGCTTTCTGAGAGGCTTGAAGGAATGGCGAAAGAAGAAGGAATCAGCGTTGAAGGTACGGTCGTCGAGGCCTTGCCCAACGCGATGTTCAGGGTGGAACTGGAAAACAAGCATGTTGTGCTGGCTCATGTGTCCGGGAAGATGCGCATGCATTTTATCCGGATCTTGCCGGGCGACAAAGTGACGGTGGAACTGTCTCCGTACGATTTGACGCGGGGCCGGATCACCTACCGCTACAAGTAGCAAGAGGCCGGATCGGCTCCAGAAGTCGCGGTCAGCGGGAGGCGGAATCATGAAGGTTCGCAGTTCGGTCAAGAAGATATGCCCGAAATGCAAGATTATCCGGCGCAAAGGCGTCGTGCGCGTGATTTGCGTTACGCGACGGCACAATCAGCGTCAGGGTTGATTGGGCGAAGTCGGATCACCAGCGGCGTGCGCGTGCAGCGTGACGTGGCGGGGATCCCCAACAGGACGAAAAGAAAGGAGCCATAGTGGCGCGCATTGCCGGTGTGGATATTCCTAACAACAAGAGGATCGGGACCTCTCTGACCTACATTTTCGGTATCGGTTCCTACAGGGCCGAAGAGATCTGCCGCAAGGTCAGCATTGATCCGGAGATCAAGACCCGGGACCTGACCGAGGAGCAAACCAGGTCCATCATCGGGATCCTCGACAAGGAATACCAGGTGGAAGGTACCTTGCGTACCGAGAATGCCATGAATTTGCAGCGTCTGATGGATATCGGATGCTACCGGGGTCTGCGGCACAGGCGCAAGCTGCCTTGCCGAGGCCAGAACACGAAGAACAATGCCCGCACCCGTAAGGGCCCCAAGGGTCGTCCCGGCGGCAAGAAAAAGTAGATCGTAGGATCTGCCAGGAGGTTTGAAGTGGCGACTGCCAAGGATAAACGGGGAAAGGCGCGCAAGTCCAAGATGAAGCTGGATTCGGTGGGCGTGGCCCATGTGAAATCGAGCTTCAACAATACCCTCATCACCATGACCGACTTGCAGGGCAATGTGATCACATGGTCCTCGGGTGGGCATCAGGGGCGCTACAAGGGCAGCCGCAAGTCGACCGCGTTCGCGGCTCAGCTGGCCGGCAAGTTCTGTGCCCAGGAAGTGCTCTCCGGCGGTATGCGCAAGGTCGAGGTGTGGGTCAAGGGCCCCGGATCAGGTCGCGAAGCGGCCGTGCGGAGCCTGAAGGCCGAGGGCCTGGAAGTGACCAGGATCAGGGACTGCACCGCGATTCCCCATAACGGCTGCCGACCCAAGAAGCGTCGTCGGCTGTAATTTCAAACGGACGGTCCGCGCGCGTGCGCGGGGCGTTCAGGAGGTTCATCAGAATGGCCAGGTACACAGGCGCAAAGTGTAAACTTTGCCGTCGTGAGGGGATGAAGCTTTTTCTCAAGGGCGAACGCTGCTACAGCAGCTCATGCGCCATCGAGCGCCGGCCTTACGGGCCGGGGCAGCATGGCCGTCGCCGTGGGCGTAAACCCTCGGACTACAAACTTCAGCTTCGTGAGAAGCAGAAAGTTCGTGCAATCTACGGCGTCCTGGAACGGCAGTTCCGGCTTTACTTTGCGGACGCCAATCGCCGCAAGGGCGCCACGGGCGAGAACCTCTTCAATCTCCTGGAGAAGCGTCTCGATAATATCATCTACCGGTTGGGCTTTGCCCCTTCCCGAGCTTCGGCACGCCAGCTGATCAGGCACAAGCACATCCAGGTCGAGGGGATTGTTTGTGATGTGCCCAGCCGCCAGGTCAGGATCGGCCAGACGGTCAAGATCCGCACCAAGAGTCAGAACATCCCGCAGATCGTCGGCGCCATCAAGGACGCGGGAAAACGCGACCGGTTGCCTTTCGTGGAGGCGGACGACAAAAAGATGGAAGGGCGCCTGCTTTCGGAGCCCCAGTTGAGCGATCTGCCCATCCCGATTCAGGAGAACCTGATCGTGGAGCTCTATTCGAAGTAAGGTACGGCCTGAGCTGAAGGGATGGATAATTCTATGAAGTGGGTCAACATGATGATGCCGGACGGGGTCAAGGTTACGGCCGAGGATCCCGCCAAGCATTACGCCGAAATCGAAATCGCTCCCCTGGAGCGAGGTTTCGGACATACCCTGGGCAACGCCCTGCGCCGGACGTTGCTCTCCTCGATCCATGGTCACGGCATCACCGCCGTCAAGATCGAGGGTGTCAAGCACGAGTTGAGCACGGTGCCGGGCGTCCTGGAGGACGTGACCGACATCGTCTTGAACCTCAAGGAAGTGGTGTTCAAGCTTTCCGAGGCGCCTGCCGGCTGGGCGACCCTCGATGCTACGGGTCCCGGGGTGGTCAACGCCTCGATGATCGCGGGGATTCCCCAGCTGGAAGTCGTCAACCCCGACCATGTGATCTGCACGTTGACCGAGGAAGAGGATTTCATCTGCCGCCTCTACGTGGACACCGGGCGCAATTACGTGGACCGCGAGTCGCACGTGATTCCCGACGAAGTGATCGGTGTGATCCGTATGGACACGAACTACTCGCCCGTGCGCAAGGTCAGCTTCCGGGTCGTGGACACCCGCGTCGGTCAGCGGACCGATTACGACAAGCTTATTCTGGGCATCACCACCGACGGCGCCGTGCGGCCCGAGGACGCGGTGGCTTTCGCCGCCAAGCTCCTGAAAGACCAGCTCCAGCTGTTCATCAACTTCGACGAGGCGCCCATCGACGCCCAGGAGATCGAGGTCAACGAGGAGCAGGACCGCCTGGTGGATCTGCTGTCACGCAATGTCGAGGAGTTGGAGCTTTCGGTGCGCTCGGCCAATTGCCTCAAGTCCGGTCACATCAAGACCCTGTTCGACCTGGTGACCAAGAACGAGCAGGAAATGCTCAAATTCCGCAATTTCGGACGCAAGAGCCTGAACGAGATCTCGGAGATCCTCGAGGGCATGAACCTGCAGTTCGGCATGGCATTCGATGCGGAGATCGAGAACAAGGTCCGGGAACGCACAGGCTCCTGAGGGAGCCGATGCCACGGGCATCAGCATATGTACTGACGGCCGAAAAAAGCGGTTGTCGTGAGCACCGATAAGGATGGAATGACCAATGCGACACAATGTGAGTGGACGCAAGCTGAACCGCACGGCCTCCCACCGGAAAATGCTTTACCGCAATCTGGTGACCTCGCTGTTCAAGCACGAGCGGATCCAGACGACGGTTCCCAAGGCCAAGGAAGCGCGTTCGGTTGCCGAGAAGCTGATCACCTTTGCCAAGCGGGGTGATCTGCACGCCCGGCGCATGGCCGCGCGCAAGCTCACCGAGCCCGAGGTGCTCGCCAAGCTGTTCGAGGAAATAGGCCCTCGTTACGCCGAGCGCCCGGGTGGCTACACCCGGATTCTGCGCATGGGGCCCCGCAAGGGCGACAACGCCGAGATGGCCATCCTGGAGCTGGTTGACGGTACGGCCAGGCCCAAGGTTACCGATACCCTCAAGCGTAAGCGCGCCCGGAAGATCCTGGAGGCCGAGGAAAAGGCCGAAGCCAAGGCTGCCTTGATCGAGGAAGCCGAGGAGAAGGCGGATAAAGAAGCCGCTGCCGAGGCCCCTGCCGCCGAGGGCGAGGACGCTGTGGAAGCCCCCGTGGACGAGGCCCCTCAGGCCGACGCCGAGCCCGAGGATACCAAGGAATAATCAAGGGAAGGCGGGTGAGCCCGCCTTCCCGTTTCTTTCCGTTTCCCTGCTTGGGTTCTGGATAAATACGCCCCGGATGGATCATCCGGGGTGTTTCTCCGCCAGAGAGGGATGTCAGGATCTCCTTTCTTGCCCCTCCGGTATAATTGACCTAATTTCAACGCTGTGACAGATGGAAATTATTTGTCCGCGACATCATTGGGTTGTTCACTTGGGGTCCGATCATGGTTTCCCGGTCATGCATCCCATCCACTGGTTTATTCGCCTGGAGGAAGTCAGCATGGCTGCAAGGAAGCTCCTTACTGCTGGTATCACCGGAGTGGGGATGAGCTATCCCGATCGCGTTGTGACCAACCACGACCTGGAAAAACTGGTTGATACCAATGACCAGTGGATCATTGAGCGTACGGGGATCCGTGAACGCCGTTTGGTGGAGAAGGGCACCGGGGCTTCGGTTCATGGCGCCAAGGCGGCCCTGCGGGCGCTGGAGCAAGCCCGCGTGACCCCCGCTCAGGTCGACCAGATCATCGTGCCGACGGTGACTCCCGACATGGTCTTTCCGGCCACCGCCTGTTTGATCCAGGATATGATCGGAGCGTCCAACGCCTGGGGTTATGATCTGGAGGGCGCCTGCAGCGGGTTTCTTTTCGCCCTGCAGAACGCCCGGGCCCAGGTGGAATCCGGTGCGGCCAAGCGGGTCCTGGTGATCGGTTCGGAGATCATGTCCGCCATCCTGGACTGGGAAGACCGCAACACCTGCATCCTGTTCGGCGACGGGGCGGGCGCCGCGGTCGTCGAGGCCGTTCCGGAGGAGAAGGGCGGAATCCTCGACGCCCTGCTGCACATCGACGGCTCGGGCGCCAAGTTCCTTTATCAGCCCGCCGGAGGCAGTTGCATACAGGCCAGCGCCGAATCGGTGGCGGCGAAGCAGCACTATGTTCACCAGGAAGGGCGCGAGGTCTTCAAGTTCGCCGTCAAGGGCATGGCCGGCGTCACCGTTGAAGTGCTGGAACGCAACGGGTTGACCGGCGAGGATCTGGATCTTCTGGTTCCCCACCAGGCCAACATCAGGATTATCGAAGCCACCCAGCGCAGATTGAAACTGAACGATGACCAGGTCATCGTCACCATTGACCGTTTTGGCAACACCACGGCAGCCAGCATCCCCATGGCCTTGTGTGTGGCCCAGGAAGAGGGACGCCTGAAGCAGGGAGACCTGGTGGCGCTGACCGCCTTCGGCGCCGGCTTTACCTGGGGCTCCATTCTGCTGCGGTGGACTGCAGCCTGATGTTTCACGGTACCGGCAGGTGCAGATCATGATCGACGTCCAGGGACTCACTCGTTTCTACGGTCCTGTCGCCGCCTTGCGGGATGTCTCCTTCCGGATCGCGACCGGTGAAGTCGTGGGTTTCCTCGGTCCCAACGGCGCGGGCAAATCCACCACCATGAAGATCCTCACCGGATCGCTGGCTCCCAGTGCGGGTACGGTCCGGATTGCGGGCCATGATCTTATGAAGGAGCCCCTGGCGGTTCGCCGCCGGATCGGCTTCATGCCCGAACAGGTTGTTCTCTATTCCGACCAGACGGTTGCCGAACTGCTGGACTTTGTGGCCACCATGAAGGAAGTGCCCAAGGCCGGCCGCCGTGACCACCTGGTGCGCATCATTGAACAGACGGGCCTGCAGGAGGTGACGGGAAAACTCGTGGGCAGCTTGTCCCACGGGTTCCGCAAGCGGGCAGGGCTGGCCCAGGCTCTGGTGGGCGATCCCCAAGTCCTGATCCTGGACGAACCCACCAGCGGGCTGGATCCCCATCAGATCGTGGAAATCCGGGAATTGATCCGCCGTTTTCGGGGTGAGCGCACGGTCATGTTGAGCAGTCATGTGCTGTCCGAGGTTGAAGCCACTTGCGGGCGGGTTCTGATCCTGGACAAGGGCCGTTTGGTGGGGGAGCAGGGGGCGTCAGGTTTGACGCAGGCCGACCCGGCGGGGATGACGGACGGGCAACAGCGGATCGTTTTGACCTGGGACGGAAACCGCGACGAAGTCGCCGCGGCCCTGGCCCTGGTGATGGGTGTGGACGACATCGTTTTGACCGACACCGGGGCCGAGGTTTTGATTGCCGGCAATCCGGTGGAGATCCGACCGCGGCTCGTCGAGTCAGTGGTCAATGCCGGAGGGCTTTTGCAGGGCATCCAGGCCAAGGGACCGTCGCTGGAGGATCTGTTCCTGCACCTGACAGGAGCCGATGGCGCGGCAGGTTTGTCGGCGCCGGCGCCCGATGATCCGGAGGAACCATGACCAAGATGCTGGCCATTGCCCGCCGGGAGACCGGCGCCTTTTTCCACAGCCCCATGGCTGCGGTCGTGCTGGCGGGTTTCCTGGTGGCGGTCGGACTCTTCTTCACGATTTTCATGCTGGGCTACAGCGAAATGTCCATGACGGCCCTGCAGAGTCCGCGCTCGGGAAACTACCTCAACCTTGCCGAAGGCCTTTTCAGGCCGATGGTATCCAATACGGTCTTTTTCCTGTTGTTCCTGGTGCCGGCAATCACCATGCGCCTGTTTGCGCCCGAATTCGGTTCCGGGCGCTATCATTTGACGGCCAGCTGGCCGGTGACCGACCGCACCTGGGTGATCGGCAAATGGATGGCTGCGGTGGCCACCGGGGCCGTGATGATCGCCTGCAGTCTGGCCTACTTCGCGGTGGTCTGGATTCTGGGATCGCCGGAGCCGGGCCCGGCTTTTACCGCGGTGCTGGGGGAAGTTCTTTTCCTGGGGGCCCTGGCGGCCTGGGGAGTTCTGGCTTCGACCCTGTTCGCCCAGCAAATGGTGGCCTATTTCCTGGCCTTCAGTATTTCCCTCTTCCTGTTTCTGGTAGGCTCCCTGGGGCGTTTTATGCCCGGTGCCGCCGGAACCGTGGTGCATGAGTTATCCCTGCTGACCCATTTCGAGTTGTTTTCGCGCGGGGTCCTGGATTTACAGGATATCCTGTACTTCCTGTTGATGGCGGTGTTGCCGCTGATGGCGGCCGTCGGCGTGATGAAAAGCAGGCGGCTTTCGCTGCCTCGGATGCCGGCCGTCTGGGCTCCCACCCTGGTGGCCTGCATGCTGGCGGTGGCGCTTTACGTGTTGGCCGGACAGTTCCCCTGGTCAGCCGATCTGACGGGAAACAAGCGTTACAGCCTGGCGCCGCAGACGTTGCAGATCCTGGATCATTTGCCCGCTGATCTGACGGCCATGGCCGCCGCGGCGGACTCCGCCGGTGGCACCGCCGCCGCCGGGCAGGAGACAGCCTCCCCGCCTGCGGCGGATCAGGTCATGGTTTATGCCTTTTTCCAGCGCCTTGATCCGGCCCGTGACATCACCGAGGCCCTGTTGAAATCCTGCAGTCAGCGCACGCGGGCCTTCCGCTTCAAGGTGGTGGATCCTGAAACCGACCTCGACCTGGTGCGCAAGTACGGGGTCAAGGTTTCGCGCACGGTGGTCATCACCGCGGGCGGACATTTCGTGTCGGTGCTGCAGCCGGAGGAAAGCACCTTGATCAGCGCGGTCTACCGGCTGGTCTCCGGCAAGCATCCCCTGGTTTGTCAGCTCCAGGGCCATGGGGAACACCGGTTGGACAGCGATGAACGGCCTGGTTATTCCACCTACCGCCAGGTGTTGACGGAGCAGGGCTACCAGGTGCGTCCGCTGTACCTGAGCGATAATACCGTGGTGCCCAAAGGATGCGCTGTCCTGGTCATTGCCGGCTCCCGCACCCAGCCTGATCAACGGGAGCTTGATGCCATCACGCGGTACGTGAAGGGTGGCGGCGCGGTCCTGGCCATGTTCGACCCTCCGACCCCGTCGCATTGGGTGGAATGGTTGGCCCAGTGGCGCGTGGGGCTCACCGGGGCGGTCATGGTCTCGGCGGATCGCGCAGGCGAGGAATTCGGGGTGAGCGCCCGCACCATCGTGGTTGCCAATGGTTACGGCGACCATGTCATCTCCAAACCCCTGCAGGGAGTCGTGACCGTCTTTCCCCTGGCCCAGCCGCTGGCGGAGATCGGCCAGCCGGACAGCACCATTGCCGGCGCCGTCTTGTTGAAATCCAGCGATTTGACCTGGGCGGAAACCGATCCCGCCACCATGTTCAGCGGGAAGCCGACATTCGACCGCGGCCATGATGTCCAGGGCCCCCTACCTTTGGCCATGGCCTTGGAACTGGGTCGGGCGGTCGGAGGCGGGCCGATCGGGCGCCTGGTGGTCATCGGAAATTCGGAGTTTGCCTCCAACGCCAACATCAATCTGGGCGCCAACAGCGATCTGCTGCTCAATGCGGTGGGCTGGCTGGCGCGGGAAAACACCCTGATCCAGCTGCGGGGCAGGGATCCTCTGAGCCAGCCCGTGGTTCTGGGCACCGAGGCGCGGCGTTTTCTGGGCTGGGGAGCCGCTTTGGGCTGGCCGCTGTTCGTCGGCAGCCTGGCCCTGGTGATCATGCTGAAACATCGCCGTCGGGCAGGAATGATTGCGCACCCATGACCCATCCGGCCAGACAGATCGGTGCCGGATCCGGGCGCTCAGGGGGGGCGGTTCTGACCACCTTGCTGCTGGTTGTGGCCCTGGCGATTGTTCTCCTGGTTTTGCTGAAGGTCCGCGCGGATCGGCGTGAGCTGGCCACGATTCTGGCCGGACCTCTGATTCCCGTGCCGACCGCGGACATCACCGGCCTGATGTTGACCAGCCAGAATGGCCAGTTTCGCCTGGATAAATACGGGGACCAGGGGTGGACCCTCTCCGGGGGCTCCATGGATTATGTGGATTCGGGCTCGATGGAAATCCTGCTCAAGGTTCTGAGCGGTGCCCAGGGGGGAGCGGTCCTGCCCGGCACCGAGCCCGAGGATCGCCGGTATGAATTCAATGGTCCGCTGGCTTTGCGCCTGACGGTTTTTGCCGGGGACAAGCGGCGGCTCACTCTCGCCATGGGAACCATCAATCCGGTGACGGGTCGTTTCTACGCCTCGGGCATGGGGCGCGTGGGTTGTTTCATGGTGGATGCCGGCATCCGCAAACGGCTGGCGGAATTGCCCCGAACCGTTGAACTCAAGACCCTGCTGCCGCCGATCACGGCGCGGGATCTGAAAACGATTTCCTTGTGGCGCGGGGGCTCGGATCACCTGCTCGAAAGGCGGGGCGGCCGCTGGTGGCTCCAGGTTCCGGCCAGGGGAATTTCGGTTCTGGGTCCGGTGGTAGCGGCCTACCAGGAATTATATCACGACCGTTTTGAGCATGATCAGCGGGGTGATTGGGTCCTGGCCTCCACCGACGCGGTCGGTATGCAGGTTTACGAACTGGATAAGGTCGTGGTGCGCGAGATCAAGCCCGCGGCCGAGACGGCCGCCTGGTTCAGCAAGTGGGGCCTTGATGATCCCTGGCGCAAGGTTGTCTTTTCCGGGCCGGGCATCAATCCCGACCCCACGGCTTCCTCCCCCGACCGCATGGAATTGGCTCTCGGGGAGCCCCTGGGAATACCGGGTGTTCCGGTGGCCCGCCGTGGTGTGGTTCTGCTGGCCGACGGCCAGGCCGCCAAGTATTTGGACAAACCCCTGGGCGAACTGGTCCACCGGACGGCGCTGACCTTCCCGGCCGTGGCGGCGGTGAAGATGCAGATCTTCCGGGAGGGAAAGCTGGTGTTGGCCGGAGAGCGGAATCCCGGCCCCTTGACGGATGATGGCCGGACTCAATGGCGGACGACCCTGCCGACCGCTGTCTCCGAGGCGTTGCCGGCCAAGCGTCAACGTCTGGTAGCGGGCGAAACCCTGATCGATATGGACCGGATGGATCTGATCAAGCCCCTGCCTCCGGTCGGTGGTTCGTCTCCCCTGCAGGACCAGGAACTGGTGGAGGTCCGGCTGACCTATGCTGCGCCTGATTCAGCCAGGGAAGACGTCTTTCAAGTTGGATACCTGAAACCTGATGTCCTGCCCGCAGAGGCGGCACGGACCGGGTCCATTCATCCGGCCGGTTTGTGGTGGCCTTCCACCGGCCAGCTGCTTCAGGTGCCTGACGGCCTCGTGGTCAGCGCACGCAATTTTGAAAATTTGGAAAGTCATTCACTGGGCGGCGCGGACACCCAACGGTAGCTGGCTGGCGGCAACCAGAGGCGCCTCGGTGGCCGCAGGCAGCAAGGCCAGGTCCAGGTCCCGGGTCTGGCCGGGAGCCAGGGCCTCAAGGGCCTGGGTCAGCTGGTCGCGCTGAAGGTCAAAGGATGTCATAAGGTCTTTGGCCACCGGATGGGCCGCGGGCAGCTTCAGGCTGCGGGGGTTGACGAATTTCCCGTGGCGCTTGACGCGGTAATCCAGGTGAGGACCGGTGGCGTAGCCGGTGGCCCCCACAAACCCGATTATATCTCCCTGACGAACATGCTTGCCCCGACGGACGCCTTTGGCGAAACGGGACAGGTGCAGGTAGTAGGTTTCGTATTCGCTGTTGTTGTGGCGTATGTGTACGTAGCGGCCGTTGCCGTGCTTGCGGGTGGCATCCACAACGACGCCGTCACCGCCGGCGCGGACGGGAGTGCCCAGGGGGGCCGCGTAGTCCACGCCCAGATGGGGCATCCACCGCTTGAGGACCGGGTGGTAGCGGCGGTAGGTGAATGTGCTGCTGATGCGGCTGTACTCCAGGGGAGCGCGCATGAGCTGCTTCTGCAGGTTGTGGCCCTCGGCGTCGAAGTAGCCCGGCCCCATGCCGGTGGTCTCGAAGCGGAAGGCCTGCCGCTTGCGACCGCGGTTGACGAGTTCCAGGGCCTTGATGGCTCCGGTGCGCACACGCTGGCCGTCCTTCCAGACCTCGTCGTAAATGATGGCGAAGGTGTCACCGGGGCGCAGGTCGCGTTTGAAGTCGATTTCCCAGCCCATAATGTCGTTCATCTTGGCGGCCAGGGAGGCCGGTGCGTCCAGCTCTTGCAGGCTGGCGTAGAGGCTGTTGTGGATCACGCCCGAGACGCCGCGCAGATTGTGGCTCACCGGATAGGTGCCGTCGGTGCGGACGAATGTGTCGCCCTGTCGCTGCCAGGTCACATAGCTTTCCAGGTCCAGGTCGAAACCCAGGGAGCGCAAGCCGCCGTCGGGATCCTGGCAGATCATGAATTTCTCTCCAGAACGAACCTTGCGCAGATCGCGGAAACTCTTGCAGGCTTTCACCAGGGCCATGATGTCGGCGTGGGGGACGCTGCGCGCCAGCAGGGCGTCGTAAAAGGATTCACGCAGACCGATGATCATGACATCCCGGCCGCCGGGAATTTCCAGGGGGCCCAGGCGGTCGCTGTAAACGAACTGGCGATCGGGGTTGGCGACCATGACTCTGGTCTGCGACTCAAGGTCTGAGAAACGGTCGCCGGAAAGGGGGGCCGCAGGAGGCAGCTCAGCCGTGATCAGGGATTCGGTCGGGCCGCCCTGACCGTCCTCGGGAAGGTCCGAAGTTGACTTGGGGGCCAGGGAGATGATGCCGGCCATGAAAAACCCGAACACCAGGACCACCAGGCCCAACGGAGCCCAGCGGGACAGTTGTTTCTGCCACGGGGAAAATTTCAGGATCCGTCCTCCGAATTGCGTCCTTCATGCAGGATAGTCGATTCTGTGTATGAAAATTGCATCATGCGGGGTATTGTTCGCAAGGGTTTTCTCCTGTCGCCGCCTGCGCGGCACCCGTTGAGGCCTTTGCCGGGGCGTGGTAAAATGTTCCAAACGTTCCTGTTGTGGTCCGCAAGGGCCGAAGATGGAGCCTTGGAAATCGTTTCAAAGCCCCTTTGCTCCCACCGGAGGTCGTGACCGTGTTTTCCTCTGAATGCAAATGGCATGCCGCAACCGTGTTTTTCGCCCTCTGCGGGTTTCTGTTGTCGGGGGCAAATTTTGCCTCCGGGGCGGTCCATCTGGTTGCTCCGGCCGGAGACAACGAGGATCAATTCGGGGCCTCGGCCACCGAATTGGCGGATATCAACAGCGACGGGCGCGGTGAGTTCCTGGTCGGGGCCCCCAAGGATCAGACCGGGGGCCTGGATGCCGGGGCCCTGTTCCTGTGGTTCGGCGGCGAGGCCTTGACCGTGGTGCCGGATCTGACCTGGGAGGGTGCGCCGCTGGAAAAATTCGGCTTTGCCGTAGCCCGCATCGGGGATGTCAACGACGATGGGACGGCTGACTGGGCCGTGGGCGCGCCCGGATCCAACGTAGCCGGACCGCAATCCGGCAGGATTTATGTCTTTTACGGCCGCGCCAATCCCTCGGCCACGGCCGATGTGATCATCAACGGCGCCTTCGCCGGCGATCAGTTCGGTTACGCCATCAGCGCGGCTGGTGATTTCGACGGCGATGGCAAGGATGATTTCATCGTGGGGGCGCCCTACAGCGATCTGCGTGGCCAGGAAGCGGGAGCGGCCTATGTGATCTATGGGGGTAATGGGGGACCGAGCACGGACCTGGCCGACGCCACGGTTCTTGCCGGCCAGATCGCCGGGGACCATTTCGGCTGGTCGGTCAGCGACGCGGGAAATTTTCTGGGTGGACCCGAGGGGTGCGTGGCCGTCGGGGCGCCATTGAACAACACCCACGGCGGGATCGACGCCGGTGCCGTCTATGTTTACGAGGGCGGCCTGGCGGGCGCCTCTCCCGATACGACCATCGATTTTGCGACCGGGATCGGTTCCGCGGCGGTGGCCTACAGCAGTTTTGGTTTCAGCGTGCGCGCCATCGGCAGTTTCGACGGGGACGGTTATACCGACCTGGCGGTAGGCGCACCCCTGTGTGACCAAGGCGGTCTGGATGCCGGGCGCGTGGAAATCTACCGTGGCGGCACCTCGCCTGCGGTCGCGGCCTACCGTTATGTCAACGGCGCCGCCTCCGGCGACCAGTTCGGGTATAGCCTGGCGCGGGTCTACGATGTCGTGGGCTCAGGTCTGGATGATGTGCTCATCGGCGCTCCCTATCACGATTCGACGGCGACCGACGGCGGTCGGGCCTATCTGTACGCCGGCGGTTCGGCCTCGCAGTCCTCGGCGGCCAGTCTGTACGCGATTCCTGTCGTGCCCCTCCAGGCCGGCACCGCGGCCAACGACTATTTCGGGCTGGCCGTCTCCTCGGCGGGCGACTTCGACGGGGATGGCCAGGCCGATTACGCGGTGGGCGCTCCGGGGGGCAACAACCTTTCCGGGGCCACCGGCGGTTACTGCTATCTGATCGATTCCAGCTCCGGTGTCGTGGCCAATACCCTCTCGTTGTGGGATGCCGCCTGGGACAACGGCGGGATCGCCCGCATCGATTTCCGGCTGGCGGTTGCCCCTGGCGACGTGCGGACATTCTCCCTCAGCCGCCTTGTAACCGCCGGAGATCAGCCGATCACCCGCGACATGATCTGGGCCGGCCCGGCGCTGGGACCGGATGCGTGCCCCGCCGGTGTCTGCCTCCAGACCACGGCCACGGGCTACAGCCTGCGGGATCCCGGCGCTGCGGACCTGCTCTCCCGGGACACCCGTCTCGCTTACGCTGTTACCGTCCAGCTTGATGACGGCACGACCCTGGATCTGGGTTTGCAGCCGGGTCCTGACTCCCAGGGAGTCCCGGCGGCGAGGGGCACCCATCTGCAGATCGAAAACATCTGGCCCAATCCCGCCAATCCCCAGGTGACCATCGCCTACAACGCGCCCCGCGGCGCCCAGGTGTCGGTCCGGGTGGTGGATCTGCGCGGACGCCTGATCCGAACCCTGTCCGCGGAGGCGGGTACGGGGGCGAGCCAGCGGCTGACCTGGAACGGCCGGGAGGACTCCGGTCGCAGGGCCGCCTCGGGGCTCTACCTGGTGCAGGTGCAAACGGCAAGCGACAAGCAGGTGCGCCCGGTGGTTCTGGCCCGATGAGCCCATCTGATGCGGGACGGCCCCTGGTGGAGTTGCACACCCACCTCGAGGGCAGTCTCACGCCCCGGCGTTTGGTCGCCCTGGCCGAGCGCCACGGCAGGCCGGGGTTGCCCGCACGGTGTCTGGACCCAGACGGAACCGCCTATACCTTCAGCGGCTTTCACGGCTTTCTGGAGTTGTACCGCAACCTCACCAGCGTCATTCTCACCCCGGCGGATTTCCATGCCGTGGCCCTGGATCTGGGCGAACAACTGGCTGCCGACGGTGTGGGTTACGCCGAAATCAGCGTTGCGGTGGGCGTGATGCTGCGCCGGGAAATTGCTCCTGGTCCGGTGATGGAGGCCCTGGCCGAAGCGGCCGCCGAGGTGGCCGACAGCAGCGGCGTGGTCATGCGCTGGATTCCCGATGCGGTGCGCCAGTGGGGCGTGGACGAGGGATGGCGGGCCTGGGAGGCGGCGTTTGCTTGCGGCCGCCGGTCGGGTGTGGTCGGTTTCGGCCTCGGTGGCGATGAAACCGCGGGCCCGGTTGCGGATTTCGCGGCCCTGTTTGCCGCGGTGAAGGAAGCCGGCTACGGGGTCACCATTCACGCGGGCGAGGTCCCTGCCATGGGGTCAGCCGGCGCCGAATCGGTGCGACAGGCGGTGACCGAGTGCGGAGCCCAGCGCATCGGCCACGGTCTGGCTGCCGCCGGAGACCCCGAGGTGCTGGCTTTGCTGGCTGAGCGCGGAGTGTGCGTCGAGATGTGTCCGCGATCCAATGTGGCCACCGGCGGGATCGCCGCGCTGGGTGACCATCCCCTGCGCACGTTCCTGGCGGCGGGCGTTCCCTGCTGCCTGAACACGGACGATCGCACCCTGTTCAATCTGGATCTGAGCGGAGAATACGCCGCGGCCGCAGCGGAACTGGGCCTGACCGAAGTGGAGAAGGACCGGATGCTGGAAGCCGCCCGCACGGCGGCTTTTGCCGCAAACCGCTGATTCAGTCGGAATCGGAAGCGTCGGTGGAGGATTCGTCGGCCTGGTCTGCGGTCTGTTCAACCTCGTCAGAGGTTACCTCAACGACATTGCCGAACTCGTCAACGGTGATGACCTGCTCGGGGAATTCCTCGCCGGCGGCGATGGCGGCTTTGCGTTCATCCTTGGCCTGCCGCTTGGCTTCCTTCTTCTTTTTCTTATCCAGTTCCTTGCGTCGTTTCTCGAACGAAAAATTGGAGCGTGCCATGAAACCCGTCTTTCAGCTGTTGATTTGACCGTATCTTCTTGTCCAAAAGTAGACGCATAACCCCCACAGGTCAATGTTGGCTTGGTTGAGGCTATTTCGCCGTGAGGTATTAGACTGTGGTAATCGAGCACGACGACCATCGAACCAGGAGGATATTCCCATGGCAGCCTTGTTGAATGCCATCGTCACCCATCGCCTTGAAGTGGCGTCGGGATTGATCATCATCCGTGTGGCGCCCGCTGGTTGGGAGTTGCCCGAGTGGGAACCGGGCCAGTTCGCCGTGCTGGGACTGCCCGGGTCGGCGCCGCGCACCAGGTTGTCCGACCCGGATCCCGAGGAACGGGCGCCGGACAAGCTGATCAGGCGGGCCTACAGCATATCCTCGTCGCCCGCAGAAAAAGGATATCTGGAATTCTACATCACCCTGGTGCAGTCCGGCGCCTTGACGCCGCGGCTCTTTGTCCTCAAGCCCGGGGACCGGCTTTTTCTCGGCAAGAAGATCAGCGGCATGTTCACCCTGTCGGATGTACCGGCGGGCAGCAACCTCGTGCTGGTTGGTACGGGCACCGGTCTGGCACCCTACATGAGCATGTTGCGCAGCGAGCTGGAATGCCAATTGGACCGGCACACGGTGGTGCTGCTGGGGGCGCGGCACAGCTGGGATCTGGGTTACCGCGGCGAGCTGATCGCCATGCAACGCTACTGCCCGACATTCCACTACATCCCGATCATCAGCCGGCCCGATGAGGAACTGGTGCCGTGGTCGGGGCAGGTGGGGTATGTGCAGGATCTTTGGGACCGGGGCCTGGTGGCCGCAGCCATGGGCACGGCGCCCAAACCCGCCAACACGCACGTGCTGTTGTGCGGCAATCCGGGCATGATCGAGGGCGTGATCACGCGTCTGGGCGGCGAGGGCTTTGTGGAAGGCACGCGCGCACAACCCGGTCAGATCCACGCGGAGAAATACTGGTAGATCGCGGACTATTTCTTCAGCATGGCGTTGAGCCGCTCGATCTCCGGCTGGATCACTTCGTCGTCCAGACGCGGGAACAGGATCTCGGGTTTGCCCAGCTTGCGGCCCGCCGGAACCGGAGCGATGCCCTCGTCCCAGCCGCCGTGCCACAGATCCGACTGCATGCCCAACCAACCCCACACCTTTTCCATGGCGAACGGCGTGACCGGGGCGAGCATCACCGTCAGCTTGGCGATGATCTGGATGCTCACGCACAGGCTGTGGCCGCAGCGGTCCAGGTCGGTCTTGCGGGTCTTGAACGGCGCCGCTTCGTCGAAGTAGCGGTTGCCCGTCTGCCCGGCGTGAAAGCAGGCCTCCATGGCGGCCTTGATCCTGAAGCTCTCCAGGTGCCCGGCCCAGGCCTGCAGGTCGGCGTCCACGTCGGCCAGGGCCTGCCGGTCCAGATCCGTCATCAGCTCGGGGCTCCACTGCGGCAACACACCGTCGAAGTACTTGTGGATGAAGGTGAAGATACGGTTGATGAGATTGCCGAAGTTGTTGCCCAGCTCGTTGTTGTTGCGGGCCTGGAAACCTTCCCAGGTGAAATTCATGTCCCGGGTCTCGGGCAGGTTGCGGGCCAGGGTGTAGCGCAGGGGGTCGGGGCTGAATCTGTCCAGGTAATCGGGCAGCCAGACGGCAAACCCGCGGCTGGTCGAAAGTTTCTGCCCCTCGAGGTTCAGGAACTCGTTGGCCGGCACGTTGTCCGGCAGGTTGAATTCCTCGCTGTGGGCCATGAGCATGGCCGGGAACATCATGGCGTGGAAGAACACGTTGTCCTTGCCGATGAAATGGATCAGGCGGGTTGCCGGGTCCTGCCACCACCGGCGCCATGCTTCGGGATCGCCCTGTTCGGCGGCCCACTCCCGGGTGGACGAGATGTAGCCGACGGGCGCTTCGAACCACACGTAGAACACCTTGCCGTCGTGGTCGGGAAGGGGCACCGGAACGCCCCAATTCAGGTCGCGCGTTACGGCGCGGTCGGCCAGCCCGTCCTTGAGCCAGCCCAGGCAGTACTGCTTGACGTTGTCCTTCCATTCGGGGTGGGCGTCGATCATGGCCTTCAGCCGTTCCTGGAAGTCGCCCAGGGGCAGGAACCAATGGGTGGTTTTACGCAGTTCCAGCGGGCTGTTGTCCTGCACGTTGCGTGGATTGATCAATTCGGTGGGATCCAGCGACGAACCGCAGGCCTCGCACTGGTCGCCGCGTGCGCCTTCGGCGCCGCACTTGGGGCAGATACCCTCGATATAACGGTCGGCCAGAAAACGCCGCTGGCTGGGACAATAGAACTGCTCCGTGGTTTTCTGCCTGAACACACCCTGCCCGAACAGGTCCAGGAAGAAGGCCTGGCTGGTTTCCTTGTGGATGTTGCGGCTGGTCTGGCTGAAGTTGTCGAAGCTCATGCCGAAGCGCGCGAAGCTGTCCTTGATCGAAGCGTGGTTGCGGTCCACCAGCTCCTTGGGGGTCAGGCCCAGACGTTCGGCGGTCAGGGTGATGGGCACGCCGTACTCGTCGCTGCCGCAGATGTACAGCACCTCGTGACCACGCAGGCGCAGATATCGCGCATAGATGTCGGCGGGAAGGTAGGCGCCGGCCAGATGGCCCAGGTGGATCTCGCCGTTGGCGTAGGGCAGGGCGCTGGTGATCAGGGTGCGCTGGAAGGATCGCTCGTTCACGAAATGGCCTCCGGGAATGCGGTGCGGCAATATCGACCTGGGCGGCAGGACCGGCGTCCAATGTATACCCCACGGGAAATCAGATCAATGCCGGGCTGGCCACAATTCCTCTGGTCAAATACCCAGAAACAATTTGGCCGTGAAGAAATAGATCAGCAACCCGGTGATGTCCACGATGGTCGTCAGGGCCGGGCTGGCCACAATC
>CAZJGK010000032.1:9049-30300 GCA_964545545.1 uncultured Fibrobacteraceae bacterium | reverse complement strand
CCGACACCGGGCAATTCACTGTATTTGACCGGGGCTCCCACCTCGCGCAGCGCTGCGACCATGTGGCGGGCTCCGGCCACCGGAACGATGGGATCGGCCTCGCCATGGAAGATCCAAATGGGGATCGTGGCCAGGCGGCGGGCCAAAAAGTCATAAGGTTCGCTTTCCGATTCCGGCAAGAAATCCGGATAGCGCTCATTGCCCTCGACAAACCCGCACACAGGGACCAGGGCCGCGAACCGGGCGGGATAATGGTAGGCCAGTTGCCAAACACCCTGCCCTCCCAGCGATAAGCCCGTCAGATAGATTCTGGAAGGATCGCCGTTGAACTCCGCCACGGCGGCATCCAGGGCGGCCACGGCCACGATCCCGGGCAAACCACTCCACGATTCTCCCTCGGGGGCCTGGGGAAACACCACGATCGCCGGCCAACGATCGGGATGCCAGCGAATCGCGCTGCCGAGGCCCACCTGGGTTTGTTTCAGGCTGTCGTCGCCCCGCTCCCCTGACCCGTGCAGGAACAGGATGACCGGCCACTTTGATGTGTCCTGGAAATCCCGCGGAACATAGACCTGATAAAGGAATTCTTTCCCCTCACAGACCATGGAACGGTCCAAAAATCCCGTTTCCACTTTATGCCCCATGACGATACCCGGCAGGCATAGTATCCATAACACCCCTACCACCTTTGCTGTTCTCAAGACACCCCCTCCTGACCTGCTGGACCCGGATGCACCCGATGCCATGCGGCAAGCGCTTTCGGGTCCTAGGTGAAACGATCATCCGCACGATTGTCCCGCACCCTCTTGGCGGCCTCTTCGAGCCAGCCGGTGCGGCAATCCGGCGGCGCGTCGAAGGCCGGGACGTAGGGCTTGATGTCCAACAACGGGGTTTCGTCGAGTATGTCAACGCCGTGGATGTGAAGGATTCGGCCATCTATCCCATCCAGCCCGACAACCGACAAGCCGATGGGGTTGGGCCGCTTCGGCGCTCGTGTCGAGAAGAGGCCGCGGGGGGCCGTATCCAGGAACGGAACGACTTTCAGATCGTATCCGATGCTGCGGTCAAAAATGTAGAGCAGGATAATGTGCGAGAACCCTTCGAGGTCTTGCAGGCCCTCGGCGTACTGCGGCAGCAATTCCACGGTCCCTTTGATATCGATGGCTCCCGACGGCTGAATCGGCATACCCTCACCGGCGGAAAACGGGCTATGAATCAACCCTATCGGATGGATTTCCACGCTGCCCCCTGCCTACTGGGATTCCCGCGGGATCAGCGGATCGCACAACCCCCAGGACGAGATCCCCGTCATGAACATCATACAAGGAAAGTTCCCTCACGAGTAGCGGACAAAATTGACGGCTTGACATACATAATTCCGCTATGTATAATGCTACAAGGTATCAGCCTGAAAGGTCTCGACCATGCAACTGTCCCGTGAATTGATCGCCGCCTCGACCATCCCCCTGGTTCTGTCGATCCTGCAGGAAGGGGAAGGATACGGGTATGCGCTGATCAAGGAGGTGCAGGAATTGTCGGGCAGCCGCATCACATGGTCCGACGGGATGCTCTATCCGGTCCTGCGGCGCATGGAGGCGCAGGATCTGATTTCATCCTACTGGAACGTTGCCGAAACGGGGCGTCGCCGGCGCTATTACCGGCTCGAACCTGCCGGCGCCCGGGAGCTGGCGCGTCTGCGCGAACAGTGGGAGCTGGTCGGTGATGTCTTGCAGAAGCTCTGGAGAAAGGAAGATTGATGTTCGACCTGAACGAAGCCGTTGCTGCCTGGCGCGCGGGACTGCGCAATCAGCCCAATTTCCGGGCCTCCGATGTGGACGAACTTGAGGACCATCTGCGGGAGGAAGTTGACCTTTTGCAACACAACGGTCTGTCCGCGGAAGAAGCCTTCCTCGTCGCCGTGCGGCGCCTCGGTAATGCGGAGGACCTGAATTCCGAGTTCGCGATTGCCGATCCACGCAGCCGTCGTCGTTTTCGCCTGAACTGGATGCTCATCGGCGCCCTGGCGGTGCTGTTCCTGTGGCTGGCTGCCGAATCGGTCGGTAATCTCGCCGCGGGGGCGTTCAGCGGCATCAGCTTCGGAAACGCCGGTCCGATCGGCCTGGTCGGGCGAGGATGGGCGAGTGGCATGGTGCAACTCCTGATTTTCCTGACCGGAGGCCTCGTGATCTGGCGTCTGCTTTCCCGTGATGCCGGAGCCCGGCGAGTGTCCCGGATGGGGGCGGGAACATTCCTGCTGTTGGGCCTCCTGGTCATCGTCTTGGCATTCGGCACCCAGTTGGGACCGGCGGTTTTTCTCTTGGGGAGGGTGTCCGGCGCCGTAGTCACCCCCGGTGTCATCTTGTTCGCCGGTTTCCGTCTCGTATTCCTGTTGCTCTTGCCTTTGCTGCTTCTATGGGGGCTTTGGAAATTGATCGCCGCGCACAGGTAGTTCGCCCCGAACTTCCCGGGCCCCAGGTGGCTCCGGTTGCCAACGAGGGCGGGACACAGCCTAAATGATAGAAGGCCGTGTATTTGGATTCTTGTTTCAGGTTATTACTTTTTCTTGGGCGTTCAGTGTTTTCTTCAGGACTTTAACCTGGTTGGTGGCGCGCAGGTATCCGGTCAAGCCAAAAGCGGTCATGGTGACACTGGCAAGAGCCAGTAATCCGTCGAACAGGGTCCACCGGGAAAGGCCGAACAGGCGATAGAAAGCAATGGCTATGGTAAGAAAGGCCAGGCCGGTGCGGATGAGTGCCAGGTCGGTCCGCCCCTGGGCCAGGGACGTCCGAATATTGGAAAGGATCGTCCGGGAACCCGCCATGGTGGTACGGTTTAAGGAATATTGCGTGCGGTGGTTGGCCATTTTTGTTCGCTGATCGGCCAGCCCGGTCCTTGACCGTGACAGGTCGGTCCTAAAAACAGACATATCAGTGCGTTGTCCTGCCAACCCGGAACGTTCTCTCGACATATCTGTGCGGATGACGGACAGTTCGGTTGACCGGGTAGACAATTGTGTCTGCTTACGAACCAAATCTGTGCGTTCCTTGGCCAGGTCGGTTCGCTCGCTGGCCAGACCATTGGTCAACTCGGTGTTATGCAGAAGATCGACAGTTGTCTGTGTTTGTTGCGTATCCTGATCTAAAATCGCCTTGATAACGCCCTTGTCTTCCTGCTGGATATCAAGCGATTTTGTCAGCAGGATCTGAATCATGTTCAAAATCGTGGTGACCTGCTCGCTATTGTTGTTTTCATCCATTTGTCTTCCCTTTCTGAAAAACAATCCCCGGGGGGGTCCGGATGGAATCCGCCTTGATTTTGATTTTTTTCAATGACGATCGATTTGAAACGTCGGCGCATATCCGTGGATGTATTGGATATTGTCGTTGTCGGAAACCGCTTTGGCGATTTCCATGACCGTTTCATGTTCCTTGTCTTCGAGATAGGGGCCGGTGAGCCGAGCACAACCATCCTCACTAATTTCAGCGCTGATTTCAATATCAGCCGTGCGGGGGTCGGTGACCAGGGCCTGTTCGATTTTGGACGCCAAATAGAGTCTATCCACTTTGGCCCGTGATTCGGGAGTGGCCTGAAAATCCGGGTCCTTAATGATATTTTCGATGATATTACAGGCCGACAGAAGCGTCATATGCCCCATATTCAGGTGAAGGTCATAGAGTATGGTGTTGCGAATGTCCCGGGCGAACATGTAGCGCGCCCACTTCACACGTTGATCGTCAACTTCCGTGATATATTCGCGCGCCTTTTCTTCGCTGAGTCCCAGGCGCTCAATGGTCATTTTCACCCTCATTTCAACCGGCGCCCCAATGCGCACCCGGACAAAATGTTGCTGCGGCTGCAAAAGCATGTGGCCGGAATAACCATGGTAAACGATGTTGTCATGACGGACTTCCTCCAGCAGCGCGTGGCGCTGGAGAACAATATACGGCCAGCGGAGCTTGCTGAATTGATTGTACGCGGAAGTAGCCTTGGATAGCTTTTCCACAATCCTCGTGGCCAGCTCGCCATGCAGATTGACGATTTTATCCAAATCCTCGTGGGTGATGCAGCGTATTTGCGTGCGGTCCTGAAGGCAGTCCACAAGCATGCGAACTCCGGACATGGTCCCCCGGGAAATAAAGATAACCGGCATTAATGAATCCTCCTGTTATGTAAGATTGTCCAACCCGGATCATTCATGAAGGTCCGTGGCGAGGAGGAGGAAAATGTCTGTCCGGGCAAGGGCTCGCAAGGATTTGCGAAGGCGGCGTACCCGGTGCGGTACGTTGACCGAGCAAATTCGAGAACGTTTGCCCAGACAGGCATTTGGCCCTCGGCAGAAGGACCTGGCTTTGCCGCGTCTACGACCAGATCAGAGCATTTTGACCAGCTCCACGCGACGGTTCTGGGCGCGCCCCTCCTCGGTGGTGTTGGGCATCACAGGCTTGGTTTCTCCGTATCCCCGCGGCCCCAGCCGGCCTGGGGCGATCCCAAACAGCCCGAGGTAGGTCACGACCGTCTCGGCGCGGCGCTGGGACAAATCCAGGTTGTAGTCGTCGGAGCCCTGGTCGTCGGTGTGGCCCTGGACCTCCAACTTCAGGTCCGGATAATCCTTCATCAGGGTCACGATGTCCTGGAGCTGCTTGGCCGATTCCGGCTGCAGGGTCGCCTTGTCCAGATCGAAGAGGATGCCGTGGAGCTGGACGCGGCCTTCAGCGTCCAGGGCGGCCTTCATCTCCGCGGGGCCGAATTTCAGGCTCTGCTTCATGCCCGCCACCTCGATGATGCGCACCTCTTGCATGGACTTGTTCCAGATGTGCACCCCGCACCAGGTGGTCGACCCGTCATCACCCGGCAGGGTAAAGGTCAGGTAGCCTCCATCCTCGTACCGGATCGTTCCGCCATTGGCCAGAGCCGCCTGTTTGTAGTTCTGCCGGTATTCCAGCACGGAATGCGAGTCGTCCCAGTTGTGTTTGGCGTCGTACAGGATGTAGTTCAGGCTCCAAAATTTTCCCTGGACGGTCTGCTTGACCGTCTTGCCGTTCTGGGGATCGGTCACGTAGAAGCTGTACTCGTCAAAATCCCGGTATTTGCAGTTGTTCTGATCCAGTGTGGAGCCAGGCCAGGGGCGGATCAAGGGATGCTCCTTGCAGTTCCCCTTGGCCGTGGCCAAACTGGCAACCAAGAGCAGTCCGGTGGCAAACAAGGCCGTGACCCCCAGGTGGCGTTTCATGGTCGGCTCCTCCCATCCCGATGGTGATTTGGATCTTGGATCTTGAACATCGGGGATAGTAAACCACCGGATCGGCCCTGACAATGGTCATTGGCTCTTTCGCGTCGACAACCGGGCTGTGGAACTAAAGAGAGACGGACTATTTGACCAGAGCCAGCGACCGGGTCAGGATCTCCCCCAGACCGGACAACCGCGCCCGGTAGATGCCCGCGGCAACGGGCCTTCCGTCCGCCCCCCGGCCGTCCCACAGCCACGTGTGCGGTCCCGAGGTGACCGCTTCCGCATCGGCCAGCGTGGCGACCCGCCGGCCCCGCACATCGAAGATTTCCAGGCTGATTGTTCCCGAGGCCGTCAGCTCCGCAGTCAGCCGCGTGCGGGGATTGAACGGGTTGGGATAGGGCGCGCCGAAACTGATGGCAGGCTGCACGGCAAACGGCGGTTCGCCGACCCCGGAAATCCCCTCCCGCACCGCCGCCAGGAACCAGGGTTTGCTCTCGGGAGTGACGGTGATGTGCCCTTGATTTGCGGCCGGAAAGTGGATCTCGTCGAACGGCGTCAGGCTCATGAGATCCGGCGCGCCGGCGATGTCGAAGAAAGGATCGGTCACATCCAGAGCCAGGGAGCTGATGACCGGGATGAAACAGTGGTTGTCGTGCAGGGCGATGATGTCGCCGTAAGGGACCGCGGTGGTGTCCATCTCGGCCAAGGAGGCCCGATAGCCGCCTGGGGCACCGTCCCAAGGCAACGTGCCCTGGACTGTGACCGTCTGGTAGCTGTCCGGCAACGGCCAGATCTTGTTGAGCATCCCGTCGAAAATGACCTGGCTGCCACCGTCGGGCACAGCCCAAACGTTGCCGTCGATGTCCACCAGGAAACTGCGGTAGCGATACTCGATGAGCTGATCTCCGGCAGCAAAACCCTGGTCAGCCATGGCGCCGCTCCCGTTGACGATGGCCACTTTTTGGGGAGCCGTGGGCCAGCCGCCGAGGGTCTCCAGCTCGCCGTAAAAATCATTGAACTCGGGGGCCGGACCAGGCGGTGCCGTGTTCGTGTTGGTGTAGTGGTACAACAGCATCTGCCGGGCCGCCGGAGTGTCCAGACGCGACAACAGGTAAAACGCATCCTCGGATTCGTTGCGGAAAAAATAGAGCCAGTCCTGCAGGCCCAGAGGAATATTGGCCCCTTTCTGGGGCGAATCGAACGAGATCCAGGTGCGCACCTGAGTCGAGATTCCCTGCTGCTGGGACCACAACAAAGCGTAGCGCGAAACCAGCCCGCCCATGCTCGCACCGATCAGCGCCATGGTCCGCTCGGGCCCGATAGCGACCCGCACCTGGTCCAGCAGTTCCGTCAGCACGAAGGCGTTGCCCTGGATGGGATCGGTGGCCTCGGTGAAATCCAGCACCACGGCATCGAAACCCTCGGTACGCAAATCCTCGATGAGGTTTTCCTGGTTGAGCAGGTCGTACAGCACCGGCCAGTCCATGGTGTTGTCGAGGTCGAAGCCCTCGACCACCACCACGGGGTTGGTGAGCGTGGCGTGGCTGTCCGACAGGTAGACATACGCTTGGCCGCTGCTGAAATGACCGGCATAACTTTCGGTCGCGGTGAGGGGCCAGGTTTCGGTGGGATCGGGCGTGGTCAAACGCTTGACGTCCAGAACCGCCGCGGCATACAGGGTGCGGCCATCGGCCAGATCAGCCTCCAGGTGCAGGATCTTGCGGCCGGTCGTCGTGTAGCCCGCGCGCAGGGACTTGCCGGGGGTCAGGGTTCGCAGGCCGTCACCGTCGCCCGGATCCAGGCGCAGGGCCTTGATGCGTGATGCTCCGTGATCCATCAACCACGAATCATCCAGCACGAAGCCCACCGCCGCCCCGTAGCAGGTGGTTTCCTTGAGCGTGGCCACGGCCAGGATTTCTCCGGCGGTCATGGTCCCATCGGCCCGCATCCGGTCATACACGGTGTGGATCAAGCCCAGCGGAACGGCACCGCGAGCGGCCGACTTGGCCGCCTGCGCCGTGGCCAGGGGATCAGGCCACCGGGAAGGATCCTCGCTGGAGCGGCGCAACTCGTACAGGGCCTGGCGCCAGCGGTGAAACCCGGCGGCCGGCGCCGCGGCCGATCCGTCTAACTGGTCCAGGTGGGCCATGGGCAGCACTCGGTCCACCAGAATGCCGTGGGGCGTAACCACGGGCAAAGGCCCGGCGGCCGTCGCGGTCAAGACGGTCAAACACCCCAAGACCAGAACAAGAGACACGAGGATTTTCCAATAACGGTGCGGCATGGATCCTGTCCTTTCCCGGTGTGGGTAGATTCAAGACTAATGATATCAGATTTCAACAGAAAACGGAACTCGCCACATTCCGGCGAGGACTTGAGTTTCCCCAAGGGTTTGCTCTACCCTGATTTAGGCTGATTGGCGGCCGGCGCCTCTGCCAGGTTCAATCTCTTGCTGAGCGCCTCCCCCAACAACCGGACGGCCTGAGCCCAGCCGAGACCAGGCAGGTGGGCGCGCAGAATCGCCACCGCGATCGCCGGCAGCTCGGCCGATTCGCCGTAGGCCAGGTAAATCGGTTCCCAGCGCGGCTCGAAGCGGTTTTTGAAATCGAAGAGGGAATGGAAGTCGTAGAAGGTCTCGAATCGTTTGGAAACCATCTCAAGTACCTGTGGCACCAGGCTGTCGGTGTCGGACCGGTCGAGGTCGGCCAGCGGCGCCGTCGCCAGACTGATAAACGTGTCGCCCCGCTCCTGAAACACCAGCAGGGACATCCCGATCAGGAATTCCATGGTGCCGCTCATGGCGTCGGGGCTGCGCCGCATCAGGTCGATGACCCAACCCTTCCCGGCTGGGATCGGCAGCCAGTCTACATAACCATGGACGCGACCGGTGCCGTCCAGGGCGACGGCGACTTCGACGGCGGAATCCCGCGTGTCCTCGACCCTGCCCTGGGTGAACTGCAGCAGGGGCAGCATGTGCTGCTGCTCCCAACCCAGCTCCAGGCCTCGCATTTGGACCTCGATCTCCGCCGGGACCTGCCCGCCCTCAAAGAGGCGAAATTCCATGCCCAGGTTCCGGCCCCGATTCAAGGCCGTGCGCATGTTCTGCCACTTCTTGCCCTTGAACTCCAGTCCATGCAAATCGAGAACGGCCTCCTCGCCGATTTGCAGAAGCTGGAATCCGCATTCGGTATAAGCCTGTCGTTCCGCTGCGGTCGCCCCCAGGACGACCGGCATCCATCCGTGATTCCGGCAATGGAGTATGAATTGCCGGAGCGCCCCGCCGCGTTCCCCTGGCAGCCCGACCGGATCGCCCAACGCCACGGCGATTCCCCCCTGGACGCGGTAGGCCAGGAAGGCGCCTTTGGACTCAGGCATGAACAGCTGGTTCCCTTTCCAGGTGGCCATGAAAGACGTGCCGGTCGATCCGTGCATCATCACCAACTGGCGTGCCCGCTCAAATTCCCCCTTGCCCGGCCGCGGCACACGCACGGCCCGCAAGGCGTGTGCCACCACCACCACCATCCCCACCCAGAACACCACAGGGATGGTTTCCAACAGTCCGTCCGCCCCCAGCGTCAAAGGCTGCAGCGTCAACGGAGCCAGATAGAACACCCGGCGCAGCACATCCAGCATGGCCGCCGACGCCCCGACCTCTCCGGAGAACTGGAAACGAAGACCGAGAACCGCCAGCCACGACACCACCGGAACACCGATCAGGATGGCGGCCAACTTCGTCCTGGCCGCGCGCAATGAAGGAGGGTCCGACGGTGCCGGAAAGTCATCTTTCCAGGCGACCAGCAAGAGCAGAAATGCCAGCGCGAATACTGCGCCGAGCTTATTGACGCCGAGTTCCATCTGCAGGCCCAGAGTCACCAGAAGCGCCAGGAAAGCCGCCCACCAAGCCGTTCGCTGGGATCGCGAGAGACCTCCGGCGACCGTCAGAAGCAGAAGGCCGCTGAACACCAGGAGCATACGCGACCCGTGGTGCAGCCCCAGCGGCAGCATATATTCCAGCCGTGCGAACCCTGCGTGATTAGGCAGCAGAATGGCCGCCAAAATATTTACCAGGCCCATGCCGCCGACGAACCAGGACATCAGGCGCGGGCGTTGGCGCAGAAGAACATCACCGGAGAGGCGGGGACCGGAAAATTCCTGGTCATCCCGGCGCATGAAGGCGTATCCCAGGCCAAGCCCGGTCAAAAAAGCCAGGATGTGCTGAACGTCCCATAGCTCTTGCTCTACGAACAGGGCTCCCACCAGGTAGCTGACGAAGATGAACAGGCCGGCCGGCCGCAAGCCCGAGGGCAGAAACAACAGCATGGCCCCGGCAGCGCCGAACGCTCCGTTGGATGCCCCCACGTCCCGATGGGAAGCCAGTTCCGCAGCCAGGGGCCATCCCGCTCGTCCGAGAGGATTAAGCAGCAGCAGGGCGCCCACATAGCCCAGGACATGACTCGACAGGAACACGATGATGGTGCGACGGGTCTTGAGCAGAAGTTCGCAACTGCCCACAAAGAACAGAACGATCGCCGAAATAGACAGAGCCATGTATGGCTTGAGGACCAGCAGGGGCGCGGACAAAAGACGCCAGAAATCGCCGTTGACCAAGTCGTGCCAACCGAAACCCCAGTGCTGGAGCTGGGAAGATGTGAGCGGCCGACCGAGCAGGCCGGCCGCCGAAGATACACTCAGTATGGCAAGAATCAGCAGGAGGGTGAAAGGCACGCGACCGACCCAAACCGCGAGCCCCTTCGGCACCGCGAACCGGGCATGTGAAGAATCCGGCCATTGCATCATTTCGCCATATCCTGAAAGAGACCCTGAATGTTGGAATCAGACAGCAACCCGCAATGAGGGCGATTTGTGCCGACATAATCTCACCGGTTACTCGGCACGGACCCTCAGCGGTTTATCGTCGTCGCTGCGATGTGATGTTTCCTCCTTGGCTCCCGACATGGTAGCTTAACCCCAACGCCGAAAAAGTTTAACATACTTCTCCGCGTATTGGTGGACATCGGGGGTCAGTTCCCCAGAGTCGCCTGGCGACCCTAAAAGAGAGGGGTTTTCACAATGACAAAAACGCGCCCCACCCAGCCTACTTGCGCCATCTGTGGAAAAACCGGTTCCAGGCGCGAAATCGTATCAGGGGAGGCCATCCGGCCCCAATTGGCGACTTTTATCCGCCAAACCCATCCGGACTGGGTAGCGACCGGGGACATCTGTCGCTCTGATCTCGACGCCTTTCGCGCGGCCTATGTTCAGTCGATCATCGAGTCGGAAAAAGGTGAACTAACCGGTCTTGAGCAAGAGGTTTTGCGCAGCATTAATCAGCATGAGCTGATCAGCGATAACATCGATGCAGAGTATGGTGAGACGTGGTCGGCCGGGGAGCGCCTGGCGGACCGGATCGCTTCATTTGGTGGTAGCTGGGCCTTTCTCATTACCTTCGGGATCTTTATCAGCCTATGGATTCTGGTGAATTCCCTGGTGCTTCTTTGGCGACCGGCCGACCCTTATCCGTTTATTCTTCTCAACCTGATGCTCTCTTGTCTAGCCGCAATACAAGCGCCCATTATCATGATGAGTCAGAATCGTTCAGAGGCGAAGGACAGACTTCGTTCCGAGAATGACTATCAGGTAAATCTAAAGGCGGAGTTGGAGATCGGGCATATCAACGAGAAGCTTGATCACCTGTTGTCCCACCAATGGACGCGTCTTGTTGAAATCCAGGAGATTCAGCTTGATCTGCTCAAGGAGCTTGACGCGCGGAAGTGACGCCCGGCTAGCCCTTGCCCCCGGCGACCTGGATGGATTTGACCTTCAGCTCCCGGCCCCGGGTAATTTCGAGGGTGGCCTCTCCGCATAAAGGGCAAACGGTGACGAAAAAATCCGCCGCCGATTCAACCCCGCATTGCGGGCATATTCCGCGGCCTGGTATCTCATGAATCACGAGCTTGGCCTGCGGGCCCACCGCGTGTTCCCGCGCCGCCAGGAAACAGAACTGCAGTGACGGGATTTCCACCCCGGCCAACTCGCCCACCTCAATTTCGATGGCGGTGATGACAGGGTCCCCGGCCCCCCGAGCCCGTTCGGCGGCGATTTTCAAGATATTCGTGATCAATGACATTTCGTGCATGGGTGATTTCCCTGTCTTTGGCCGCCGGTTAATCCCGCCAACATACGTTGTCTCACGCATTTTCCCGTGTTAGAGTCTCCTGATCTTGAAAAGGAGCCTTCCCGTGAAAAACCGTTACCAAGCAGTAAGGCCCAAACCGGCCCTGCCCCCCGGGACACTGGAATTCCGTGGCCCGAAAAAGACCGAAAAAGTCACCATCTCCATCATCGACTTCAACGAAGATTCCTTCCAGGAAAAAACCGTCGCCGAGGCAACGGAATGTCTGCCCTTCCGGGAGACGGCTACCACCACCTGGATCAACATTGTCGGCCTGCACGATACAAAGACCTTGAAAACCATCAACGACTATTTCGAGATCCATCCCCTGATCCAGGAAGATATCGTGAACACGCACCAACGGCCAAAAGTTGAGGACTTCGACACCTTTCTTTACATGGTCGTCCGTATGCTTAGCGCCACGGACAAGCCCTTCTCCATCCACTCCGAACAGATCAGCTTGATTTTGGGCCCCAACTTCGTCATCACCTTCCAGGAACGCCCGGGAGATGTTTTCGAACCCGTGCGGGAAAGGCTGCGCCTGGGCAAGGGTCGTATCAGAAGTTGGGGGGCCGACTATCTGCTTTATGCGTTGCTGGATTCGGTGGTGGACCATTACTTTCTGATTCTCGAGAAATCGGGAGAACTGCTCGAGGATCTTGAGGAAGACCTGCTGAAATCCCCTGAGCCGACCCAACTGAAACTTGTTCATTTCTATAAGCGTGAAATGATTCTCATGAGGCGGGCTGTTTGGCCCTTGCGAGAAGCGGTCGGCCGCCTGGAAAGGGATGAGAGTACCCTTATCCAGGATCGCATCAGGCCCTTCCTGCGGGATGTTTACGATCACACCATTCAGGTGGCCGATTCGGTGGACACTTTTCGGGACATGCTTTCGGGATTGGGCGATCTGTATCTTTCGAGCGTCAGCAACAAGATGAACGAAGTGATGAAGGTGCTGACCATCGCCGCCACGATCTTCGTCCCGCTGACTTTCCTGGCCGGCGTCTACGGCATGAATTTCCATTATTTGCCGGAATTGTCCTGGAAGTGGTCATACCCGGCTTTCTGGGTCATTTCGATCACGCTCACAATTGTGATGGTCCTGTTTTTTCGACGGCGAAAATATCTGTAATCCGGAAGGTTTCGGCTCATGGCGAGTTCAGGCACCGACACACCGGGATGGTTCGGGGATTTCTCCCTGCAAAAGGGCAAAACCGCGTACTGGCAAGTTGGTCCCTCGGAATTCTGGCTGACCCGCTCGGCCCAGGAATGGCGTTTCACGAGCCTGATCGGCGACGACTCCATGGCTTCCGCCCGTCAATACCGCCCCGAGGGAGGAGTCCAGGAACCTGACGAGGGTACAATCGGCCCGATCCGCCTCGGCTTCAACCGCGCCCCGGAACAGCTTTGCCTGATGCCCATGACGGCGGATCTGCCCTTCGTGGTCAAACCCGACACCCCGTTCCTGTTGCCGCCGGGCGAAGAAATCACTCTTTACATCAGCACCATACTCTGGTTGCAGGTTTCGGTCGGGGATCCGCCCCATGAATTCCTGCAGATGCCGCTGTTTCTGCCCTCGGACACCTGGTTCGGCGGCTCCACGCGCGAGGGGGAGTTGTGCTACGCCCTGCAGACCTCCGCCCGCCTGCGGTTGGAAAACCTGCCTGTGCGGCCGCACCGGGCCATCTCCGCCCTGGTGTTGCGCAACAGGGCCGCGACCAACCTTCAGATCTCGAAGCTGCTGCTCCCCTTGCCCCACATGTCGCTTTTCGCCGGGGAATCCGGCCATCTGTGGACGGAGTCCGTCACCCTGGAACACACCACCGACCGGCGGGAGACACCCGTGATGCTGGGAAACGCTCCTCCTCTCCAGGCCGGCAATACCCGGCGCATTACCGGCCCTCGCGAACGAGCCCCCCGCGGCCTGTTGACCAGGGCCTTCGGCGGCTTGCTCGGCGGAGGATTTTGACATGATACCGGGAATGATCGACTTCGGGTTCGCCGACTATTTTACCCAGGACCACCTGCTGCTTTACCTGAAGACCATCGTCGTGTTCAGCGTGGGACTGGCGCTGGCCCGCGGCATCGCCGCCGTGGTCATCAAGGTCACCGGACGACGCAGCTCCCTGCAGAATACCATGGTCATCAGAAGGTTGGTCTTCGTCTCGGCTCTCGGTCTGGTTCTCATGGCTTGCCTGAACATCCTGGGTATCAAGCTGAATGTCCTGCTGGGTGCCGCCGGCATCCTGACCGTCGCCATCGGCTTCGCCTCCCAGACCTCGGCTTCGAATCTCATCAGCGGCATATTCCTGATCGTCGAACGCGCTTTCGAAGTTGGAGATGTCATCCGGATCGGCGACATCACGGGCGAGGTGTTGAGCATTGATCTCTTGTCGGTCAAGCTGCGGACCTTCGACAATCTTTATGTGCGCGTGCCCAACGAGGAAATCATCAAGACCCAGATCACCAACCTGACCCACTTTCCCATCCGTCGCTTCGACATGATGCTGGGTGTCGCCTACAAGGAGGACCTGGACAAGGTCAGGGAGATCCTCATGCAGGTAGCCGAAGCCAACATCCTCTGCCTGATCGATCCCAGTCCCCTGTTCATCGTCAAGGGTTTCGGTTCGTCCTCCCTGGAAATCCAATTCTCGATGTGGGCCCAGCGTGAAAAATGGTTGGATATGAGAAATTCCATGCATGTCCAGGTCAAACAGGCGCTGGACAAGGCCGGCATCGAGATACCTTTCCCGCACATTTCGGTCTATTCCGGGAGTATGACCAGGCCCTTCCCCGTGAAGGTGAACACCGAGACAGGACCGGGCGACGAACCTCAATAGCGCCGCTGCCAGCGCAATTCAAGGCCCGAGGCCTCCTCGCCCTGGCCATAGGTTGAAATCAGCTTGAGGAGCCGGTTCAGGGTGTACTCCAGGGTCATGAAGTAGGTGCCGCTTCTTTCCAGCGACAGGTGATACTTGATCAGCATGCGGGGATTGAGGTACTTGCCGAGCACCAGGGCGCTGCCTCCCGGACCCGCTCCCACCTGCACCTGGTCCAGGCCCACCCGGCTCGACACCTGGTTCTGGATGCCCGCCGAACCGAACACCAACGCAAGATCCTGCAGGTTCCGGCGCAGCTGACTCGCCAGGGTTTCCTGGCTGCCGAGATTGCCCTGCTGGTCCGCGTCCAGTTCGTTGAGGGGGTGCCCGAAAACAAGGACCGCCATAATGTCGGCCTGGATCATCTCGGGCTGGGAGGTCAACACGATGTTGGGCTTCAGGGCGGTGCCGGTGATCTTGATCTGGACGGTGGTGCCCTCGACCTCGGCCGACATCAGGATGTCCACCCGCGGGTTCACGGGAATGTGGCCCTCGAAGCTGAACTCCCCCCGCTCGACCTCGAAGATGCGGTTCATGGCCCGCAGCTCGCCCTCCACGGTGTGGATCTGCCCCCGCAGAACCGGCACCGGATACCCCTGGTCGTCCCAGCCCCGGCCCACGTTCACTTCCCCGGCAAATTCCGCCTGGAGGCCGTAACCCGTGACATGAACATTGCCTGGGACCACGACCCGCACATCGAGATCCGGCATGTACAGCGGTGGCGGGGATTCCAGATTGTCAGGCCCGCGCCATCGCGGCTCTCGGCCACCAGCGGTCGTGTCGGCGGCCGCCGGGCGGTCCGCGTCCCACAGGGCCGACTTCCCCGTGATGGGATGGAGTGCCCGCTGAATGTCCGGCAACTTGATCAGGGCACTGGTCACCGTGATCGTGCCCTCCAGACGGGGATCGATCACCTTCCCTGCCAGACCCAGCCGGCCCTTGACCTCCAGGCGGGATTGGTTGGGCAGGCTCACCTGCAAGCCTGCGGTGCGCACCAACCCCGTGAGCGGCATATCCTCCAGGACGGTAGTCGAAACGGAATCGGATTTCCCCGCCTCAAGATCCGCCCCCACCGTCAGAGCTCCTTTCAGGACGACCTCACTGGGCAGGAACCGGTTGATGAAATCCAGGGGCAGATCCTGTTCGGGAATGTGGATCCCGCCGGCCAGCCCCCCGGCCGGCCGCCAGCTGCCGTCGGTCGGATCAATCCGGCCCGGCCACCGGGCTTGGCCATGCAGGAGCGCCGTCTCGCCAACGCTCAGATTCACCACTGCAGACAACGCGGCAGTATCCCCGCCCGCCAGGCGGAAGCTGCCATCCACTCGCGCCGGCGGATCCTGATTCCGGGGAACCAGACGAATAGCCGTGCTGCCGTGAAGGACCGGGCTGACGGTTTGCCCCGCCACGGGCGCCTGCGAAAATTCGGCAGCACCCTTGATCCCCATATCCGTACCGCCGCCGGCTGACCAGAAGGGGGAAGGAAAAACCGTGTCGAGCCATTCGCTGGTCAACAACAGATCCGCCGAGGCGTTCGCCTGCAAGGTTCCCTTGCCGGATTTTACCCCGACATCGATATGGCCGAGGTCACCGATGATCCGCAAACCTTGCAGGTCCACATCATCGGGACCCGGTCCGCGAACCAGGGTGATCGGCCCGGCGGAGTGCAGCGTCGTTCCCCCCGCCGTGAATACCAGGGTGTCGATGGCCAGGGTGCGCAGACTGTCGCCCGCGGTTTTTCCCCGAAGCCATCCCGCGGCACGGGGAGCCCAGGCGTTAAGGTCGAAGGAGCCCGTGGCCGCCAAAGGAGAAGGCCCCGCCTCGCCCTGCCAGTTCACCCTGAGGGAGTCGAGGTTGGCCCTCCCGAGGCGCACATAGTGGAGGAGCCTGGCCCGCGCCTGGACGGCATCGTGGCTACGCGACACCTCGACCCGAAAATCAGGCACGGTAAAATCCTTGGACTCGGCGTGGCCCTGGACCTGAGCGGATCCCTCAAGAGCGGTCAGGGGTCCGGCCACCTGCAGCGTGCCGTGGGCTCCCAGGTCCATACCGGAAAAATCCCTCGCCACGGTTCGGGTCAACAACTCCGTACCGTCCAGACCGACGGTGGCCCGAAGTTGAATCCCGGTCGAATCCCAGGACCCCGCCGCGACAACCTGTCCCCCCAAGAGGGAGACCGCCAGGGTATCCACGTGCATCGTCTGAAGTCGCGCGGCCCGGGAATCAGCGCCGAGGTGACCGGCAAACAGGCCGCGATCCAACCAGGGCGTGCGCTTCAGGTCGAGGCGCAGATCCACCTCCAGGTTCTGCAGCGTGCCGTCCAGCCCGGCTTTCAGATCCGCTTTGACCCGGCGAAATTCCCCGCGGTCCAGCCCGGCCGGCAGGCTCGCCGTCGCTGCAGCAACCCCCGGCAAGGCCCAGAGGGAATCGATATTGCAGGCCGCCGCCACGGTACCGTTCATGTGCGGCGAAAGGACCGGTCCGTCCACCCGGCCCTCGGCGCGGAGATTGCCGGTGAGGCCGTTGGCCCAGACCGGCAGGAACAACTTGGGCAACTCGAAATTCTGCAGATCGGCCTTGAGGCGCCCGTTGATGTTGGTTCCGTCCCATGTTCCGGAAGCCGCCAGGTGGGTCTTGCGCCACTGCAGGGCCAGGGAATCCAACTTCACCGACTGGAGCGCGGCCGGAGGCCCCGCGCGAACCAGCGCCGAACCGACCACATGGCCCATCCGCAGGTCCGGGGTGGGGTCGAGATCCAGCACCCCTGCCAGCGTCAGGTTCGAGAGCGCACCCGTGGCCCGCACTTTGAGTCGTCCCTGGAGCGAACGGAATTTCAGGTCCGGGATCGGACTCTGCAACCGGGCCGGAACCTCGGTGACAAACTGGAGCGTGGTGGCCACATCCACCGTGCTGTCCCTGACGCTACCGGCGCAGGCCACCTTCAATGGGCCTGCACGAACCTGGAGGCTGTCGTTCCAGAAGGCCGCCATCGGCAGATCCGCGTTCAGGGAATCCAGCTGCACCGTGCGGGTCGGCGGGTCGTAGCCCAGCGCGCCCTGCAGGTGGGCCAGTTCCAGGGACCACCCCGGACTGGTGGTTGCCTGGGCCTTGCCTTGCAATGCCTTGATCACCAAGCGGGGATGTTCACCCGGATAGAGGGAGGCCCCGCCTTCCAACTGCACATCCTCGACCACGACGCCCGCCGGCAGGATCAGATGATCCGCCTGGGCTTCCAGGCGTTCGACCCCCAGCGAAGGCAATCCCGGTATTCCCCCTTGCCGCAGGTAGACCATCGCGTGGCCGGATTCATGTTGGGGTTTCGTTTTCGCCGCGGGCCCAAGGGCGGTCATGGTTCCCGGAATGTCCCAAAACGCGATGTGGGCCCGCACTTCCTGGATCTTCAGATCGTGATCCACCAGGGCGCGCAGATCCAACTGGCAGGAAAGCGACGATACGACCGCCAGGGTATCCCCTGCCGCCTCGTCGCCGTGCGGCCCCACCCAGACGATGTTCCGGCCCTCGATCCGGTTCGCCCGGGGCCACGACCAATCCCCCGTCACCTCGCCCGGCAGCGCGCGCACCGCCCGCACCACCCCGATTTTCAAATAAACCGCGCGGATCCCACCCACGAAAAAACTACCGACCAAAAGCAGGATCACGGCAATCAGGATCAGCAGCAGCCGGGCCCCATGCTTCAGCAAGGCTCGCACGATGACCCTCATGCCCGGCCATTTTACCATGGATAACCCACCCCGAAATGCCACATGGCTCTAGGCTCACCGGGGATAACCTTTCCCAGATTGCGGGCATAAGAGACGCGCAGAGGGCCCAGGGGGGTGTGAAAGTCCAGACCCACCCCGGTCGCCGTGGCGATATCCGCCAGGCGAATGTCCCCGGGTTTCCACCAGATCTGCCCGGAATCCACGAACAGGACCAGGTCCACGACCCAGACCACCGGCACACGGGTCTCGGCACCGACCAACATGACCGCATCGCCGCCCAGGGGAACGCCCGCGTCATCACGGGGCCCGAGCTGCCGGCGCCCGTATCCGCGCATGGTGCTGTACCCCCCCGCATAAAAGCGCCGGTTGGGAATCACGACCCCGGCTCCATTCAGGGGCCGAGCAATCCCCATCCGGACGTGGCCCGCCAGAACTCCCCAACGGCCGCATGGGCGGTACAGGGAAAGATCGCCCTGGGCCAGGACATAGGGGGACTCCACCAGGCCCACCGGCGGAGACAACGTGGCCATCAACTTGGCGAAACCACCCGTCCGCGGTTGAAGGGGGCTATCGGTCCAATCCCAGGTCCGGTCGGCCCACAACTCCACCAGGTTGCTGACCTGGTCCACGCCGGATCCATCCACCTTGCTGAACGGGGTCAAGGTCACCCGAGACAAGGAAAGCCCTGTATGGGCCATGTCGCGCCCCTTGGGACGCAGGCTGCGGGTCAGGCTCAGGCTCCATTCCTTGGACAGGTAGGTATCCTCATCCTCCCTGACCCACTCCACACCCGCCCGGGCGCGTGCGCGGGGAGACAGCCACCCGAACCAGGTCAGCCCTCCGCCGGCTTTCAGGGAATGGGAGGCCGCAGCCGCATGGGCTTCGAGCCCGCGACCTCCACCCAGGAGATTGCGGTTGTTCCAGCTGGAGTGGACCATCCAGGGATTGTTCGACCAGGTTCCCACGCTGGCGTCGAGGGAGTGCATGCGGGCATTCTCCACCTCCACCGCCAGGCGCAGTCGGCCGGGGCCCAGGGAGTCCTCCCGCAGCGTCACCTGCCGGTAAAGTCGCGTGGCTCGCAGTTCGAACGCGGAATCCTCGAGACGGCTGGCGGAATACGGCGCCGGCGGGGTGATCCCGATGAGCCGACGGGTCAGGGGGATCAGGTCCGGGCTGCAGCCGTTGATCGTCACCTCGGTGATGTCATAGCGGGAGCCCGGGCGAACCGTATAGACCACCGCCACCCGGGATCCGCTGTCGGGCAACACCTCGGCCGTGGCGACCGCTCGGGCGTAACCCCGGTCCATCAACTGCCGGATGAGTTGCAGGCGGGATTGCTCCAGCTTGAGGTCCTGAAAACGCGCGCCGGGTTTCAAGGTGATGCCCGCCAGGGAGTCCGCGCGTGTTGTGCCGGCGGGCCATCCCTTGACCTGCACCGAGGCCACCATAGCCGCCGAACCGGCGACGACGCGCAACACCAGATCAAGGCGGCGCTGTTGAGGGTGGGGGGCGAGCTGCGGCTCAACTTCCGCCGCGGGATACCCTTCCCGGGCCAGGAATAACCGGATCCTCGCGATATCTTCGCGCAGCAACCGGGCGCGAAACGACGGCCGCGCACGCCCGCGCAAAAATCGCCAGTTTCCCTCCAGTGCCAGCCCGCTTTTCAGCTTTCCCTTCAGGTGATCCGGGGCGCCCTCGAGGCGAAAACTCGCCACCTGCCATCCGTCATAGGCCTCCCACTGTTGCTCCTGGGGAGTCTTGGCCTGGGCCGGCGCGGAAATCGCAGCCGACAGCAAGACAACGAAAATGACGAAAGAGTGAAGATCCCAAGCTGAGGATTTTGCGGTCACGAATGAAACCTTAATCCGGAAAATGGTGCAGAGCATGGCTCGATCCGAAAAAATCGGGCCACCCGGAAAACCAGGCGGCCCGGGATTTGGTTCCAGGCGCTACATTTACACATCCGAGGTGCAGAACGCACACTTGGTGGCGGCCAGGGGAATTTCGCTCAGGCACTTGGGGCACTTTTTCGTAGTGGGTGCCGCCGCGGGCGCGGGCGCTTCCTTCTTCTTGGCCGAGTTCATGGCCTTGATCAGCATGAAGATGGCGAACGCCACGATGAGGAAACTGATGACGGTGTTGATGAACGCACCGTAATTCAGAGTCACCGCGCCGGCTGCCTGGGCATCCGCCAGGGTGGCGAAGGAACCCAACCCTTCAGCGCCCTTCTTGAGCACCAGGAACAGGTTGGAAAAATCCACCCCACCCAGCAGCAACCCGATGGGCGGCATGATGACATCGGCCACCAGGGACTTGATGATGGTGCCGAAGGCGGCGCCGATCACGATACCCACGGCCATGTCCACCACATTGCCCCGCATGGCGAATTCCTTGAATTCCTTGAACATCACAAAGCCCTCTTTTGTCAGGGAAACGACAGGCCGCAGACAGCATCTTCTCCGCTAAAATAAAACACCTTATCCAACCTGTTTTCCATGATCGCCGCATTTTCGTTATTGTCAAGAGTTCGCGGCCCTGAGTTCGGTGGTGGAACCCCCGGAGTCCATCGGTTACCTTGACCATGATCCCCGTCACCCTGTCCTCGCGAGGCCGCCATGACCGACAACCCTGCCTTCCAGCGTCTCCAGCTATTGACCGGCGCGGCGGCCCTGAAAATCCTCCAGGGCAGCCGAGTCGCCGTTTTCGGCCTGGGCGGGGTCGGCAGCTGGGCTGCCGAGGCGCTGGTGCGTTCGGGTGTGGGCAACCTCACCCTGGTCGACAACGACGTGATCTGCATCACCAACGTGAACCGGCAACTCCAGGCCACCTGCCGCAACGTGGGCCGGCCCAAGGCCGCCGAACTCGCCGCGCGGCTTGCCGACCTCAACCCGAAGTGCGCCTTGATCCCCGTGCAAAAGGTCTATGATCCCGAAACGGCGGACTCGTTCGCCTTGGGCACTTTCGATTACGTGCTGGACTGCATCGACAGCATCGCCAACAAGGTCGACCTCATCCTGCGCACCCGCGCCGCCGGCGTCACGCTGTTCGCCTCCATGGGCGCGGCTTCCAAGCTGGATCCCACCCGCATCCGCGTGGCCTCGATCTGGGAGACCGCCGGCTGTCCCCTGGCCCGCATCGTGCGCCGCAAACTGCGGGAGGCCGGCTTTGACGGGGATTTCCAGACCGTCTATTCCCCCGAGGTCTTGCCGCCGGTCGCAGGCGTCCACACGTCCTGCGGCACCGAGGACTGT
>CAZJGK010000032.1:0-8949 GCA_964545545.1 uncultured Fibrobacteraceae bacterium | reverse complement strand
TCACCAACGGCTCGGCCGTGCACATCACCGCCAGTTTCGGCATGTTCCTGGCCGGTCTGGTCGTTCAGGACGCCCTGGCCCGCGCCGACGACTTTCCCGTTGCCTGATTCCGGCCCTGGTCTACCATGAACGGACACCCGCGGGGGGTGGCGGCGGAGTCTAAGGAAGCAAAAACGTTACAGGAGGTTCAACATGTCCCGCAGAACAATGACCCTAGTCCTGGCCCTCGCCGGATCCGTCATGCTTCTGGCCGCTTGCGGGGGCGACAAGGACGAACCGGCTTCAACGCTCAGCGAGGCCCAACGCGACAGTGTGCTTTCGGAGTCGCGCCTGCCCGGGGCCGCGGCCGTGAAGGGCGCGCTGGCAGTGTCGGACAGCGCCAAGGCGCAGGCGAAGCGTGCGGATGCCGCCTCGGACAAGTAGGCCCATCAAAGGCAACGCCACGCCGGATCCTCGATATGGGTGTTCATACTTGGGCGTGCCACCCGTCACTTCAGCAACAGCATCTTGGACAGCCTCGTCTCACCCCCGGCATCCAGGCGCATGACGTACACCCCCGAGCCCAGGGGCTGACCCTGGCGATCGAGGCCGTCCCAGCGCGCTTCCTGCTTCCCCTGGGGCTGCACGGAGTCCAGGATCGTAGCCACTTCCCTGCCGGCCAGGTCATAGACCCCCAGCCGGACATGGGTCCGGTCCGGCAAAAAGTAACCGATGCTGGTCGAGGGATTGAACGGATTGGGCACATTCTGTTCCAGCTTGAGGCCCATGCCCGGCAGATCAGCGGGCGGCGATTCCACCCCGGACATGCCGTCGAATTCGTAGACCCTCACCGCATAACTCCCCAGGTCCAGATCCGTGATCTGATAAGCGGGCGTGATGGTGACCGTGCGGGTATCGAGGGGGTTGAGCAGATCGACCATCGGCAGGGTGCCCGGCGTCAGGGAATCCATGGTTCCGGTCAGGGTCACTCCGCTCTTGGTGTAGGGCGACAGGTTGACCAGACAAAGCAGCGTCTGCGGCCCCTCGCTGCGCAGAAAAGCCAGGACGGATGAAGATGAACTGGTCAGGGCCGTATAAGTCCCGCGACGCAGGGCGGGCGCCTGGTTCCGGACCTGGATCAACCGCCTGTACCAGTTCAAAAGCGACTGGGAATCCTGGTCCTCCACCTGGACATTGTACTGCGGGGCGTTGTCGTTGATCGCCTGCCAGGGCGTGCCGGTGGTGAAGCCTGCGCCGGGCTCGTCGGTCCACTGCATGGGAGAGCGTTTGAAGCGGTCATCCCCGCTGCCGATCATGCCGATTTCCTCGCCATAATAGAGGAACGGAACACCCGGCAACGTCAGGTAAAGGCCCGCGGCCGCCTTGGCCTTGCCCAGGTCGAACCCCAGGACATTGAACGAGCGGTCCTGGTCGTGGTTGGTCAGGAAGGTGGCGAACTGCAGGTAGGGGTAAAGGTTGTAGACCTGGGCGGCCTTGAAGCCGGCCTGTCCCGCGTCGGCGTTGTTGACGGCATTCAGCATGGCGTAGGACAGGTCGAATTCGAAGCAGAGATCCAGCCGGTTGTCGGTCACATACTGGACCACCGTGTTGCTGCCGGTCCAGGCTTCGCCCACCGTCATCGCCTCAGGTTTCACCGCCTTGATGTGCGTGTTGAAGTCCTGCCAGAACTGCAGCGTCTCGGGTGTGTTCATCAGCTGCCCGGGGTTCTCGTCGATGTAGAGCACGGCGTCGAGCCGGAAGCCGTCCACCCCGATGGTGTCGAGCCAGGCCGCGGCCGTGGCGAACATGGCGTCCTTCACCGCGGGCGTGTCGTAGTTGAGGTCGGGCATGCCGCCGCCAAAGAGCCCGTAGTAGTAACCCGAGGCATTCGGGTGCCAGACATTCTGGCCCCAGGGGCCGGTTTCGCCGGGATCGTTCGGCGACCAGCGGAAATAATCCCGGTACTGCGGATCGTTCTGTTCGGCAGCCAGGAACCAGGGATGCTGATCCGAGCAATGGTTCATGACATAGTCGACGATGACCTTGATGCCCCGGGCGTGGGCCGCGGCCAAAAAGGCCTCAAAGTCGGCCATGGTCCCGTAGTCGGGGTTGATGGCGCGGTAATCCACGGAGTCGTAACCGTGGTAGCTGGGCGAATCGTTGATGGGCATGAGCCAGATCCCGGTGATGCCCAGGTCGCTGTCGGTGGCCGGATCGCCGTCGTTGAGGTAATCCAGCTTCCGGGTCAGGCCCACCAGGTCGCCGATGCCGTCGCCATCGCTGTCGCTGAAGCTGCGCACGAAGATCTCGTAGAAGACGGTGTCGTTCCACCAATGAACCGGCCCGACCACGACCGGGCTGTTGTCCGGCGCAAGGACGTTGTACCAGACATCGATCAGATTGCTGTCGGCCAGCACGGTATAAAAGCGGTTGTTGCCGATGCCGGGAAACTCCTCGGTGCCGTCCCATTGTCCGTTGTAACGAAACTTGAACTCGATGACATCCGTGGGAGTGAAGCCGTCTACGGTGACGCTGTAGACCGTGTCCCCGTCGGCGTCGGCCAGGGGCAGCAGAGGGTTGCCGCCCCAGTCGTTGAAGGATCCGGCGAGGTCGACGAAGTCCGCCGAGGGATCAAAATTGCCGAGCGCTATCTGCTGGGACATATGGACCTGGAAAACGATCGGCACGGCCGGGGCGACCGCGGCGATGAATATTCCTGCCAGAAGGACCACCAGGGCGACGGGTCTGATCGTTACGTGGGCCATGGAGATGCTCGCCTGCCGAGAGGATGGAAGATGAATTGCGATTTGACCCATTATAACATGCCGTGGTTGTTCACGGGGGATGTAGTTGGATCCCGGAAACGTCCTAGCGAATCACCGTGAAGCGTCCCCGGAAGGGCGCGAAATCCTTATTGTCCGATTCGACACTATACAGATAGATCCCACTGACAATTTCCTGGCCGTTGCGCGACATCAAATCCCACGCCAGGGCTCCCCCGTCGGTCAGGCCGTTGTGCGTCAAGGTCTGCACCAGATCTCCGCTGGCGGTAAAGATCTTCACCGTGTTGTGGGCTGCGGGCAGGTTGTTGAACATGACCCGTTCGCCGGTTGGGCTTTCAGCCGAGCCGGGCAGCTTCTGGAATTCCGCCAAGGCCTGGCGGGTCGCCGGGTTGGGAAAAACGTAGATATTCACCCCTTGGCTCTGTCTCAGTTCCACCGTCTGGGCCGGCGGAGTGGGGGTGGTGACCTTCATGTTGTTGTTCGGTTCGCTCTGTATGCCATACCCGACAATAATATACTTTTCGCCATCCCAGAACAGCGTATGGTCGGAGGCGACCACCGAGAAGAATGCTTTGATTCCGTTGCGCACCGTGGTGTCGCGATAGTGGTAATAGGTCGTGCCGTGCTTGCCCACGACGGTCGCGGGAGGATCTACTCCCGCCCGGCCGGCCATGGCGAAAAAAGTATCGAGCACCGTTGGCGCGAATTCCCACGGCACAAGTCCTTCCCGTCCGGGAATGACCGCGCCGTGACTGTCCCGCAAGGAGGGCCGCACGAGAAATTGTCCATGGACATCGGCATCCACGAACGCCTGCATTGCTTCCCCAAGGCCTTCGAAGCGGGGATCCGACAGACACGCCGGCACATAGCGCGCGGGTTCCAGCCCGGTGTTGCGGCCCAGGGGGAGATCACGCAGAGAACCGGCGGTCCCCGCCGGTATGGTGTCGATCACATCGTACTCCGCAATCATGGACCACAGAGCCGTTTCCGGATCCAGTTCGCCCGAGGTCCCGGCGGGGGGAACCCAGTCGGCGATGTGCCACACCCGGTACGACTCGAAATCATTCATCCCCGTTTCGGAGTCGATGTCGTACTCGCTGACATCATCCCAAAAAATCTCGACGGCGTTGTCCTGCGGCACCAGCCGCACATGCGGGGGCCGTGGTGGATTCTCGCCGGAGTACACCCAGGGCACGTGGGTCTCCCGGCCTCCTAAGCCGGTATAGTCAGCTCCTCCCTTCCAATACAATTCGTTCTCCAGGGTGCACGGAACACCCCAGCGCTTGTAGCATTCCTCGCAGTTGTCGGCGTTGACCCAGATGCACCTGCGGCCATCCTCATCGGTGTACATGTTTTCGGGGGCGATGAGCGGCTGGAACATTACAGGGTCCGGTCCCGTGCAGACTTCATCCATGAAGTTATACCGAAAATCGAACAATCGCTCTCCGTCCTCGGGGTACGGCGGGTAATCGCCGATGCACATCTTGGTTTCCCGACCACCTGTGCCGGTGTAGGGATTATCGTCCTTGTCGACGTATGTTCCGCGATAAAGCTCCGAGGCCGTCAGGGCGTTGCGAAGCATACCCTCCATACCCAAACCGACTACCATCGCCACCTGATAGGTCAACTTGCGCCCGGGGAGCAGGCGGCCAAAGGGCCCGCTGGAGAACATGAACTTCAGATCCCCAGTTTCGGTCGGCCGGCGGTCGCGGTCCACCTGGGTGCGCGCCATCAGGTTATAGCGGTCCGAATCGATCAGCGGCTCCCCGCCCTGGGTGCTCGTGGCGTTGGCCGAAAAGATCTGGAAGCTGTTGACCCCCACCATGTGGGGCGCATAATACTGCAGCGGGTCCGTGTCGTGCCCCAGCAGAATGGTGCCGAACACCCCCGGCAACGGATTATCCACTGCGGCGTCCTTCATCCAGCCGATTTCCAGGCGATGGAAAATACCCTTTTCGTCGCGCACGGCGCCCCGGTAGAACCCGGCCAGATCATCAGGATTCGAACCGCCGCCGCCTCGGGACTGGATGTCACAGTCGACATACATGCCCAGGTACATATCCTTGATCGTTTGATACCCGGAGTTATGAATCTCGAATTCCAGGACGACGATGTCCTGATAGGTCTCCTGTTCGAACGCGGCCGCACGCTGCACCACCGACACGCCCAACGGGAAGTGGTCGGGGTACAGTTCCCGCACCAGCGGCAGGTCGTCGTGCATGGTGCAGGTGAACATCTGGTCGCCTATCTGGCCGAAGTCCTCATCGACGCGGGAGTCTCCGTCGTCGTCCCAGCCGTTGAGAAAATCCTCATCGATGCTGCCGTCCCCATCGTCGTCCGCCCCAGGATCAGGCAGGCGGCGGCCGGTGATGCGCGCGTGGTATCCCGGCCGTATGATGCGGCCCCCGCGCGCCTCGTAAATGGTGTCGTAGAGTTTATCGCTCGGCCGCAACTCGCGCTCCGGCTGCCCGGTGGTCACCGATACCTGCCCGTTGATCTTGCCGCCGATCCACAGGCCGGCGCCCCACAGGTACTCGTTGCCCGAACCGCCGGGCCACTCGCCGCTGGGGGCGCTGCTGTAAGGCCGGTTCAGCGTGTACTGGGAGCCGATCAGACCGGAATTGGTGATGTTGACGTGCAACTCGCCCACATTCAGGACATAAGATCCATCCAGGACATGGATTCCGTCGGGCCGGAGGGAATCTTCGCGACGGAATTGCGGGAGAGACTCGCCTTGAGCGGTGAGGGGGAACAGAGTACAAAAAAGCAACGGGGCCAGCAGTATGCTGACACGTACAACCAACAGATAACGTATCGAAGATAAAAAATTCCTGCGCACAGCCCTAGCCCGTCAGCGAATTGTAAGCACCCTTTCTCCGGTCCGGCGGGCCCGACCGCTATTGTTGCCAATCGTCATGAGCCCCTGGTCTCGATTTAAAGTATGGTTTTTCATTAGGGGAGTAAATACTCAAAGTGGAAAAATATTTCCTTCACCGTTTTCTGACCCGGCCCCGAGTTTTGTTAGCCAGTTGGATCTTCGCCTGATAAGTTATCTTCAAAGGTCCCGCCATTATGGTTGGCGGGTTTTTTTGGCACAACCAAACCCGAACCATGACCGTGCGGATCATGGGTGATGGCGCCGATTGCGGGAGAATGCCGCGTGTCCAACGACAAGCACAACACCACCAGTTTTGCCCGCGACCTGGGTCTGTTCGACGCGACGATGATCGGCGTCGGCGCCATGATTGGCGCCGGCATCTTCGTGCTGACCGGGATCGCCGCCGGTGAAGCAGGTCCGGCCTCAATACTATCTTTTGCCCTCAATGGCGTGGTCACCCTGTTGACCGCTTTTGCCTACGCCGAACTGGCTTCGGCCATCCCGCGGGCCGGAGGCGGATACTCCTTTGTACGCGCGGCTTTTCCCGGAGCCTTCGGCTTTACGGCCGGATGGATGTTGTGGTTTGCCTACACGGTTTCGTGCAGCCTGTATGCCCTGGGATTTGCCGGTTATTTCTGGGAGTTTTTCCTCAAATACGCCCCGGAAATTACCGGTGGGATTCTCGGCCTGACCGGCCATCACCTGGCGGCCGTGTTGGTGACGGCGCTCATCGCCCTGTTTTTTGTCACCATCAACGTGCGCGGCGCCGAGGTTACCGGAAAGGCCGAGAACTTACTTACGGTCACCAAGCTGATCATTCTGTTGATTTTCATCTATTTCGGATTGAAGGTGGTTTTTGGCAACCCCGAACACGCCGTGCAGCAGTTCGTGCCGTTCTTCCCCAAGGGCGGCGGGGGTGTCCTGATCGCCATGGGCCTGACCTTTATCGCCTTTGAAGGGTACGACCTGATCGCCACCGTGGCCGAAGAGATCAAGGAGCCGGAGAAGAACATTCCCCGCGCGACCTTCATTTCGCTGGCGATCGCCATCACGATTTACCTCTTGATCCTTTTTGTCTCCCTCGGCGCCGTGCATACGGACGGGGAACCGACCTGGCAGTTTCTGGGTCACTACAAGGAAACAGCAATCGTCCGGGCCGCCGAGGGCATCATGCCGGCTTTCGGTGTGGCCCTGATCGTCCTGGGCGGCCTGTTGTCCACCATGTCGGCGTTGAACGCCACGATCCTGGCCTCGTCGCGGGTCGCCTTCTCCATGGCCCGAGACAAATTGCTGCCCGGCTCCATGGCCACCATTGATCCGCGCAGCCGCACGCCAAAAGTGGCGATCATTGTGACCGGCGTCCTGATTGCCCTGATGGCGGTCAGCTTGCCGATCGAGGTCGTGGGTTCGGCCGCAAGCCTGATTTTCCTGCTGACTTTTGCGCTGGTCAATCTGGCCTTGATCGCCTTGCGCCGCAAAGCGCCCGATATCGAGCGCAAATACAAGGTTCCCTTCTACCCTCTGACACCCATGCTCGCCATCGGAATCAATCTCTTTCTGGCGATCTACCAGTTCAAGTTTCAACCCATAGCCTGGTATGTTACCGCCGGCTGGATCGTGGTCGGCCTGCTCGTCTACTATGGCCGGTTCGCCAAGGCCGATTCGGAATCCGAACCCAAGGTCCTGCTGCCCCAGATGCCCCCAACGACGGCGGACGTCCCCTCGCTGGTCGTGGCGCTGCACAACCCCGAAAGCGTCCCCTCCCTTCTGGATCTGGCTCTGCCCCTGGCGCGGCAGCGCAAGCTGCGGCTGGTGGCCACCACCGTCGTGCTCGTTCCCCGCCAGCTGCCTATCTATGAAGGGTTGTTCCTGCGTGAAAAAAGGCAGCCCTTGCTGGATCTGGCCAAGGAATACGCCAAGCGGCATAACGTGGAAATCGACACGAATTTTGTGATTGCCCACAGGCCGGAACAGGGGATCATCCAGGCCGCCGAACAAAATGACGCCGACCTGCTGCTGATGGGCTGGAAGGGCTTTACCAAGACGCGGGAGCGTATTTTCGGCGAGGTCACCGATTCGGTCATCCGCCATGCACCCTGCGACCTGATCGTGGCGAAAATCACCCGGCCCGCTCCCTGGAAAACCTGCCTGTTCCCCACTTCGGGCGGGCCAAACGCACGCCTGGCCGGGCAGTTCCTGAACGCCTGGGCGCCCGCGAACGATATCGCGGTCACCGCCTGCCATGTGCTCCCGCCCCATCCGGACGAAAAGGCGAGACAGGAAGGGAACCGGTGGATTCGCAAAACGCTGGTCTCCATGGCGCCCGGATTGGTGGCCAACCAGGAACTGATTGAATCCGATTCGGTGATCAACGGCTTGGTGGCCGCCAGCAATGAATTTGATGTCGTGGTGATCGGCGCGGCCAAGGAACCGCTTTTCCGCCGTATGCTGGTGGGAGAAATCCCCGAGAAGCTTGCCCGCGGTTCAAGCGCATCGGTGATCGTGGTCAAGCGTTACGAGGGCATCGTCAAATCGCTGATCAAGAAGTACTTCGGTTAAAGCCGGGTTCTGCCCTGCCGGGCGCACCGACAAAAGAACCCCGCTGCTCGCAGAGCAGCGGGGTTCCCAATCAACCCGTGGGCTGAATCATTAACCTACCAACGGTCACCGCCGCCGCCACGGTTGCCGCCACCGTAGCTGCCACCGCCACCGCCACCGCCACCGCGGGGACGATCCTGGGCCTCGTTCACGCGCAGCGCGCGCCCGCCGATTTCCTTGCCGTCCAAGGCCGCGATCATCGGCTGCAGGGCCTCGTCGTCCACTTCGATGAACCCGAAGCCACGGGGGCGACCGGTCTCCCGGTCGTTGATCAGCGCAACCGAATGCACGGTTCCCTGTTCCCCGAACAACTGCTTGATCTCATCCTCGGTCGCGGTGAAGGGCAGGTTGCCCACGTACAGTTTCTTCAAAATCTTGTCTCCAGTGCCGGTTTTCCGGCTTAACCAAACACTCAGACCCGCCGGCTATTTCCAGCAAGATCCCCTGTGCTTCAAACTGGTCCGGCGACCATCTTGGCCACCGAACCCCATCCCCCGACAATCGGAGGAATCTTGCAACCCACCAATCCGGCGGAGTTCATGCCGAACCAGGGGTGAATTATGTTGGGCCCAATATCGTTGAAAAACGATTTTCTGCAAGTCCGGGGCCACAATAATTTTTGGAAACCCAATCTCGGGCCGGCCGGGGGGGGGGGGGGGGGGGGGGGGGCGGCGGCGGGGCGGGGGGGGGGGCGGGGGGGGGGGGGGGGGG
>CAZJGK010000031.1:28524-30833 GCA_964545545.1 uncultured Fibrobacteraceae bacterium | reverse complement strand
GATCCAGCGGATTCACGGGATTCTCCTGACCATCGCGCACTTCGAAATGCAAATGAGGACCGGCGGTGCCGCTCTGGCCCGTCAGGCCCAGCACTTCACCCTGCTCCACGCTCAGTTCTCCGGGCTGGAAATAAAGTTCCGTGCGGTATTTTCCCGAAGCGGCCTGGGCGGCCAGGACTTTGGCCCGCAACCGATCCGAAAAACGGGAAAGATGCGCATAGACAAAGGTCGTGCCCGCAGGGGTCTGCAGATAGACGGCCCGTCCGTAGGCCCTGGCGGTGGCCCGCAGGCGCACGATGCTCCCCCGCTGGGCCGCATGCACGGCAAAGCCCATCCTGGATTGGGTCTTCAGGTCCAACCCCGCATGATAGCGGCCCGGACGGTATTCCATGAAGCTGCTGGTCAAATACCGGGTGGGCAGGTCCAGGGGCCAGCGCAGCCCCGGTTCGGTTTGCGCGGCGGCCGCAGGTGCGGCCACGGCTGGCAGGAGGGCGCACATGAAGGCGGCGATCAGAAAATGCTTCATCCGCTGGAATCCTTTCGCTGAATCCCGGCCAAGTTACGACTTCAGACCAGGGGCGACAAGACCGATCATAAGGTTTAGAATATGCAGGGAGGGATCCCATGCCATTTCCGGATAATGCACCGGCCCTGTCAGGGAGGAAACCATGAACGAATCCGCCTCCGCCCCCGGCACCCCCCAGTATCCTTTGCCCAAACCCAAGGGCCGCACCTTCCTGCTCGACACCAATGTCCTGCTGCACGACGCGGACAGCCTCGCGGCTTTCGACGATCACAACGTTGTCTTGACCGTGGATGTGCTCGAGGAGCTGGATCGGTTCAAGCGGGAGAACGACGAGAAAGGCCGCAACGCGCGGCGCGTCATCCGCACCATAGACGGCCTGCGCGACGGCCGCCCCCTGAGCAATGGGGTGGATATGCCCCGCGGCGGCAAGCTCTTCATCCTGGTGCGGGGTTTCCAGCAGTACCTGCCCGAGGGCATGGATTCCCATGTCTCGGACAACCGGATCCTGGCGGCCGCGTGCGCCCTCGACGCCAACGGCGTGGACGTCACCTTCGTTACCAAGGACATCAACGCACGCATCAAGGCCGACGCCCTGCGTATCCGGGCCGAGGATTTCCAGAACACGAAGGTCAACTTCGACGAACTCTATCCGGGCTGGTGCGAGCGCGAGGTGACCGACGCCGCCATCGACGACTTCTACCAGGGCCGGCCCCTGCAGCCTGATGAAGAATTGTTCCCCAACGAGTGCGTCCTGTTGCATGCCGATTCCAACCCCAAGCATACCGCGCGCGGCATCTACAAGGCCTCCAGCGGGGTCATCGAACCCCTGCTGTACGCGGACAATCACCCCTGGGGTTTGAGCGCCCGCAATCTTCAGCAGCAATTCGCCCTGGAAATGCTCCTGCGCGAGGACATCCAGCTGGTCACCATGCTGGGTCAGGCCGGCACGGGCAAAACCCTGCTGGCCCTGGCGGTGGGGCTGCAACTGGTGGCCGAGGAAAAGAAGTACCGGCGAATCATGGTCTCCCGCCCCATCATGCCCTTGGGCAGGGACATCGGTTACCTGCCCGGCAGCAAGGAAGAAAAGCTCAGCAGCTGGATGGAGCCGGTTTCGGACAATCTGCAGTTTCTGGTCGACCCCAAACTGGAGAACAGCTTCGACAAGGTGCAGTACCTGTTCGACACCGGTGTGGTGGAAGTGGAGGCGGTCACCTACATCCGCGGCCGCAGCCTGCCGCGCCTCTTCATCATCATCGACGAAGCCCAGAACCTGACCCCCCACGAGGTCAAAACCGTGGTCAGCCGCGCGGGTGAAGGGGCCAAGGTGATCCTGACCGGAGACGCCTACCAGATCGACAACCCGTATCTGGACGCCTCATCCAACGGCCTGGTGTACGTGGTCGAAAGATTCAAGGATCAAGGTATCCACGGCCACATCACGCTCGCCCGCAGCGAGCGCAGCGAACTGGCGAGCCTCGCGGCCGAACTGTTGTAGCCCCGGGCGCTCAGGGCTGTTTCTGGCCGGCCGTGTTCACCTGTTGCTTCAAGAGCGCCTGGCGCAGCTGACCCAAGAGACAACCGTTGGCCCGCTTGATGGCGCGGGTCAGAAAACGATCCACGAGTTCCTGGTCTTCCCGCGCGGTGGGAGCCAGGGACTTGCGGCCGTTGAACTCGCCATAACAGGATTCCTGCCAGACGATGTCCCCCGTGTTATCCTTCAGGGTCATCCTCACTTCGGCCTCGGCGTGATGGCTGGTCGGCATGGGAATGGCGGCGGCGGCCA
>CAZJGK010000031.1:0-28424 GCA_964545545.1 uncultured Fibrobacteraceae bacterium | reverse complement strand
TGTTCCAGGGGCCGCATATCCGTGACCTGATCAATGTACAGGGACGGGATATGGCCCACGCCCTGACTGAAATCCAGGGCCTCCGAAGGATAGTTCAAAACGATCTTGGGACTGCCGCAGCCTCCGCCAAGGGCAAGGACAAGCAGCAGCACGGCGGCAGTGGCCAGCAAGCGGGCAACACGTTCAGGCACGAATCCAGTCATCGATTTCTCCCGGGCTAAGTTTGGCATCTGTTCTAAATCTAGGCCCCCGGAACCCCCAGGACCAGCCCCACCTTCAAGCCCAGAACACGAGCCGCGCTGGAATCACGCATGGCGATCTCCAGCGTCCCTGCGCTTCCCCAGTACCAAAAGGGTTCGGCGGCCTCGGCCAACCCATAAGCGGCGACGGGGCCGCGAATCCTGTGGCCGGAAACTTCGATCCAGCCGCCGGCGGCCAGACGAACGCCGGCCGCAGCGGACTGCTCGAGGTTCGTCACGGCATTGCCGAACCGGTCGATCCATACGATGCGGAATTCTTCCCCATCCTGAGCGCACAGAGCCCCGAGCGCTTCAACCTCAGCGGCGGTCCCCAGCTGCGGCAAGGGCACGCCAGCGGCCAGATGCGCCGCCGCGGGCGCAAAAACATCCCGGCCATGAAAGGTGGGGGCAACCTTGCCGGTGAGCGGGTGGCCGTGGTACAGGGAATTATCCAGCCGCACCACTTTCAGGTCACCCCTGCCGGCCAGGAAGCCCAGCAGGCCGTTGCCGGGTCCGACGTAGTAACTTCCGCCGCAGGCGCAAGCAAGCGGGGGTCGCTGCGTGCCCACGCCCGGATCGACCACCGCCAGATGCACCGTTCCCGGCGGCCAGCAATCCGCCACACGCTTCAGGAACCAGCACCCGGCCGCGATGTCCCCCGGCGGCAGGTCGTGGACAAGGTCGGTCACCGCGCCGGCCAGGCCGGGGTAGCGATGCCACACACTGTGGATGGCTCCCTTGACCTCGGCCACCCAGGGATCCCGCCAGCCGAAGTCCGTGGTCAGGGTCACGCAGGCGTTCATGAGCGTGCTGGCGCGATATCGCGGGGGGGAGGGCCCTCGACCCGTTGGCCGAATTTCCAGAGGATCAGCATCAGCATGCCCGCGCCACCGGCCAGGGAGATCCAGGGTGAGACCCCGAATCCGGCCGGCAAGTACCCGCAGACCAGGGCCACGACCGCCACGGACAAAGCATAGGGCATCTGTGTCCGCACGTGATCAACATGATCGGAGCCCGAAGCCAGCGAAGACATGATGGTGGTGTCGGAAATGGGTGAGCAGTGGTCACCGAACACGGACCCGGCCAGCACCGCCCTAACGGAGGCCAGATGAATGGCGGTCGCGACCGCGGGTCCATACCCGGCGCTGACGGGCAGTTGGGCACCCAGGGGATAAACCAGCGGCATGAGAATGGCCATGGTTCCCCAGCTGGTTCCGGTGGCGAAACTGACGGCGGCCGCCAGGACAAAAACCACGGCCGGCAAGATCCGGGCCGACAGGAAGCCATTGGCAACTTCCACCAGGAACCCGGCGGTGTCCAGTTCCGCACACACGGCGCTGAGGGACCACGCGAGGATCAGGATCACCACGGCGATCAACATGGCCCGGGCACCATCGACAAAGCCATCCATGGCCTGCGCCAGGGTGAGTCGCCGTGCCAGCACGGTCACCAGGACCGCCAGGGTCGCCCCGACCAGGGCCGCCCACATCAGCACCTGGAAACTGTCGGCGTGGTTGAGGATGGCGCGCAGGTCCGGATGTGCCAGACCTTCCTGGCGGGCGCCCGCGAGCCCGCCGAAATACAGCCCCAGGGCGGTGGTCAGAATGACCGCCAGGATGGGAATGCCGGCCAAGGCCGGATGAGCCGCCGCAACCGCGCCCGGCTCGCAATCAGCAGCGGCCAGGTCGCCGCCGTCGGGAAGGTCGCTCGCCGGCCGGGCTCCCGGGGCCAGCACGCGGCCGGTGAGCCAGGTGCGCCGCTCGGCCGTCAACATGGAGCCGAAATCCCGTCCGGACAGGCTGACCAGATACACCATGAACAGGGTCAGCAACGGATAGAAACTGTAGGGAATGGTGCGCAGGAAAAACGTGTAGGCCATGTCCCCCTGGCCAAGCCGGGACATGGCGTCCTGGATCAGTCCCACCTCGAATCCGATCCAGGTGGATATCACCGCGACCGACGTGACCGGAGCGGCCGTGCTGTCCACGAGCCAGGCGAGCTTCTCCCGGGAAATACGCAACCGGTCCGTCAGCGGACGCATGGTGGAACCCACCAGCAGGGTGTTGGCGTAGTCGTCGAAAAAAATCAGGGTCCCCATGGCCGCCGTGGCCGTCTGCCCTCCCCGGCGTCCCCGCACCCGGTGGCGCAGCTGATGCACGATCCCGGCCGTCGCACCGCTGCGGGACAGCACACCCACCATGCCGCCCAGTATGGTGGAGAACAGAACGATGGACGCGTGGTCATGATCGGCCAAGGCTCCCACCAGGTACTGGTCTCCGACCCGCAGGGAGGCGGTGAAGGGATTGCCCGTCAGCAACAGGGCGCCGGTCCACACGCCGAGCATCAGGGCCACCACAACCTGCCGCGTCCACAGGGCCAACCCGATGGCCAATAGCGGCGGCAATACCGAATACCAGGAACCAGCCGTCGCTGCGCCTTCCCCAGGTCCGGCCGCAGCCGTCCAGGTCCACAGGCAAAGGCCAACCAGCAGCGCGACCGCCCAGGTGGTCATCCCGCCCGGGATCCCTTTGCCGGGTCTGCGCGGCTTGGCCGTCACGTGGACTTTTCCTGGCGCAAGATCGCAAGCATGGCTTCCTGCAGGCCGCAGGGAGCGGCCAGCACACTGTGATACGGAAGGTGGCACGCGGTCCCCTCGGCTTCGGTCACCAGGACGCCGCATTCCCGGGCAACCAGGACACCGGCCGCGGTATCCCAGGGGCGCAGACGGAATTCCCAGTAGCCGTCGAGCCGGCCGGCGGCCACATGGCACAGATCCAAGGCGGCGCTGCCGGCCCGCCGGACACCCTGGCAGGGCGCTTCCAGAAAGGCCCGCACCAGGTCCGTGTTCCGGGCCACGAGCTCATCGCGCAGGTAGGGAAATCCCGTCGCCAACAGGGCATGGTCCAAAGCCACCGCCCCGCGTCTGGCCAGGGGGGATTCCCGCCCGGAACGTATATCTTGCACCTGTGCGCCGAGGCCTCGGCCGGCCAGAAAGCACTCACCCAGAGCCGGCGCGCAGACCACGCCCAACACCAGGCCCTGTTCATCCAGAGCCCCGATGGACACACAGAAGAAGGGATAGCCGTGGGCAAAATTGGTGGTTCCGTCCAGGGGATCCACGAACCAGGTCCGCTCCCCCTGTCCCCCATGGGAACCGGATTCCTCGGCCACCACCGGCTCGCCGGGGAAGAGCCGCGCCAACCCCTTCAGCACCAATTCCTCGCTGAGGCGATCGACTTCGGTCACGAACTCCGTGCCCGCCTTGGGGTCCAGGACATGCACGGCGTGCAAACGTTCCCCGATGGCGGAGCCGGCCTCCAGAGCAAGGGCCTTCAACGCATTCAGTTCCCCACGGGACGCCTTGGTGTTCAACGCAGTTCACATCCTGGAAGCGGGCGGACGCCAACGGTAATTTCCACGTATCATAGGTCAGAGCAACAATCCGGACAACGCCAAACCAGGACCAACCGGTTTTCCGGTCATGGCTTCAATCCACATTCTGTTGACAACCGATCTGGCTGCTTTAATTTGTACCCAAGATGGTCGTCAATCCCCAACCGATAGGCTGGTCATGAAGGAAAGAATCATTGCGGTCCTGAATGAAATCCGCCCCGCCCTGCAGAACGATGGCGGTGATGTCGAGTTCATTGATTACAACGACGGTGTGGTCACCGTCCGCCTGACCGGGGCCTGCGGCAATTGCCCCATGAGTCTGATGACCCTCAAGCACGGCATCGAATCCCGCCTGAAGGCGTCAATTCCCGAAATCGAGTCCGTGGAGCAGATCTGACATGGCTTCCTATCACGGGGTCGACTTCTACCGTTTCGACGAGGCTCTATCCGCCGAGGAAAGAAGCGTCCGGGATGTGGTGCGCACTTTTGTGGATCGGGAGTTCCTGCCTCTGGTCCACGAACACTTCGCTGCCGGGACCTTTCCCACCGCACTGATTCCCTCACTCGGCTCGTTGGGCCTGCTGGGCGCGTCCATCCAGGGCCCGGGCTGCCCTGGCCTGAGCCACACCGTCTACGGCCTGATCTGCCGGGAGCTGGAGCGCGGGGACAGCGGTCTGCGCAGCTTTGTGTCGGTGCAGGGCAGCCTTGTGATGTGGCCTATCGCCACCTACGGCTCGCCCGAACAAAAAGAGAAATGGCTGCCCGAATTGGCCGCCGGCCGCAAGATCGGGTGTTTTGGACTGACCGAGGCCGGCCATGGCTCTGACCCCGGCGGCATGGAAACCCGGGCCGACCCCGACGGCACGGGTTGGGTTCTGCGGGGCAGCAAATTCTGGATCACCAACGCCAACCTTGCGGATGTGGCGGTGGTCTGGGCACGTGGCCCCGAAGGTGTCATGGGATTTCTGGTGGAAAAGGGCCTGGCCGGTTTCAGCACGGGCGCCATACCCGGCAAATGGAGCCTGCGGGCCAGCGACACCGGGGAACTTGTTTTCGATGAGGTGCGTCTGCCCGATGAGGCCCGCCTGCCCTTGGCGCAAGGACTGCGCGCTCCCCTTTCCTGCCTCAACGAAGCGCGTTACGGCATCGCCTGGGGCGCCGTGGGCGCAGCCTGCGATTGCTACGACACGGCCCTGCGTTACTGCCAGGAACGCCGGCAGTTCGACAAACCCCTGGCCGGTTTCCAGCTGGTGCAGGCGAAACTGGTCGGCATGTTGGCGGAAATCACCAAGGCCCAGGCCCTGAGCCTCCAGCTGGGCCGTCTCAAGGATCAGGGCATCAACGAGGTTCCCCTGGTCTCCCTCGCCAAGCTCAACAACGTGGCCATGGCGCTGGATTGTGCCCGCCAGGCGAGGGACCTCCTGGGGGCCGCCGGCATCACGCAGGAGTATTCACCAGGGCGGCATATGGCTAATCTGGAATCGGTCAAGACCTACGAGGGCACCCACGACATCCACACCCTCATCGTGGGCGCGGAAATCACCGGGGAACAAGCGTTCAGATAGCATCAACCATTTGTGGAATATATATTTAAACCCTTGATGTTCACAAATTCCATGAGCCCGTACCTGCCCAGTTCCCGACCCAGACCACTGTGTTTCACGCCTCCGAACGGCATGCGGGGATCCGATTTCACGATGGAATTCAGGAACGCCGCGCCGCACTCCAGGCGACGGGCGAGCCGCTGTCCCCGGTCCAGATCACGGGTCCAGACGCTGCCCCCCAGACCAAACTCCGTGGCGTTGGCCACGGCGATGGCCTGTTCATCGCTGTCCACGCCCAGAACGGGCGCGATGGGCCCGAAAACTTCCTCGGTGAACACCCGCATATCACGGGTCACATCCACGAGGACCGTGGGCGCATAGAAACTTCCGGGCCGGTCCAGGCGCTGCCCGCCTGTCAGCACCCGCGCGCCCTTGTCCAGGGCATCGGTGACCAGCTCCTGCAGGTGCGCGAGTTCCCGCTCGTTGACGATGGCCCCCACCCGGGTGGCGGGGTCCAGAGGATCTCCCACGGGCAAAGCCGCCATGCCTGCGGCAAAACGGGCGGCGAATTCCTCCACCAGCGGCTCGAGCACGATGAACCGCTTGGCGGCGATGCAGCTCTGGCCCGTACACAGCATGCGGCCGGTGACCGCGCCCTGGACCGCCGCCTCCAGGTCGGCGTCCTCGAGCACGATGAACGGATCGCTGCCTCCCAGTTCCAGGACGACCTTTTTCAGCCCCGCAGCCGCCGCGCGCGCCACCTGAATACCCACCTGTGTGGATCCCGTCAGGGACACGCCGCAGATTTCAGGCCGCATGATCACCGTTTCCAGGCTGCGATAATCCGTCACCACGGTCTGGAAAACATCGGCGGGAAATCCCGCTGCGGCAAAGAGTTCGGCGATGGCCAGCCCGCAGCCGGTGACATTGCTGGCATGCTTGAGAATACTGGTGTTTCCGGCCGTGAGCGTGGGGACGCCGAAACGAAGGGCCTGCCAGTAGGGATAATTCCAGGGCATGATCGAAAGCACGACCCCCAGGGGCTGGAATACGACCCGGTGGGACAACCCGTCCGCCTCCACGGATTCGTCGGCCAGCCAACCCGGAGCATGCTCGGCATAGAATTCACACAGCCAGGCGCATTTTTCGATTTCGGCCATGGCTTCGGTCAAGGGCTTGCCCATCTCCAGGCTCATCAGGCGGGCGTGGGCATCCACGCCGCGTCGCAGCCTTTCGGCCAGCGGCCTCAGCAAGGCGGCCCGCTCGGCAACCGGAACGTCCCGCCAGCGGCCGTAGGCCTGATGTGACCGCTCCACGGCAGCCAGGACATCCGGCTCAGGCTGGATTTCATAGGTCTGGAGGATTTTCCCCGTCGCGGGATTGACCGTGGAAATGCTCATGGGTAGAACCGCCCAGGCAAATCCCTAGAACTGGATCTGCCGGAAAACGATCTCGGCGGCCCGGTGAAAAGCATCGGGCATCACTCCGAGATAGATGATCAACAGGGCCAGAAGACCGCAGGCCGCCACCGACACCCATTCCGTCCCTTGATAGGAGTTTTCATCGCCCTCCTGCATGTACATGACGACAATCACCCGCAAGTAATAATAGACCGAAACCAGGGAATTGATCACCCCGATGATGGCCAGGGGAATCAAGCCGGCCCGCACCACGGCGCTGAAGACATAGAACTTGGCCATGAAGCCGACCATGGGCGGGATCCCCGCCAGCGACAGCATGGCGATGGCCAGAGCCGCAGCCGCGGCGGGCTGCCGCCGGCTCAACCCCGCATAGCCGCTGATCTGGTCCGCATCGACGCCCGGTTTATCCCCCATGACGTTGATGATGCCGAAGGCCGTCAGGTTCATCAGCGCATAACCGATCAGGTAGAAGAGAACGGCTGCTCCGGCAGCTTCAGCGATCCCGGTGGCGCGCATGACCTCGGCCGGCCCACCCACGGCAGGCGACAGGATGGCAACGACCCCCAGCAGGAGATAGCCGGCATGGGCGATGCTCGACCAGGCCAGCATGCGCTTGATGTTGCTCTGCACCAGGGCCACGATGTTGCCCAGACTCATGGTCAACACCGCCAGAACCACCAACACGGGGTACCAGGCGAAGGCCAGCTGGGGTTCGGTAAGCATCACGAAGCGCAGCAGGATGGCGAAGCCGGCCGCCTTGACGGCCGTGGCCATGAAGCCGGTGATGTAGGCAGGCGAGCCGTCATAAACATCGGGGGTCCACATGTGGAAGGGAACCATGGCGATCTTGAAGCCGAAACCGACCAGCATCAGCCCGGTGCCCAGGCTGAAAAAGGACAGGTGTGCGCTGCCGTCTTTCAAGGCGGAGGTCACGTCGGCAAACCCGGTGCCGCCGCAAGCGCCGAAGACAAACGCGATCCCCATCAGGAAAAAAGCGGAGCTGAATCCCCCCAGGATCAGGTATTTGAAGCCCGCTTCGCTGCTGCGCGTGTTCCCGCGCACGCCGCCGGCCAGGATATAAGTGGCCAGGCTCATGGTCTCCAGACCGAGGAAGACGGCCAGCAGGTCGTTGGCTGCGGCCAGGATCATCATGCCCAGGATAGCAAACAGGAGCAAAGGATAGAACTCGGGCCGGTAATTGCCCTCACGGTCAAAGATCCCCGTGGCGAAGATCGTGGTCATCACCCCGATGCCGGCAAACAGGAAGGTGAAGAAACGTGAGAAGCCCCCGATCAACAGCATGCCGTTGAGCACCGGGCCTTCGGGAGCCCCGGAGGTGATCTGGACCACGACCACGCTCAGCAGGATCAGCATCACCAGATACGACAGGTGATCCTTGCGGAGGGTCCGCACCAGGGCGTCGACGATCATCACCAGCAACCCGCCGCAGGCGACGATCAGGAACGGTAACAGCGCCGCAACCTCCCGGCCAAAGCCGGGTATGGCAAGCTCGTTCATCGGGGATCCTCCGGGTCTTGGATCGTCACGGCCAGAAAGTGGCCGGCTTCGGTGGGCCCGACCAGAACGCGGGCCTGTGGAGACGCCTCCTCGACCAGACTCCGGGCATTCATCTGGGCTTCCAATGGCGCCAGTACCTTTTCAATGCTCAATTGCACCCGATCGAAAACCAGGCCCGGGTGGACGCCAAGTACGAACATGAAAATGAGCAGAGGCACCAGGACCAACACCTCGCGCAGGGAAAGATCCTGCAACCCCTTGTTGGCCTCGTTGGCCAGCTTGCCGAAGAAGACACGCTGCACCATCCACAACATGTAGAAGGCCCCCAGCACCACACCCGTGGCCCCAAGAATCGCGAACACCCGGGCGCCGTGCAGGAAACCGCTGGTGAAGGTCCCGAGCAGGATCGTGAATTCGCCGATGAAGCCGGCCAGGCCGGGCAGTCCGATGCTTGCCAGGGTGGCGATCATGAAGAAGGTCGCGTACAGAGGCATGACGTGGGCCAGGCCGCCGAACTCGGCGATCTCCCGGGTGTGGCGGCGCTCATAGATGACACCCACCAGCAGGAACAGGGCGCCGGTGGACAAGCCATGGGCGAGCATCTGAAACACCCCGCCGGCCACGCCCAGGGGCGTCAGGGAGAACAGGCCCAGCACCACAAAACCCAGGTGGCTGACCGAGGAATAGGCCACCAGTTTCTTGAGATCCGGCTGGACCATGGCGACCAGCGCACCATAGATGATGCCGATCACCGCCAGAATGCTGATGGTGGGGGCGAAATAAGCCACCCCGTCGGGAAACAGGGGCATGGCGAAGCGCAGCATGCCGTAGGTGCCCATCTTGAGCAGGACGCCGGCCAGCACCACTGAACCGGCGGTGGGTGCCTGGACATGGGCATCGGGCAACCAGGTATGCAGGGGAAAAACCGGCACCTTGATGGCAAAAGCCAGGAAAAAGGCGGCGAACAGCCACAGCTGGACCCCGTGTTCCAGGTGCAGATTCAAGAAAGCCGTCAGCTCCATGCTGCCGGCCTGGAAGTACAGATAAAGAATGCCGACCAGCATGAACACCGAACCGACCATGGTGAAGATGAAGAACTTCACGGCGGCGTAGATACGGCGCTGACCGCCCCAAATCCCGATGATGAAGTACATGGGAATCAGCATGGCTTCCCAGAAGATGTAGAACAGCAGCATGTCACGAGCGAAAAAGGTCCCCAGCATGGCGGTCTGCAGCAGCAGGAAGAATCCCAGGAACTCGCGGACACGCCGGTTGATCGCCTTCCAGCTCGACAGGATGATCAGCGGACCCAGAAAGGTCGTCAGCATGACCAGGACAAGGCTGATCCCGTCCATGCCCAGGTGGTAGCTGACCTTCCCGTTCCACAGCCAGGCCACCCGCTCCACGAACTGGTCGTCGCCGCGGCCAGCATCGAAATGGAACCACAGGTGCAGGGCCAAAACGAAATCAACCAGGGAAACGGCCAGGGCGAAAATCCGGGCATGCAGAGCCCGGCGCACGCCCAGCCACAGGACCAGGGCACCGAGCAGGGGCACGAACGTGACCCAGGTCAGGATGTGGTCGGTGATCATTGACAAACCGGAGTCCTCCTAGCTGGAGAAACTGAGATAAAGGACAAAGACGGCCACCCCGATGGTGAACGTCCAGGCGTAAAACCTGACCATGCCGTTCTGGAACAGACGCAACACCGAGCCGAGCAGGTAAACCGTCAGGGCCGAGCCGTTGACCAGCAGGCCGTCGATCAGCCCGGCATCGACGCCTTTCCAGAGTACGGTGCGGCTGAATCTGAATCCGGGGCGGATGAAGGCCGCGTCGTAGGCCTCATCCACGTAGTACTTGTTCAGCAGCAGGCGGTAAACGAAACCGCGGCCGGCTTTCTTGAAGGCGTCGGCGATCCCGGTCCGCTTGAAGTAGACCAACCAGCCCAGGAAAAGTCCCAGCAGAGCCCAGGCCACCGACAAGGCGGCCAACGTCCATTCGACGCCGGTCTCGTGCATGGTTTCGGCCATGGTGTGGTTCATCTGGGCGTTCTGGGCAATGGCGTCGATGGCGGTCACGCCGGTGTGGACGCCATGGGCGCCGGCCTGGGCTCCCGCCGCGAACACCGGTTCAAGCCATTGCTCGAACCAGGAGCCCCCACCCATGAAATGCGGCCAGCCGATCCAGCCGCCCGCCAGGGACAGCACAGCCAGCACGATCAGCGGGATGGTCATGGTCGCCGGGGACTCGTGGATGTGGCTGCGCACCTCGCTGCTGGCGCGGTTCTCGCCGAAAAAGGTCAGGACCACCAGGCGCATCATGTAGAACGCCGTCAAACCGGCCGCCAGGAATCCGATGACCCACAGGACGGTGTTGCCGCTGCTCCAGGCTTTCCACAGGATCTCGTCCTTGCTGAAGAAGCCCGCGAAGGGGAACACGCCGGCAATGGCCAGGGTCGCCGCCATGAAGGTGGCAAAGGTGACGGGCAACCGACCGCGCAAACCGCCCATGACCCGCATGTCCTGCTCGTTGCTCATGGCGTGGATAACCGAACCGGAACCGAGGAAGAGCAGCGCCTTGAAAAAGGCGTGGGTCATCACGTGGAAGATGCCCACGGCAAAAGCCCCCACCCCGCAGGCCAGCATCATGTAACCCAGCTGGCTGACGGTGGAATAGGCCAGCACCTTCTTGATGTCGTTCTGGGCCAAGGCGATCGTCGCCGCAAAAATCGCGGTGACCGCGCCCACCGCCGCGACCACGGCCATGGCCGTGGGTGAAAGCACGAACAGGAAGTTCATGCGCGCGATCATGTAGACCCCGGCGGTGACCATGGTGGCCGCATGGATCAAGGCGCTGACGGGCGTCGGGCCCGCCATGGCATCAGGCAGCCAGATGTACAGCGGTATCTGCGCCGATTTGCCCGTGGCGCCCACGAACAGCAACAGGCAGATGGCCGTCGCGACCGGGGCCAGCAACCCCGTGTAGTGCTGCAGGGTCGTGAAGCTGAAAACACTCTCACCGGGCTGAAGGTGCGGCAGCAGGGTGGCTCCGATCAGGAACATCCCGATCAAGAACCCGAAGTCCCCGATACGGTTGACGATGAAGGCCTTCTTGCCGGCCGAGGCGTTGGCGTCCTCGTTGTACCAGAACCCGATCAGCAGGTAGGAACAAAGCCCCACACCCTCCCAGCCCACGAAGAGCATGAGGAGGTTTTCGCCCAGCACCAGGGTCATCATGGCGAAGATGAACAGGTTCAGATAGGTGAAATAACGCTGAAAACCGTCGTCGTGGGCCATGTAACCCAGGGAATAGATGTGGATCAAAAAGCCGACCCCGGTCACGACCAGGGCCATGACCGCACCCAGGGGATCCATGGCGAAGCTCAAATCGACATGGAAGGATCCGACCGACATCCAGGTTCCCAGGCTGTCGGTCACCATGCGGGCGGCGGGTGCCATGCCCGTCAGCCGCAGAAAGACCACCACCGAGAAGGCGAAGCTCACACCAACCGAGGCACAGGCCAAAATTCCGGCAACCCGCTTGGAAAGCCGCCTGTTCAGGAGGCCGTTGAGCCCGGCAGCCAGCAGGGGGACAAGCACGATCCATCGCAAAAGGATTTCACTCTGCACGGCATTACTCCATCAGGGTCTTCAGGTCATCCACATTGACGGTGCGGCGGCGGCGGAAGATCTCCACCAACAACGCCAGACCGATGGCCGCTTCCGAGGCGGCAACTGCAAAATTCATCAGGACGAAGACGTGGCCGCTGGCGTCTCCGTACAAACGCGCGAAGGCGGCGAACACGATATTCACGGCGCACAGCATCAGTTCGACGCACATCATCATGACCAGGGCGTTGCGGCGCACGATGAAGCCCACCATGCCGGTCATGAAGACCAAGCCGGCCAGCACGAGATAGTGGGTCAGGGTTATTTCCACGGCTGAGCCCTTTCTCCCTTGCCGACGGCAAGGGCCCCGATGACGGCCACCAGCAACACGATGGAGATGAGTTCGAAAGCGAGGATATACTTGCCCAGCAGGAGCTGCGCCACGTTCTCGACCGTCCCGAATCCGGCGGGAGCCGGACCGGCGAAGGCGACCTGCGCACCGCTGCGAAGATACCCGCAAATCAGGACCAGGACCGCCGCCGCCGGCACGATGACCAGCGGCCACAGGGCCCGCGGCATCAGCGTGCGCTCGCCTGCGAAAACCGGCCCCTGCAGCATCATGATGACGAACAGGAACAGCACCATGATGGCGCCCGCGTATACCAGGACCTGCATGATGGCCAGGAAGGGTCCGCCCAGGACGGCGAACAACCCCGCGGCAAAAACGAAGGAGACGACCAGCCAGACGGCCGAGACCACGGCGCTGCGCTGGATGACCATCATGAGCCCGCCCAGCAGCAGCATCCCTCCGCAGATCCAGAACAGCAATCCTTCCATGTCCAACCTTTCAACCACGCGGTCAGCAGGTCCCGTCGGTGGTATTGTTCAACAGGAAATCCTTGTCCACCAAGAACCGGCTCCGGGAGTCGGCGGCAAGCTCGTAGATCCCCGTATCCATGCGTATGGCATCACAGGGACAGGCCTCTTCGCAGAGCCCGCAATAAACACAGCGCAGCAGATCGATGGTGAAGGAATCAGGATATTTCTCGATTTCAGGATCCGGGTGCTCCGCCGCCTCGATGGTGATGCAGTCGGCCGGACAGACCGTCGAGCACATCTGGCAGGCCACACAGCGGGGCGAACCGTCGGCGCGCTTCATGAGCCGGTGCCGACCCCGGAAACGGCCACTGTAGACCCTTTTCTCCTCCGGATACTGCATGGTCGGCATCTCGCTCGTATGCAGGATGTTGCGCACCAGGTGGCGGATCGTGACCGCCAGACCGCGCAGCACTTCCAGGAAATAGACCCGTTCCCAGAACGTCTGTTCCTTGGCGCCGGATCCTTCGGGTAGTCCTTCGAAACTCATATCACTCCCCGCACTATACGAGTGCCATGACCAGCGCAGTGGCCACCAGATTGGCCACGCCCAGAGGCAACATTACTTTCCAACCTAGATTCATGAGCTGGTCGTAGCGGAACCGCGGCAGGGTCCAGCGGACCCAGATGAACAACCAGGCAAAGAAGACCAGCTTCACCAGGAAGGCGCCGGTCTGGATGATCGAGGCAAAAACTCCGGCGGCGGCAGGGCCGATCCCCCAGGGGCTCCGCAACAATCCGCCGGCGGCGGCGAGGGCGATGATCAGCCACAGACCGGCCCCCAGGACAGGTTCCCGGTCCCGGGCATCCTGGAATTTGCCCCGCTCCCGCTGGACACGGCGCAAAAAGGCGAGAGCCACCAGCAGGGAAAGCAGGCACGTTGCCACCAGGGTGCCGGTCAGCAGGGAGCCGGCATGGGTCTCCAGCATCGGTCGCGGCAGCCAGGGAACCTGGTAGCCGCCAAAGTACAAGGTCGCGATGAGGGCGGCCCCAATGACCATGTTGGCGTATTCGGCCATGAAGAACAGGGCGAATTTCATGGAACTGTATTCCAGGTGATAGCCCGCCACGATCTCGGACTCGCCCTCGGGCAAATCGAAGGGGTTGCGGTTGGTCTCGGCATAGACCGTGGTGATGAAGAGCAGGAACCCCAAGGGCTGAACGACCACGCCCCACTTGGGCAAGAATCCCCAGAGCAGGGCCGCCTGTCCCCCGGTGATGTCCGTGATGCGCAGAGACCCGAACACGAGCATCAGGCCCAGCAGAGCCAGTCCCATGTTGATTTCGTAGCTGATCATCTGGGCGGTGGCGCGCATCCCGCCCAGGAACGTGAACTTGTTGTTGGCGGACCAGCCCGCCATGACCACCCCGTAGGTGCCCAGGCTGGCCACGGCCAGGATGTAGAGCATGCCGACGTTCAAATCGGCAACCACCAGGGGAATGCGGCGCCCGCCAACCGTCAAAAAATCCCCGAAGGGGATCACGGCGTACGTGCTCAACGCTACGGTCATCACCAGCCAAGGGGCCATGTTGTACAGGGCGCGGTGACGGTTGTCCGGCGCGATATCCTCCTTGAACAGCAGCTTGAAAACATCGGCGACCGGATGGATCAACCCCGCAAGCCTGACCCCCGCAATGGAGGCGCGGTTCGGTCCGGTGCGGTCCTGGATGAAAGCGGCGCCTTTGCGCTCCATCCAGATCAGGACCACCACCAGACCCATGATCAAGGCGAACATGAAGCCGATCTTGGCAAGGGACTCCCAGACGATGCTCATTGTCCACCCCCGCCGGGCACGTACCCGAATTCGGGCATCCTGTCCATATCGAGTTCTCCTTCAATAAGCACGGCATCGACCAGGGCCCGGCGTACGGCCTTGAGACTCTGGGGACCGGCGTCGTCCTCAACGGCGGCCTTGATCTCGGCCAGGATGCGCCAGACCTCGCGCACGGCGTCAGGTCGCACGACCGCCTGCTGGAAACCCTGCCACCGTCCCTGCCGATTGACGAAGGTCCCGGCCTTTTCCGCCCAGGCCGCGGCCGGCAACACCAGGCGCGCCGCCGCCGCGGTCACGCCCCCGTGGGTCCCGATAAACATGGTCGCGGCATGCCCGTCCAGGGCCGTGAGGAAGGCCTCGTCCCGGGCAGGATCTCCGCCGACGATGACGATGGCCCCGGTGGCGTCACCCAGGCGCCCGGCCAGCTCGGCGGCGTCGAGTTCAGCGATGCCCAGGGTCGCCAGCCCACGGCGATTCGGCGTGCGGTCGGCATCCAGGAGCAACGCGTCCGCTTCATTCATGCCCATACCCCCGGGGCCGGAAACAATCGCCCCGGCGCCCGCCAGCTCCCGGGCCATGAACATCTCCTCGAGACTGAGGTGGGGACTGACGATCACCAGGCCCGGCCTCTGGCCGCCCAGCAGTTCTTCCACCTGTTCGCGAACCTCGGCCCAGGTCAAATCGCGCTCGCCCACACGGGGTTTCAGCAGGCGGCGCTCATCGTGCAGGGCCTTGTAGGTCATGCGGCCGCGATCACACATCCAGGCGCCGTTGACCTCGGGATTGCGCCGCGGTTTGAGCCGGTAAACCCGCCCGCCTTCGTGATCAATGCGCACGTTGCAGCCGGTGGCGCAACCGGGGCAGATGCCCGGGGTGCTCTTGAGCATCCACACCCGTTTGGCGAAGCGGAAATCCCGGCTGGTCAAGGCGCCGACCGGGCAGATATCCACGGTGTTCATGCTGTAATTGTTGTCAAGCTGGACGCCGGGAGCGACGTCGAGTTCGGCCCGATCACCACGGTTGAAAATTCCCAGCTCCCCGGTGCCGGTCACCTCGTTGCAGAAACGCACGCAACGGCTGCACAGGACACAACGCTCCTGATCCAGGATGACATAGGGGCCGATCACCTTGGCCTTGTTCTTGTGCACCTTGGCCGTCATCTCGACCTGGGACCCGTAGAGCCCATACTTCATGTACTGGTCCTGGAGGCCGCACTCGCCGGCCTGGTCGCAGATGGGACAGTCCACCGGGTGGTTGATCAGGTGCATCTCCAGGATCTGCTGCGCCGCCTTGCGGACCCGTTCACTGCGGGTGTGCACAACCATACCGTCGCGCACGACCGTGTTGCAGGCGATGGTGAGCTTGGGCGCACCCTCGATTTCCACCTGGCACAGGCGGCAGACACCGGCCACCGGCAGATCCGGGTGATAACAGAAATGAGGCAAGGCTTCACCCCGGGCCACCTCGCAGGCATCGAAGAGGCTGGTCCCGTCGGGGAACTCGAATTCCTTGTCGTCGATGGTCAACTTGGCCATATGGTCACTCCTGCTCCCCCCGCGGCCAGCGGGTCAGGGGGGCCGCCGTGGCGGTTTCCTGGATGAGGGCCTCGAATTCAGGACGGAACTTGCCGAGGAAGCTGCGCATGGGCATGACCGCGGCGTCGGCCAGGGGGCAGATGGTCAGCCCAGCCATGCCGTCACAGACATGCTCCAGCAGCTCGAGGTCCTCGAGGGTACCCTCCCCGCGCCGCAGTTTCTTGACCAGCTTGTGCAACCAGCCGGTGCCCTCGCGGCAGGGCGTGCACTGGCCGCAGGACTCGTCGAAATAGAAATGCATCAAGACCTGGATCAGTTCGACCATGTCGCAGCTCGCGGGGATGACGATCATCCCCCCGGAGCCCAGCATCGTGCCGGCCTGCTGCAGGGACTCGTAGTCCAGGTTGACGTTCATCACCTCGGCCGCAGGTAGCACGGGCACCGAACTCCCGCCGACGATGACGGCCTTGAGTTCCTCGCCCTCGACCATGCCGCCGAGATAATCGTGGAAAAATTCCCGGAACGGCAGCCCCAGGGGGATCTCGTAGACACCGGGATTTTTGACCGGGCCGCTGACCGAGAACAGCTTGGTGCCCGCCGATTTCTCGGTTCCGATGGCGCGGTAAGCAGCGGATCCGTGGTTGATGATCCAGGGGACGGAGGCCACGGACTCGACGTTGTTCACGATGGTGGGTTTGCCGAGAAAGCCCGCCACGGCGGGGAAAGGCGGCTTGATGCTGGGTTGGCCCTTGCGACCCTCCACCGAATTGATCAACCCGGTCTCTTCGCCGCAGATATAGGCCCCGGCGCCCTTGTGAACGATGATTTCCAGATCGAAACCGCTGCCCAGGATATTGCGGCCCAGATAGCCGGCGGCATGGGCTTCGTCGACGGCGGCCTGGACGCGATCGATCAGCCAGCCGAATTCGCCGCGGATATAGATGAATCCCAGGTGGGCCTGAACCGCGAAGCAGCTGATGATGGTTCCCTCGAGCGTCTGGTGGGGATCATAATCGAGCAGATAGCGATCCTTGAAGGTTCCCGGTTCGCTCTCGTCGGCATTGACGAAGAAATAAACCTCCCGGGCATCCTGGGGCACGAAACCCCATTTGACTCCGGTGGGGAAACCCGCGCCGCCCCGCCCGCGCAGTCCCGCTTCCTTGACCGTATCGCGGACAGCAGCGGCATCCATGCCGCCCAGGACCTTGCGCAAAGCCTGATAGCCGCCCTCTTGCTCGTAGACGGCGAGACGATGCCCGTCGGAGCGTCCGAAGCGTGAGGAAAGAATGGTGAAATCCTTGGCGCTCACCTCAAGCCTCCAGTTCCCGGTCGGTGTCCGCCGGGGGAACCTCGCCGCGGCGCAGATTCTCCAGCAGGTCATCGACCTTGGCGCAGGTCAGGTGTTCATAAAGATGTTTGCCGAGTTGCAGGCAGGGCCCCATTCCACAAGCACCCAGACATTCGACTCCCTCGAGGGCAAACTTGCCGTCCGGTGTCGACTCTCCCAGCCGGATCCCCAACCGTTTCTCCAGATGCGCGATGATTCTCCGGGCACCCATGATGTGGCAACTGATGTTGTGGCAAACCTGGAGCACGAATTCAGCCTGGGGTTCGGTCCGGTACATGGTGTAGAAGGAAAGCACCTCGTGGATACGGGCGCGGGTCAGACCCAGCTTGCCGACCAGCAGGTCAACCCCCACCTCCGGCACATAACCCACCTCGTCCATGATGGCCCACAGGCATGGCATCAAGGCGCTGGGGGGGGTGGGGTACTGCTCCACCAGGGCGTCGATGCGGGCCAGGGTGGCATCCTTCAGCCTCTCGGGTGCCTTAGCGGGGGCCGGCTTGTTCATCGGGTCTCAACCTTCCTCTTGCAGGGACCGTCAGCGATCCAGTTCTCCGGCGATGATGTTCAGACTGCCCAGGGTGGCGACGGCATCGGGGATCATGCCGCCGGAAATCAACCGGGCATAGGATGAGAAAATCGGAAAGCAGGGTGGCCTGACCTTTATCCGGTAGGGATGCCCGCTGCCGTCGGACACGCAGAAAAATCCCAGTTCGCCATTGGCGCCCTCACCGAAACCGTAGCCCCGGCCGGCAGGAACCTGGATGCCCTCGTAGATCAGCTTGAACTGGTTCATGACACCTTCGATGCTGCCGTAAACCTCGGCCTTGGGCGGCAGGACCACACGCGGGTCATCCACGTCAACGGGACCGCCGGGGAGCTTGGCCAACGCCTGCAGAATGATGCGGCGGCTCTGAATCATCTCGGCCATGCGCACCATGATGCGGTCGTGAGTGTCACCGCTGGTCCCGGTGGGGATATCGAAATCATACTCCTGGTAGCCGAAGTAGGGCGCATCCTTGCGCAGGTCCCAGGCGCAACCGGTGGCCCGCAGGCAAGGACCGGTGTAACCCCAGCTGAGCGCTTCCTGGCGGCTCATGGCCCCCACGCCGACCGTGCGGTCCAGGAATATCCGGTTGCGGGCGACGAGTTTCATCACATCGGAAATGCCCTGATCCATCTCCTGCAGCTTGACTTTGATCTCGTCGCCAAAACCCTCGTACAGATCGTGGCTCATGCCGCCGATGCGGGCGTAGTTGGTGGTCAGGCGGGAACCGCAGAGTTTTTCCAGGGATTGGTAGATGCTCTCACGCACATTGTACAGGTACCAGTAGTTGGTCAGGGCGCCGATATCCACCAGGTTGGCGCAGATGCAGACCAGGTGGTCGATGATCCGACTCAGCTCGCAGACGATGACCCGAATGCCTTGCGCCCGGGGCGTGGCCTTGATGCCGAGCAGCTTTTCGACGGCCAGGGCGTAAAGGGAATTGTTCAGCATGGCCGAGCAGTAGTTCAGCCGGTCCGTATAGGGCATCACCTGGGCCCAGGTATGGTCCTCGGCCTCCTTTTCGAAGCAACGGTGGATATACCCGATCTCGGTGCGCGCTTCGAGAATCGTTTCGCCGTCGAGCAGACACTCGGCGCGCAAGGCGCCGTGCGTGGCGGGATGGCTGGGCCCGATGTTTACGGTCAGCAGATCGGACGGGAATATCTCGTCGACCACGACGCCGCGCGCGCGCGGAACCTCGTTGGCGCGGCGTGCAGCGTGGGCAATGTCCTCATCGGAAAAAAGGTTTTCCGGGCGGGTGCATTCCTGCCCCTGTTCGATGGGATAGTCCTTGCGCAGGGCGTGTCCCTCGAACTGGTGATGGCAAAGGATCCGGCGCAGATCCGGGTGTCCGGCAAACGGAATGCCGAAAAGGTCGTAGACTTCCCGCTCGTGCCAATCCGCGCTGTGGTACAGACCCGTGGCCGTGGGAACCGGTTCGTCTTCGGGCACATTCACCCGCACCTGGATGCGGTGCCTGTTGCTCAGCGAACGCAGGAGGTAGACCACCTCGAAACGTTCCGGGCGCCCGGGATGATCGAGGCCCACGACGTCGGACAACTGCTCGCAGTTTTCCCGGTCGCGGAGATGCCCAAGGACGGCCGGCAGGTCGCCGCGATCAATGGTGACGCTCTCGTCGCCGTGGTCGCTGGCGGTGGCCAGGATCCGCTTTCCGAATTCCTTCTGCAGTCTTTCGACCAGCTTCTGACTCATGCTCTTGCCGTCCTCAAGGCGCGCAGATGTAAGCGGTCGTCCACGCGTTTGGATGATGCCGGGCAAAACCCGGCAACCGATTCAGCAACTCAAGTGATCACCCGATCGGGATGACGAACAGCGGCCTTGACCAGACCCTCTTTTTCAACGCGCTCCTGGATAAGGGTCAGGGAATAAAGCAGGTTCTCCGGTGTGGGCGGGCACCCCGCCACATACATGTCTACGGGAATGACCCGGTCGGCTCCCTGCAGGGTGCTGTAATTGTTGTAGAAACCACCGCTGCTGGCGCACACACCCATGGCGATGACCCACTTGGGCTCGGCCATCTGGGCGTAAATGGTCTTGAGAATCGGCGCCTGCTTGTAGCTGATGGTTCCGGCGATGATCATCAGATCGCTTTGCCGCGGAGAAAACCGCACCAGTTCCGCCCCGAAGCGGCTGATGTCGTTGTACGACGACACGGTGCTCATGAATTCGATGGCGCAGCAGGCCACACCGAAGGGCAGGGGCCACAGGCTGTATTTCCGTCCCCAGTTCACGGCCTGGCGCAGGCGCGTGGTGATGAAATTGCTGGGGCGCTCCAGGTCTACTGCCATTCCAGCCCGCCTTTCTTCCAGATGTAGAGGAATCCGGTCAACAGCACGAGCAGGAAAGCCCCCATTTCCGCCAGGGCGAAACCGCCGGTCCCGGCAGCGAGCATACCCCGGTAAAGCACCACCCAGGGATAGAGAAAGACAGCCTCGAGATCAAACAGGAGGAAGAACAGCGCCACCAGGAAAAAGCGCACGAAGAAACGAATCTGGATACTGCCCCGCGGTGGAATCCCGCATTCGTAGGTGGAGTCCTTGAGCGGGTCAGGCCGGCTCGGCCCCAGCCAGAAGCTGACACCCAGGAAAAGCGCGGCAAAGGCCCCCGCCACACCCAGCACCAACAGGACGGGAATAAATTGCTCGAACATCGCAACTCCCGCGAGGAAAGCCATGGATGGCATTAGCGGCCGTCCTAACCGACCCTGCCGCTCATTTCTGTTGCAAAAATAACAGAGTGATTGACCGTGTCAACTGCCCACTGCAAATGATCAAAACCAGCCCATACTGACCCCATTTCGACCACCAAGGCCAGTGAAAAAACCTTGGCGAGGGTCCCACGGCCCCAGCCTGCCGTCAAACTATTCTCTTGCTGCTCATTCATTTAAAGCGTACCCGCCCGCAGTCCCCGCCCTGCTCCCGTCCCCTGCGGGCGGCACGCGGATTGCCTTGGTTCGCTCCAATAGCCGTCGGATTTTCCACTTGATTGAGGAGAAAACTCCATGCAGACGCAAATGGACCCCACCGCCACGCCCGTGACCGACCGGAAATACCAGGAAAAGCTGGCCGCACTTGTCCAGGCCGGCACCACGGCGCTCAGGGAGGGGAGCTTGGAATCAGCGCTGGACAGTTTTGAAGCAGTGATCCGCTGCTTCCCCGACTCCCCGGAGGGGTATAACAATCTGGGTGCCCTCTATGCGTCCCTGGGCAGGACCGCCGAGGCCGAAGAATGCTTTGGCCGGGTTCTGGAAATTCTCCCGGGCAATCCCAACATTCATTACAACCGCGGTCTGATGCGGGCGCGTCAGGAAAATTTCGCGGCGGCAACCCTGGATTTCGAAGCGGTCCTTCATCATGATCCCGGTGACCCCGATGCCCACAACAATCTGGGCGTGGCTGCCTATGTGGAAGGCAATGCCCTTTGTGCCCGTGCCCACTTCCAGGCTGCCCTGCAGACAAAACCCGACCATCTTGGCGCCCTGATCAACCTCTGCGACCTTGACGAAGCCACCGGCAAGACCGAAGAGGCCCTCGCCCTGTGTCGCGAACATCTGGCGCACCAGAACGATTACACGGTACGGCGGCGCATGCTGGGGTTGCTGATGAACCGTGCCATCGGTGATCTCGCAGCGTCGGCCGAAGAAGCCCGGGCCCTGGTGACCCTCAATCCCGAGGATGCGGATGCTCTGGCCGAGCTGGGCCGGCTTGAAAAAGCGCTGCCTATCCTTCAGGCCACCTAAGGAGAGGCTTGCCTCACCCGGTGGCGCGTGAGATGTTGCCCCCGGCATCGGGTTTCAGCGCCGGAGGAAAAACCGCCTCATGCATGTCTATCTCAACGGCCAATTCCTGAGGGACGAGGACGCCCGCATCTCGGTGTTCGACGGCGGTTTCCTCTATGGGGACGGCGTCTACACCACCCTGCGGGTCTATCACGGCCGCGCCGTGGATCTGCCCGCCCACTTCCACAGGCTTGTCGCCCATGCCCGATCGCTCGATATTTCCCTGAACCTGGATCTTCCGGCCATGAACGACATCGTCACCCGCCTGGTCGCGCTCAACGGCCTGACCGCCAGTGACGGCCGCCTGCGGATCACCGTCAGCCGCAGTGGTTCGGCCGCCGACCCGCTCCCTCTGACCGACCTGGATCTGCTGGAACCGACGGTCCTGGCCACGCTGGCCCCCGTGGGTCCCCACCTTGCCGCCTGGCAGAACACGGGCATCAGCGCCGTGGTCCTCGGCCCCGCCTTCGCCCGTAGCCATTTTCCTGAACTGAAAACGCTGAATGGCCTGACCACCGTGCTGGCCCTGCGGCAGGCGGCGCGCAACCGTTGCCAGGAAGCCATCCTGACCGCCCACGGCGGTTTCCTCCTCGAGGGAGCCGTCAGCAATATTTTCCTGGTGCGCCAGGAGGAGCTGTGGACTCCCGCTTGTCGGGGTGGATTCCTGCCGGGCAGAACCCGGGAACGCGTCATGGCCCTGAGCCGCAAACTGGGGCTGGGTATCCGCGAGGAATCCCTGACCACGGCCGATCTGGCCGCGTCCCAGGAAGTGTTCTGCGCCAGCAGCGTACGGGAAATCCTGCCTGTGATCAGCATCGATCACCGCCCGGTCGGCACCGGTCGTCCCGGTCCGGTCACCCGCCGGATCCAGGAGGCATACCACGACGCCATGAACGCCGAATTCCCTGACGCCTGCTGATCAATTCCCGGGTTGAACCGACATGGGGCGTCCCCGGCAGGGACACCCCATTCTCAAACCTTACCGTGTCACAAGGAACGCTCAGAAATCGAAACTCGTATCCTCGATCTTGAAAGCGTCAATGTCGTCGTCGTCCGTCGAGGGAAACTCGTTCTTGATCTCCCGCGGCGGCGGCGCGGCCAGGAAAATATCTTCCTTCAAGCTGGCAAGATCCGTGTAGCGGTCGGCGGCGGCGATCAGGTCGGTGCTCGTCATCTCACGCAGGGCACAGACCTCGACGTGAACGCCCCGTCGAGCCACGGCATCGACCAGGCCGCGAAAATCACCATCGCCGGTGCAAAGGACGACCGTGTCGAGATGGGGAACAAGTTCCAGCACCCCGATGGCCAGCTCCATGTCCAGGCTTCCGCGCACGCTGCGGGCGCCGCCATCGTTTTCGTTGAAGGATTTGATCTCCTTGGTCACAACCGTGAAGCCGTTGAGTTTCAAAAAATTGATGAAGTCGATCTTGCCCTCGGATTGGTTGCTCACGGCCGTATAGAAGTAGGCGCGCACCAGGCGCCGCCCGGCCGCCAGCTTGCGGCAAAGTTTCAGGTAATCCAGCCTCATGTTCAAATGCTTGGCGCTGTAATGGATATTCTCACCATCGATAAAAATGGCTACACGATCATTAGGGTTTGCCGTATACATTTCTTATCCACCTTGTTGATATTATTGGCCGGTTTGCCGGCTGGCAGGGCGAGGAACCGGAGGGTGGGATTTCAATATCACCACACCGCCCCTTAACTTGGGCCAATATAAAACCGGATGGATGGTTTTGCAAAGCCAAGTCAGCAATTCCGCGCCCGAATCCGGGCCAAGAATCTGGATATGGGTGCCTGATTGGGCTACTTTTCCGTCCATGAACCTGGACGGCACGCCCTTGATGCCGCCCGCATCGTCATTTCCAGCCCGGGAGCAATGATCCATGCAGAAGCTCGTCGAATGCGTGCCCAACATCAGTGAGGGCCGCAACAAAAAAGTGATTGCTGCGGTGGCTGCCGAAGTGGAAAGCACCGAAGGCGTGCACCTGCTGGACGTCGATCCGGGGGCGGAAACCAACCGCACCGTGATCACGTTCATCGGTTCCCCCGCAGGTGTGGCCGCAGCGGCCTTCAAGGTCGTGGCCAAAGCAGCCGAGCTCATCGACATGAGGAACCACAGCGGAGCCCACCCCCGCCACGGCGCCACGGACGTTTGTCCTTTTGTCCCGGTGCGGGGCGTCAGCATGGACGAATGCGTGGGCATCGCCCGCCAAGTTGGCCGGCGTATCGGCGAGGAGCTGGACATCCCAGTTTACCTCTATGAGGCCGCAGCAGTTACACCCGAGCGGCGCAATCTCGCCCACGTGCGCAAGGGCGAATACGAGGCCTTGCCCGGCAAGCTGGGCACCGAGCAGTGGTGCCCCGACTTCGGCCCCAACGTCTGGAACGAACACGTGGCCGGCACGGGTGCGACCAACGTCGCCGCACGCGGCTTCCTGGTGGCCTACAACGTCAACCTGAATACGCGCAACAAGAGCATCGCCAGCCAGATCGCCCTGGACGTCAAGGAGGCCGGCCGGGCCCAGCGCGATGCCCAGGGCCGGATCCTCAAGGACGAGAACGGCCAGAATGTCCTGGTGCCCGGCCCCTACTGCCTGCAAGCCTGCAAAGCCGTGGGGTGGGTTATTCCCGAATACGACCGCGCCCAGGTCTCCATGAACCTCGTGGACACGTCCGTGACCAAACCCCACCAGGCCTTCGAGGCCTGCCGCAAGAGTGCGGCCGACCACGGCGTGCGGGTCACCGGCAGCGAGCTGGTGGGCTTGATCCCCGAGGGCGATATGCTCGACGCCGGCAAGCACTTCCTGCGCGCGGCCGGCCAGAGTGCGGGCATTCCCCGCCGCCTGATCATCGAAACGGCCATCCAGAGCATGGGCCTGCGGGATATCGCCCCCTTCGATCCGGCGGACAAGATCATCGAATACCAGGCCGGGCTCACCGACGGTCCCCTGGTCAGCATGACCAACCGCGAATTCCTGGACGAACTGTCGTGCGATTCCCCTGCTCCCGGGGGCGGATCCGTGGCCGCCCTGGCCTGCGCGCAGGCCGCCGCGCTGGCGGCCATGGTCGGCAATCTCACCGCAGGCAAGAAGAATTACGCCTCCGTCCGTGAAGAGGTCCTGGCCCTCGCCGAGGAAGCCCAGGAGCTCAAGGACTACTACCTGGCGGCCATGGATGAGGACACGGCCGCCTTCAACCGGGTCATGGCCGGATTCCGCCTGCCGAAAAGCACCCCGGAGCAGGCCCATATCCGCGATCTGGCCATTGCCGAGGCCACCAGGGAAGCCACCCGCATTCCCCTGGCGGTCCTGGCCAAGGCGCCGCGCCTGATCCGGATCTCCGGCCGCATGGCCCAGATCGGCAACGTCAACAGTCTGAGCGATGCCGGGGTGGCCGTTCTTTCGGCCCTGGCCGGAGCCGAAGGCGCCTATTACAACGTGCTGATCAACCTGGAATCCCTGGCCGACCTGGACCAGAGTGCCGACCCCGATTTCCGGGACCAGACGAGGCAGCAGGCCAAGGATTTTTTGGCTGCCTGTGAAACAGACGCGGCCTCAGCCCGTAGTGAAATCCGCCACAAACTGGAATCAGCGCTGACCTGAACCTGCCGGGCCGGGAATGCGGCTTGCGAAGCCGGTCCGGGAGGCATAGAATTGCTCATCACACAGACCCGAATCGAGAGGAACACACCTTACTCATGACTGAAAATCCGCAGGAGAAAAAAGCCCTCGGCGAAGTCGTACGTGAATCCTTCAAGGAACTCGGACAAACGCTGAATGCCTTCATTCATGCCCCCAAAGCCCTCTGGGGCGTGAATATCCCCTATGTGCTGGAGGGGCTGGTATATTTCGGTATCTTGACCATCCTGGGCAAGTACTGTTCCGAGAACGTCCAGCTGACCGATCCCCAGGCGGGCTGGGTCTATTCCCTGGTCACCGGCGGCATCACCCTGGCCATGCTGTTTCTGGGCGGGGTCAGCGACAAGATCGGGGTCCGCAAAGCCTTGATCCTGTCGTTCGTCATGTTCCTGGTCGGGCGCACCGTAATCGCCCTTTCGGGGACCTTGTCACTGGGGCACGGGCTGACATCCCCCATGTTCTTCACGATGACCCTCGGCCTGCTCATCATGGTCGTCGCCTATGGTCTTTACCAACCGGCGGCTTACGCGGGGGTCAAGCGCTACACCAACCCCCAGACCGCGGCCATGGGCTACGCCGTCATTTACGGCCTGATGAACCTGGGCGCTTTTTTCGTGGGTTTTGTTTCCCCGCTGGTCAGAAGGAATTTCGAAACCACCTTCCCGCCCAACGGCCTGACGGCTGTTTTCTGGGCCTACGTCCTCCTGGTCGTGATCGCCCTGCTGATCACCATGGTCGTGTTGACGCGAAAGACAGACGCCGAAGCAGTCACCAAGGTCAAAGCCGAGACCGAGGCCATGGAACTGAACAAGGATGGCACTGCCAAGGATAAGGAAATCAAGCCTGCGGCTCCCGTGGTCCCCATCAACAGCATCCCGTTTGCCGCCCTGGTCGTTGCGGCCCTGACCTGCCTGGCGTTGGGTATCAACGCCAAGGTCTCAACGGGGTCCCTGGTTGTGTGGGGCTTCCCCCTGGCGGGAATCCTGGCCGGCCTGTCCGTCTGGGAATTCCTGAGACACCGCCCCGACCATCCGTTCCGGGATCGCCGCTTCACCTTCTTCATTTTCATCCTGATTCCGGTGCAGACCCTGTTCGCCCACAACTGGCTGACCTTGCCCTATTACCTGGACCGCGCCTTCAGAGGCGGGATCGTCAGCGAGTACTTCGAGTTCTTCAGCAACCTGAATCCCATCATCATCTTTGTCCTGGCTCCCATCGTTGCCGGCCTGACGGCCCGGGCGAACATCTACAAGATGATGATCATCGGCACCCTGGTCATGGCGCTGCCGACCTTCCTGCTGGCCATTGGCCCCAACCTCTGGTTGTTCTTGACCTACGTGCTGTTGATGTCGGTGGGCGAGGCCATGTGGCAGCCGCGCTTCCTGCAGTGGATTTCCGAGATCGCTCCGGAGGGCAAGACCGGCGCCTACATGGGCATCGGGCAGTTCCCCTGGTTTCTGACCAAGATGGTCACCGGACTTTATTCCGGCTTCTTCGTGGCCAAGTACCTGCCTATTTCGGGATCCACCCACAGCCAGCCCATGTGGTTGATCTACGGCATGATCGCCATGATCAGCCCCATTGCCTTGATCCTGGCCAAGGGCTGGATGCAGGGCGGCATGAAACAAAAGCAAAACTAGCGGCGGCCAAAACAGCTTCCGTGTAACCCTGCAAAAAAAGCCCCGGGTGTTGACCCGGGGCTTTTCTTAGGCATGAGGGCGGCGATTCAACGCCAACGCACCACAAACGGGGTCATGGCCACCGGCCGCCCATCCAGCAGGGCCGCCGTGGCAAAAGTCTGCCGGGTCTGGATATCCAGCAAACCGGCCAGGCCCGCAAGGGCAGCCACCGAGGCGGGATCCAGCTCAGCGGGGGACAGCCAGGCGCCCAGGCGAACCTTGGCCCCTTCGTTGTGCAACGACTTGATGAGCATTCTCTCCACCCAGGTCAACTGCTTGCCGTAGGACTGCAGGGCGATGTGAGCGTCGGGATTCAGCCCGATGCTCCACTTGGCAGAGTCCAGCGCCCGGGTCAAGCCGCCCAACCCATCGACGAGCCCGCGGGTGCTGCCCTGGTTCCCGGTCCAGACCCGGCCCTGGGCAAGGGCTTGAATGGACTCGCTGGTCTGGTGCCGGCCCTGGGCCACCTTGTCCACAAATCGCGCGTAGAAACCGGACAACTGCTTTTCGAACAGTTCCCGCTCGCCCGGGGAGAAGCCACCCTCGTCGGCAAAGAACAGCGCGTTCTTGCCGCGGGTGATGAACTCCCGGTTGACGCCGATCTTTTGGTACATCTTGCTGCGGTTGAGCTTGCCCGCATAGACGCCGATGGATCCGGTCAGAGTCCCGGGATCGGCGAAGATGGAGTCGGCGCCGCAGGACACGTAATATCCGCCGCTGGCGGCCATGCCGCTCATGGAAACGATGACCGGCATCTTCATTTTGACCTTTTCGATTTCATTCCAGATCAGGTCGCTGGCCAGGGCGCTCCCGCCGGGACTATCGACACGCAACACCAGGGCCTGGACATCATCGTCATCCTCGACGGATTGGAGCTGCTCGACAACCGTTTCGCTGCCGGCAATCTTGCCCTGCAGGTTGTCGAACTTGCTCGGACCGGGCATGATGATCCCGCTGATATTGACCAAGGCGACCTTGGGCGCATCCTTGCGCGCATGCGGGGCATCAAGGATGTAATCACCCAGATCCGTCACCGGTTCAGAGGGAAATTCACTGTCGAGCATATCATCCCAGTACTCGATCGTGTCGGCCAGTCCGGCCTGGACTGCGCCGCGCGCGTCGAACATGCCCTGGTCAATCCAGCCGGCCGCCGTCTTTCCGTCCACCCCCCGACCGGTGGCGAGCATAGCCACCAGAGCCTGGTAGCGGTCATCAACAATGGAGTTGACCATTTCCAGGTTGGGTTTCGAGGCGCTGTCGCGGGTCATGCGCTCGGGAGCGCTCTTGTACTGGCCCATGTGGATGAAATCCGCCTCCATGCCGAGCTTGCCCAGGGTGTCCTTGAGGAACTCCAGCTGGGCAACGACACCCAGAACCATGATGTTGGCCTCGGGCGAAACCGTTACCCGGCCGGCCTGGGCGGCCAGGGCATAGTCGCTGGTCATCCCGCCATCCAGATAGGCAACCACGGGCTTGCCGGTGGCCGCGAAGGCACGCACGGCAC
>CAZJGK010000030.1:26219-33139 GCA_964545545.1 uncultured Fibrobacteraceae bacterium | reverse complement strand
TCCTGATTTCCATGGGGTCTGGTCGCTTTAATTTAAGGTAAACAGAAAAATGGGGAGCAGGACGTGCCCCCCAGATCGCGTGTCCAACCGGGAATATGGTTCAGTTTCACAAGAAAAGCCACTTCAATTGCGGTTGGCCATTTCAAGGTTGGATCGCACCTATATTATACCAAAAATCAGGAGCCCCTGCAATACAGGGACAATCACCGGCCCCGCTTAAGCCATGACCGGGGCAGTTTGAGTTCCCAGGAAAATCCATCCTGGGAGGCGTGGGCATGATAGCGCGCGCCCACAATCATCCTGATGGCCCCCGGTTTGACCTGGGCGGTCAGGGGTGTGTTACCCAGGACTTCCCCGTCGATCTGCACCCCCACCGGAGGGTCGGTTGCGATCACCACCGATTCGGCCTGGAAGTGGTGCAGCCGCGATGAGGGCCGATAGCGCCAGGTCAACATGCGGAACAGGACGGTGACGACACCCCACAGGGAGCGGCTCGAAATAACCGTCACGTCGAACTTGCCGTCGTGAGCGCTGGTATCGGGCGTGACCTTGAGGTTCCAGTCCCCGATCTTGCCGATGTTCGACAGCAGGATCGTGTTGCCCTCCATTTCACGCACCTGGCCCGACTCGTTCTCGATGAAGATCCGCACCTCGTCCAGTTTCAGCACGTTGCGTATGGCCGCTCCCAGGTAGGTGAATATCCCGAACAGGTTCTTGAGCCGGCGCGGAGAATCCTTGATCACCTTGGCCGGATAGCCGATGGCGGACATCAGGAAAAAATGCCGGTCGTGTTCCGGTAGATATCCCACATCGAATTCAAGACTCCGACCCTCGAAAATGGTGTCCAGGGCCATGCCCTTGAAAAACGGCAGCGCCAGGGCCAACGCGACCACGTTGGCGGTGCCAACGGGAATCACCGCGATGGGGACCATGTCTCCGGCACGCGCCTGGCCGGAAACAACTTCCCCCACCGTCCCATCGCCTCCGATGGCCACTATCAGATCGAACCCTTCCCCGCCGGCCTGGCTGGCCCACTTTTCCGCCTCCCCCGGCCCACCGGTAACCCTCACGGAGCAAAAAACACCCTTGTCCACCAGGGCCTGTTTCACGCTCTGTCCCAGCCGCAGCCCGCGCGCCTGGCCCGACACGGGATTGACGATCAGCACCGCACGTTCAAAAGTGGGCCTTGTCATCCCTGCAGCTCACAATCATGGGTACCGAGCCAGGAACGCACCTTGACCGCTTCACCCGGGGCCACTGTGATGTCGGCCAGGGATTCACGGCTCAGATCCACCAACCAGGCTCCCAGCCATTCACGGTCGTCGCTGGCGGTGGCGACAACGATCTTTTCGGCCAGGAAGTCCTCGATGAACGCCATGGCGGCCGCGTAGAAATCCGTTTCCCCATCTTCTCCCGACACCCCGAAACGGGTATGGAAACTTTCCCCGTACCCGATGGAGATTTCCCACTCGCTGGTGGTGATGAAAAGACCATGACGAGCCCCGTCCACCGGACGGGAAACCTCGACCAACAGGGCTTCCTTTTCGAAATCCTCATAAGGGTCGTAACGGGCAAACCGGATCCATTCCGGATGCGCCCGGAAAAGCCGCGTGGCAAATTCCCGGGAATGGTCGTTGAGTTGCTGCAGATCGATCATGAATTCCCCCATCCCACCTGGGAGGCAAAGGGCGGTTGTCGGTCGGGGTAGCATCAGGTTAACGGTCCGTCCCGGTCCCGTCAACGCGCCTCCTTGCAGGCAGCCGCCGCGGAGGGGGCAGCCGGACGGGTTCCCGGCCGTAGAGGGCGTCATCCAGGAACAGGGTCGCCAAAAAAAAACGCGTCCGGCGGCGGCGGTTCCAACTGCAGAAGCTACCACATAGGGGAAATCAAACCAAAGGGTCAGCTGGGACGGGCGACCACCGTCCGTTGGGAGAGTTTGGCGCGCTGTTCGGCCAGCACGTACTGGCGGACAAATTCCAGGGAACGGCGATCCAGGTCCGGGGAGATGAGAAACTCCAGACCGACATCGAGATGCCACTCGTTGCGGTTGGCCAGCCTCTTGGTGCAGCGGCGCACGATGGTCAGGAGTTCCAGCGGCTCGAATTCATCGGGAAAGATCATGCGGCACAGGATACGGCGGCCTGCGGCGAGAACTTCCGGCGCTTCTTCACTTTCGCGGGTGAGCCTGGCGCCCGAAAAACTCAAATCCGCCAACTGGAAGGTTTCCACCTCTTCGGGAGCGGCTTCCATGAAAGCCATACCTGGACAAACCCCTTCCTTGAGGGGCAACATTTCCACCTGCACGCCCTCGGGCACGGGAATGCGGAAAGCCCGGCGGCGTTGGGTGATGTCGAACCGTTCCGGAACCGAGAACAGTGAACATTCAAGGCTGATGCCCCCCACCAGGGGATGAGTGGTCGGCCCCAGATATTCCATGTCGCACTCCAGGGATCGGCCCTCCAGGCCGACTGAAGCATGGAGCCACGTCCCGGGTTCCACCTCCGTGTCCAGCCCGCCCATGCCCATGGCCAATTTCAGCACGTGGCGCCCTTCGAGCACCCGCTCCTCGAGGGTGATTCCCGAATGAATGGCCGCTTCACCCTCCTGCAGAGGGATTTCCACATGGTAGTCCGCTTCAATCTTGGTCAGGAATTTCATCAGACTCTTGATCAACATGGCATTTTCCAGGGATTCACGCTGGTTCCAGTCCCGCGGCAGGTAGGTGTCCATCATCCCCGACAGGAAATCACTGCCCTTGGCCAGTTCCAGTTCCACCAGGGACGGAATCTCGGCCAACATGAAAAGCTGCCCGCTGGTACTGGCCAGACGAATGCCATAAGACCGGACCCCGCGCGTGACGATGTTGGTCGCTCCCACGGGAACCTTGACAACCCTGCCGCGCGGATTGCGGCCCCCCATCTCCGCCAGAAGATGCCCCAGAAATACCTTGGTCAGGTCCTGCATCGCAGGTTTGACTTCACCCTGCGGTTCCAGTGACGCCAGGTGGGCCGCCAAGGCCCGGTCGCATCCCAGGTGGACGGTCTGCAGGGTCCCGCTCCGCAGATGGACCTCGCCCACAGCCGGGAAACTCAACCGTCCCTGATGGACCTGGGAAACCGCAGCACCGCTGACAGCTTCACCGAGGACCTCCTGCAATGTCTCCCTGCCGGCAAGAATCAAGGTTTTGAGGGTTCCCAGGAACATGATGACGATTTACCATCCCGACCGAAGGTTCACGAGGTCTTCCCTTGTGGAATACCGCCACACTTTCTTTTATCGTCCCCTGAAAGGGCGGGTTTACTAATTTCCTGCTTACCCTTCGGTGAAAAGGCGGATCATGACAGCTGTTAATCCCACCACCAGACCCGGCCGGCCCGCTCCTCTGGGTGCCACCGTGGTACCCGAAGGCGTTAATTTTTCGGTTTTCGCCAAGGACGCCGTGGCCATGAACCTGCTGCTTTTTGACGGACCGTCCGCTCCGCAGCCGACGCTTACCATCCCCCTGGACCCCAAGCGCAACCGCACCTCCTACTATTGGCATGTGCTGGTTTCGGATCTCAAGCCGGGCCAGGTCTACGCTTGGCGGGCCGAAGGCCCCTACGCCCCCTCCCTGGGACATCTGTATCGCGGGAATAAGGTTCTTTTGGATCCCTACGGCCTGGCCGTCACGGGGCAAGACATCTACGACCGGGCCGCCGCCCTGGGGTCGGAAGACAATGTCGCTCGCTGTCTGCGCAGCGTGGTGATCGATCCTGCAGATTACCCTTGGGAAGGGGACCAGCCTTTACCGGCGGGCCGGCAGCGGGAAATCATTTACGAGTTGCACGTGGGCGGCTTCACCGCCGATGCCGCCTGCGGCCTGGACGCCCACCTGCGTGGAACCTACGCCGGCCTGGCCGCAAAGGCGCCCTATCTGCGGGACCTGGGCGTCACGGCCGTGGAACTGATGCCCATCCATGAATTCGACCCCCAGGACGCGCCCCCGGGCCGATCCAATGTCTGGGGTTACAGCAGCGTATCCTTCTTTGCTCCCCACCGGGGCTACAGTTCGGACAAGACACCCCAAGGCCCCGTGCGCGAATTCCGGGACATGGTCAAGGCCCTGCATCGTGCCGGGCTGCGGGTCATTCTGGACGTTGTCTATAACCACACCGCCGAAGGCGATCCCAGCGGGCCCACCCTGTGCTGGCGCGGTTTCGAGAACAAGGCCTACTACATCCTGAAGCAGGACATGTCGCAGTATGCGGATTTCACCGGTTGCGGCAACACCTTCAACGCCAACCATTCCATCTCCCGGCACATGATCCTGGCCTCCTTGAGGCACTGGGTGCGGCACATGCATGTGGATGGATTCCGGTTCGACCTGGCTTCCGCCTTGTCCCGGGGGGAAGACGGCCAGCCGCTGGTCCAGGCCCCCATCCTGTGGGCCATCGGTTCGGATCCCGAATTGGTGGAAACCACGCTGATCGCCGAGGCCTGGGACGCCGGCGGCCTGTACCAACTGGGCTCCTTGCCCGGCGACAGTTTCGCCCAGTGGAACGGGGCTTTCCGCGACGATGTGCGGCGCTTCTGGAGAGCGGACCCCGGGACCATCGGAAACCTGATGGCCCGCATCGTCGGCAGCCCCGACCTGCTGCCGCCTCCGGATCACCGCCCCTTCCACAGCATCAATTTCGTGACCTGCCACGACGGCTTCACCCTGCAAGATCTTGTCACCTACAACCGCAAGCACAATGGGGCCAATGGGGAGGGCAACCGGGACGGCTCGGATACCAATTTCAGCTGGAATTGCGGCCACGAAGGGCCCACCGACGACCAGGACATCGAGGCTGTGCGCCGCCGCCAGGTGCGCAATTTTCTTTGCCTGCTGTTGCTGTCCCACGGCACACCCATGCTCACCATGGGTGACGAGGTCGGCCACTCGCGCCAGGGAAACAACAATCCCTGGTGCCAGGACAATCATCTGAACCAAATGGACTGGGATCAGGGCGAAAAACTGCTGGCCTTCACCCGTGAACTCATTGCCTTGAGCCGCCGGATTCCCGCCCTCCAGCATGACAAGTACTGGACAGCCAGCGATCCCGATCAACGCGGTGAAATTACCTGGCATGGCTTGCGACCAGGGGCTCCGGACTGGTCTGACACCTCGCGTCAACTGGCCTGGACCCTGTCACTCCCCTCTGAACCGGGAGAGATGCTGATGTTGCTCAACGCCGGCGACAAGGACGCTCCATTCACCCTTCCCCCGAGTGCCGACGGCTCACCCTGGCACCTGGTGATCGACACGGCGAACGATTCTGACGGCGGCATCACCATGCCGGAAAAAGCTCCAACCTTCCCGGAACCCCAAAAGGTCGTTGCGGCCCATGCGGCGGTCGTTTTTTGGTCAAGCCCACAACTGGAAGATTGACCGTCGGTTAGACATGTTAACATTTTGTCACCAGGGTTGTGGTGTCTGGATTAAAGAAATTACTTGGTCAGAAGGCCAGTTTTTCCTGTATTCTTTTGCACCGGGAAAAGAGGGGGAGGACCTACCGAATCCCCGCTGCCGGCTCGGCATCTTTGAAGGACATCTGTTCTGCAACTCGCCTGATTCGCCCAGCCTCCCCCCTTTTCCACTTCCTTCCGACAAGGATTTTCCATGAATTCCATCCCCCAAGACCTGATCTACCTGGACAACAACGCTTCCACCCGCCTCGACCCTCTGGCCGCCGAAGCCATGCAGCCGTTTTTGACGCTGCATCACGGCAACCCCTCCAGCGGACACATCCTGGGCCAACTCACGCGCAGTGCGGTGGATCACGCGCGCAACCAGGCCGCCAGGTTGCTGGAGGTCCAGCCCCAGGAAATCTTTTTCACCAGCGGCGGCACCGAATCCAATAACCATGCCTTGATCGGAACGGCGCTGGCTTTGCGCGACAGGGGCGACCACATCGTCACCAGCGCCGTCGAACATCCCGCCATTCTGGAAGTCTGCCGGTTTCTGAGCAGGCAAGGCTTCTCTTTCACGGCGGTCCCCGTCAACGCCAAGGGCGTGGTTGATCCCGGGGATATCGCCAAGGCCGTCACCGACAGGACCATCCTGATTTCGGTCATGCTCGCCAACAACGAAGTGGGCGCCCTGCAACCGGTGGCCGAGATTGCCGCACTGGCGCGGGAGCGCGGCGTCTGGTGCCATACCGACGCCGCGCAGGCTGTCGGCAAGATCCCGGTTTCGGGGCCCGCGCTGGGGGTTCAGATGTTGTCCCTGGCGGGGCACAAGATTCACGGACCCAAGGGAATCGGGCTGCTGGTGATTCGCGACGGAGCCGATCCGGCCAATCTCATGTACGGGGCCGGCCATGAGGGCGGACGGCGGCCGGGAACCGAAAATGTGGTCGGCATCGTGGGCCTCGGCATGGCCTGTGAACTCGCCGCGGCAAACCTGGCGGCAGGAGCCATGGACAAGGTTCGCCAGTTGAGGAACCACATGGAAGACAGACTCATGGCGCTCGCGCCCCGGGCCATCATCCATGCCCGCGGCACGGAACGCCTACCCAACACCCTGAGCGTCGGTTTTCCCGGCTTGCCCGCTCCCGACCTGATGGCGGCCATGCCGGAAGTCGCGATCTCGGCGGGGGCTGCGTGCCACGGCAACCGGGTCGTGGCCTCGCACGTCTTGGACGCCATGGGCGTGGACCCGCAGGTGGCTCTGGGCACCCTGCGTTTTTCCCTGGGACGCTCCACCACCGCCACCGAGGTGGACCAGGCTCTGGCGGCCCTGGCCCGCGCCCTGGAGACCGTCTCCAAATCATCATATCCATCGGCGTAAATTCACGGCGATAGCCGCATCGGCCTGCTTCAGGAATCCGGTCCCTGGGCTTTGAAGGGCGCCGAGCCTTTCTATCAAATTCTAGCGTCCGCCGAAAGCAAGGCCGAAG
>CAZJGK010000030.1:14017-26119 GCA_964545545.1 uncultured Fibrobacteraceae bacterium | reverse complement strand
AAGGGCGCCGAGCCTTTCTATCAAATTCTAGCGTCCGCCGAAAGCAAGGCCGAAGCGTACCGAAAGGTAATCCCAGTTGTAATCAAGTTCCTCCGGCACGGCCGCCATCTGGTTGGTGGAAAACCGGTTGAAGGTGTAGGCCGCCGACATTTCAAAATTCGAGGCGCGCAATCCCGCCCCCAGGGTTACCCCCGGCGTGTTGGCCGACGCATCATAGGGCCCCGCGCCTTCCAGCTCATCCCGGTACCGATTATGGATCATGGCGAGGCCGCCGCTGACAAAGGGCGTCATGGCTCGCCCGCTGCGGGGCCCCATGAACAACTGGAAATCCACCCCGTAACGTATCAGGGACGTTTTGACCTGATAGCCCAGATCCGTCCCCGCTTGGAAATCACCGATGCCGCTGGTCTTGCCGAATTCCACATAGTGGATGGCGGGAGCGATGGCGACCCTGCCGCCGTTCATGAACTGGCGCAGGCGAACACCCAACTCATAGCCGGTGCCGGCATCCTTGCCCACGCCGGAAAAATCCAGGCGATCGGACACGTTTCCGGCCGGAGCGGCCATTCCACCCTCAAGAACGATTTCGAAATTCGTGGGTCCGCCGCGATACGAGCTGCGGCGATGATTATAGGCCCGGACACCGGCCAGAGCATCGGCCGCCTGTCCGACCACCATGATCATCCCCGCCAGAACGCAGATCCTGATCATCCGATTTTGCGTGCTCATGGTTTTTCCTTCCGTGACGTGGAGACAGGGATAGGATTCCCGGATCCAGATTTCCTCCAGGCTGTGCATGGAGAATGCCTGTGGGGCGGGAAATGACTACCGTTGCATTAACATCATGAATTCATGCAATTTACCGCATGAGCACCGTGATCGGCAAGGCATCCGGAAGGCGGCCGGTGTGGCCCGCAAGGGACACTGAGTCCCCAAATCAAGGCGCGGCCGGCCCAGACAAGAGACTCAACCGGGCTGATGGATCTTATCGATTTCCTGTTCCACGGCCGCCAACAATATGGCCGGATCAAACGGTTTGGTGATGTATTTGGCGACCCCGCCGGCGCGGGCCTGATGGTAGTCCTGGGGCGCGCACCGGGCCGTCAGGTAGATGATGGGAATATTGCACGTCTGGGAAATGTTGCGCAGGCGTTCGACCACCACGTGCCCGTTTCCGGCCGGCATACCGATATCCAGCAGGATCAGGTCAGGCTGTTCGGCAATGGCCTTCCGTGTGGCTTCCAGCCCGTCCCGGGCCGTGGAAACCTCATAACCCGCCGCGGTCAAGCGTAGCATCAAACCCCGTACGATGTCGGGTTCGTCGTCAGCGACCAGGATTTTCTTCTTGGACATCGTCGACCCCTTTGAAGTCAAGACCAAGGGCTAGGCTGATGAACTGCGGTTTCCTGCCCTGGACAGCTTCGGCGTCTTCATCCCCCGGAGTGAATTCTTCCAGGGCGAACTGGATCTCGATCAGGGCTTGAATCCCTGCCGTGACCAGCCCTCTTTCCATCCGGGACAGAAACGCGATGGCGCCATCGCGTCCCGACTTCAACAGGACACCCACCACTTCGGTATCGGCAATTTCCAGCAGGGCTGTACGATCTTCTCCCCGCCGCATGACGCCGCGCAGCACTTCGGACACATCCCGGCGCCACCCGTGGTAGGGGACCGGCAACCGCAACAACACCAGGGTCCAGGGTCCAGGATAGCCCGCCGCCGAAGTACGGGCGTCCTGCAACAGGGTGCGCAGATGGAGGTCGGTTGCATAGGCGGGGAGATCCAGCCAGAACCGGGAACCGTGGCCGGGACTGCTTTCCAGCTCGATGTCGCCCCCGTGAAGCCGGGCGATGCGCCTTGAAATGGCCAAGCCCAATCCCGTGCCCTGCGACCCTGGCCCTCCGCGCCGGTTGAGTTGAATGAATTTCTCGAATGCCCGGTCCTGGTCTTCAGGAGCAATGCCACACCCGGTGTCCCGGATTTCCAGGCGCACGCCCACGGGACAGGGGCCCACTTCAAGGGTTATCCGGCCTCCGGTGGGAGTGAACCTCAGGGCGTTGCCCAGCAGGTTGACCAGCACCTGCGTGATCAGATCCTTATCGACCAGTACGGGCGGCAGATTGTCCGCCACCTCCAGCCGTAGATCCTGCCCCGCCTTGGCACAGCGCGGGACAAAGTCCGTGTGCACGGTCATCGCCAAAGCCCCCGCATCCACCTTGTCGCGGCGAATGGGATGGGATCCCGACTCCACGCTTTCCAGATCCAGCAGACCGTTGACCATGTCCGCCAGGCGATCACAGTTACGCACGGCCGCATGCAGGCACTTTTTCTGTTCCTGGTTCAGGGTGCCGACAACTTCATCGTGAACCAGACTGCAAAATTCCCTGATCACGGTCAGCGGAGTGCGCAGTTCATGGGATGCGGCAGCCAAGAAGTCGGACTTGCGCCGGTAAAGATCCTGCAGCTGCGAATTGGAGGTGTGGAGCTCCCCGACGAGGATCTCCTTTTCCCTGCGCGCACGGTCCAAGGCGAGAAAAATATCCACCTTGGCGCGAATGATCTCCGGATCCACGGGCTTGAAGAGATAATCCACCGCCCCGGCCTGGTAGCCGTCCCGAACGTGCTGATACTCCTTGTTGATGGCCGTCAGGAAAATGATGGGAACCTGCGCCGTGCGCGGGTTACGGCGCATCAAGGATGCCACTTCGTAACCGTCCATGCAGGGCATCTGCACATCCAGCAGCACCAGGGCGAATTCATGTTCCAACATCAGGCCCAGGGCGTCGTTACCCGCATGGGCCTCGACGATCCGCAGTCCCTCCCGGGCCAGCACCTGCGCCAGCGAAGCGGTATTGTCCGCCTTGTCGTCCACAATGAGGATTTTCTGGAATGTCGGCAGCGGCAAGAGTCTCATCCTTCCCCAAGCGTGTTCAACAACACCCCACGGTTTCACCGGCCAGAACCTCGCGGCCCACCGCATGCAATCGCGCGGTGTCAATGGGTTTGATCAAGTACGGGTCAACGTCCAGACCGGAAGGTTCGTCGGCGGTCATCACCACCACCGGCGCCGTGCAGTCGGCAAGGGTGTTCCAGCGGGCACGCAAGACCCCCGCGCCACCCTTATGCATTTGATCATCAAGGAATACAAGATCGAAAGGACCGGCCGTGCGCCACAACTCCAGCCCCTGCTCCCAGGATCGTGCGATGCTTACTTCGGCGCCGTCGCGGACCAGGGTTCCGCTGATGACGAAGGCCGCCCGCATATCCCCGCTGCACACCAGCGTCCGGCGCGACCGCCAACCATCCCAGACCGGGTCGGGTACCAAACCTGGGGCACCCTCACGGCCTGGAGTCTTGCGTTCCACGACCCCACGGCCGGCCTCAACGCCGGCAACCGGCGCCGGCAACACCGGTCCGTTTGCCACGGCTTGGCTAACCGGGCACGGCAAATGGACCGTCAGCGTGCTTCCGGTGCCCGCAAGGCTCTCGACGGTGATCTCGCCCCCCAGCAAATGGGCCAACTTCCGGGAAATGGACAAACCCAGACCGGTGCCGCCGAACCTGCGCCCGATGGAGCCGTCACCCTGGGTGAAATTATCGAACACGCGGGTCATCTGCTCGGACGTCATGCCGATTCCGGTATCGGCCACACTGAAGGCCAACCTGGTGAGGGATCGCCCCTGCTCTTTGGTTTCCATTTCACCCGGAGCCACCGGACGCACCCGCAATACCACCGATCCGCTGGCCGTGAACTTGAAGGCGTTGCCCAGCAGGTTGGTCAAGATCTGGTTCAAACGGTTTTCGTCGGTGACGATCCGGTCCGGCACGCCGTCTTCCCTGATGACCCTGAAGTTCAAGCCTTTTTCCCGCGCCACCGGGGCGAACAGTCCTTCCAGGTGACCGATGATGGCGTCCAGATCCACGGCATGTGGCTTGACGTCAAGCTTGCCGGCCTCGACCAGCGAGAGGTCCAGAATGTCGTTGATGATCAGCAGCAGATCCCGCCCCGCCTGGTGGATCGTGCGCACGGATTCCACTTCTTCGGCGGATAAGTTCCCCCGCGAGTTTTCGGCCAACACGCTGGACATCAGCAACATGCTGTTCAGGGGCGTGCGCAGCTCGTGGGACATGTTGGCCAGGAACTCTGATTTGTAGCGGTCGGAACTGGCCAGACGGTCATTGGTTTCCTGCAGCTGACGCTGCTGAACCGACAGTTTCCAGGCCTGGCTGCGGGTTTCGGCAAGCAGCTGATCGGCGCGTTGGCGGGAAAAGGCCATATCCAGCGCAACCGAAATACCTTCGGTTTCCAGCTGCAGGAATTCCAGCTGTCCCGGCGCCATTTTTTCCAGGAGCCCCAACTCCAGCACTGCCCGGACCCTGCCGGCCACCCGGAACGGCGCGATCAACAGGGTCTGCGGCAGGAAGGCTCCGAGGGACGAAACCACCGGCAGGTGGTTCGCCAGCAGGTTGTCGAGGATCCGGATCTCGCCCTCCTGGATCACACGTCCGACCACACCGCAACCGGGGGAAATTTCGACCGGTGGCAACTTGTCTTCCGGCAGACCAAAGTGGGAAATCCTCGTGAAGGCCGGTCCCTCATTGTCCAGGTACATGACCCCCACCGGGGCGCCGTAATAGGAGCCCACCGTCTCCAGGACGACCCGGGCCACTTCCTGCGGTTCCTGCAGCCCGCTGAGCCGGCGATGCAGGTCGAATTGGGCCTTTTGCAGCGCCAATTGCCGGCCCCTGATTTCACTGGCGACCTGGAGCCTGTCCACCATCTGCAAAAATTTGTCCTCGAGGTCCCCCACCTCGTTGTGGCCTGACCTTTCATAGTTGCAGATATCATGGCCGTCGGCGACACGCTGCATGAGATGGCCAAGGTCGGCCAGGGGCAGCACGATGCGCCGCGACACCATGAAGGAGGCAAGAGCCACCGTAAAAGCCACACCGAAAAGGACCAGGATGACGGTCAGGCGCACATCCGCCAGGTCGGCGCCCAACTGCTCGGCGGCAATCCTGCGGTAACCCAACCAGCTGATGAGACCCAGAGGCACCAGGGATATGCCCATGAACCACAACAGCAAGGTAAGCCGCAAGCTTCGGCGCGGCCGTAACTGCAGCGGCTCCACGACATGAATAGCAGGAGAATGGTCCACGACCGACTCCATCAGGAAATTCCATTTCAACTCCGCCCAGGCGGGGGACGGGGTTTCTTGTCCTGATGATCGGCCGTGAAACGGTCTACTTGACCTTGATCAATTGCTGACCATTTTGGTGGCGATGCCCAGTTTTTCCATGCGTCGATACAGGGTGCTGCGGCTGACACCCAACCGCCTGGCTGCTTCCGCCCGGTTTCCCGCGGTCTCGGTCAAGGCCAGCAGGATGCGCGCACGGCCCATGACGCCGAAGGTATGGGATCCCGTCACGCTGACCGCAGGATGCCGCTCGGCAACGGGACTCACCTCCGGCCCGGTCAGGAATACGGGATGGTTATCCGCATCCTCGATTTCGACGCATACCGAGCCGCGTGAAGCCAGCTGAACCCTCGCCTGGCGGGCAACCATGGCGATCTCCCTCACGTTCCCCGGCCAGTTATGACACTGGATACGGTCCAGACTGGCCGCATTGAAATAGGCGGTCACATCAACCGGACGGCCTTCGGCTTCCGACAGGAAATAACGCAGCAAAGGAAGAACATCTTCCCGGCGCTCCCTGAGCGGGGGAATCTTCAACTCCAGGATTTTCAGGCGGTAATAGAGATCGGCCCGAAATCGTCCATCACTGACAAGCTGTTTCAAGTCGGAGTTGGTGGCGGCCACCAGGCGCACGTCCGTCTTGCGCTGATGCGGATCCCCCACCGCCTGGTAGGTCCCGTCCTGGAGCAGCCGCAGCAACCGGGGTTGCAGATCCAGGGGCAGATCCCCGATCTCATCGAGGAAGAGGGTGCCCCCGTCAGCATGTCCGGCCAACCCTGCACCATCGGCGTCGGCGCCGGTATAGGCGCCACGAACATGACCGAAGAACTCACGGGCAAACACACTTTCGGCAATGGCCGAAACGTTGACGCTCACCAGTTCCCGGCCGCGCCGCGTGCTGCGCATGTGCAGTCTGCGGGCGAACAATTCCTTGCCGGTGCCGGTCTCGCCGGTGATCAGCACCGGTTCGCGGGATTCCGCGAAGGCGTCGGTCAACTGGATCACATCACGCATGCAGGATGAAACATGGATGATGGGGGTGTCCGCACGCGGGGAGCCGCCGGAAACGGCAGCCTGGCCGGTATCCTGATCCTGAAGCTGGCGGCGATCCGAAATCATTTTGAGCAACCGGCGGCCCTTGAGGATCCAGTGGTCGACTTCGGCCTTGAGAGCCAGGTCCAGGGCGCTCATGGCCGTCTGCCAGGCATCTTCCAGCAGGCCCACCGGATCGGTTTCCAGGCCGCTTTCCGCGCAGGCCAGGGCGATGGCCGCGCCCTTCATTTGGGCCTGCATCAATTCATGGTTGGCCCCCAGGTCACGCAGCAGATCCGCCGCCTTGCGGATCTGACCGGCCGCGGAATCGAGATCTCCCAGCTTCAACAGGGTGCTGCCCAGGACCCGGCAAATCACGCCTTCCTCGTACCTGTCCTTCTGCTTGACGGCCAGGGTCAGGGCCCGCTGCAGCACCGGCACCGCCTCGGATTCCCGGTTGAGCAGCAACAACGCCTCTCCCTGGCGGCGCATCACTTCCATGACGATATCCCCGTCGGGAGCAATGGCCCCGGCGATGGCCAGGGCACGACTGTAATAGCGCCGCGCCTGGTCCAGGCGGTTTTCGTCCCGGGCCACATCACCCAGGAACTCCAGAGCCAGGGCTTCCTCCCGCGACAGCAACAACCTGCCGGCGGATTCGTAGGCATTCAGTAAATGTTCCCTGGCACCCGTAAAATCCCGCAGCAGGCGCAGGGTATTTCCGCGCGCGATATCCAGGCGGCACAGGCTGACCTGCGCGTTGATGGATCGCAGCAGGCCTCCGGCGGCTTCAAATTCCACCAAGGCCTGCCCCAGATCACCTTGCTTGTAGGCGGTGATGCCCAGGTTCAGGTGGTTGCCACCCATGTTCTTGAGCATGCCCAGACGGGTATGTCCGCCCAGGGCGCGTTGAAACCACTGCCTGGCAGAGGCGAAAGAACCTTCGCGCAGGTGCAGAATCCCCAACAAATTGGCTGCACGGGCACCGTCCAGATCCTCGCCCAGGACCTTGAACAGGGCATAGGCCGCCTCGATGTCCTCACGCGCACGCACAGGCTCCCCCAGGTGGGAAAACGCAAAGCCGCGCAGGTGCAGATAATGGGCAATGACCGGAGGCAGATCCTTCCGGTGGAAATGGATATAGTCATTGGACTCTCTGATGACACGGCCATAGTTCCCGTGCTTGCAGGCGAATTCCAGATGGACCACATCCAGATCGGGCATCCTTTCGGGTACCAGGCCCCAGCGCCCGGCCGATGCCTGCAAAACCTCGAACTCCTCGTACCGATCCAGCTGGAACAGGCAACGGGCGCAGAGCACGACCCCGTCCTTAACCGTGGGCACACCCGGCTCAGGCACCGGCACCACCGGATGTCCCTCGTGGGAAGGCACGGTGTTCAAGGCATGCCTGATTTCCGCCAGGGCCGTATCGTAGTCCTCGGCCAGGAAAGCGTCGTGCGCCTGCCGCCAAACCTCGGCCGCCAGCGGCAAATCCCTGAGGCGACCACCGGTGGGCAAGGCCCTGATTTCCGTCCGTTGATTGCTAGTCCGCATGGGTCGCCTCCGGTTGGACCTGACCACGGGGCAACATCACGACACGCACCATGAAAACCCCAGCCTCGAACCGGGGCACCAACACGATCCTGCTTCCGTCGAAAAGAACCGGCAAAACCAGGATGCCGTCAGAGCTGAAATGGCTCGATACCCGTTGATAGATGTCGTCAATGCCTCCGCCGCTGCCGTTATCGCTGAAATCATTGCCGTCGATGGGATCACCACCGGTATAGCCGGTACCAATGCTGTAGTCCTTGATGGCAAAAGCGCAAACGGGGACGAGCAAGGCCGCAGCCAGCGCCAGAGGCACAAGCAGGCCCAAAGCCTGGTATGCAAATCTGCGCACAAAGTGTTTCATCGTCTTCTCCCGAGATTGCGTCCGGATCCACTCGTGGAGCGAGCCTGAAGAGATGACCTGAAGCCGACCGGACGGATTGCAGTGGCGAATTCTCCTATATGTATGGAGATTGGCCGGGAAAGAAAAGGGGTCGGGTGTTAGAATTATCCCCACGGACACACCATCGACTGAACCCGGTTCCGCGGGGTTCAACCAAGGAGCAATCATGGAGTACCGCTTTCTAGGCAAATCAGGGCTGCGCGTTTCGGCGCTGTCCCTCGGATCCTGGGTCACCTTCGGTGATCAGATGGATGTGGGCAAGGCCCTGGCCTGCATGAGCGCAGCCTACGACTCCGGGGTGAATTTCTTCGACAACGCCGAAATCTACGCCGCCGGGCTCTCCGAAACCATCATGGGACAGGCTTTAAAAAAAGCCGGCTGGCGACGCGAGGATCTGGTGGTTTCCACCAAGATCTTTTGGGGCGGACGCCCCAACCCCGCCGGCGACGACTACCTGTACGGAACCAACGACCGGGGACTTTCCCGCAAGCACATCATCGAGGGCACCAACGCCGCCCTGAAACGTCTCCAGCTGGATTATGTGGACCTCATTTTTTGCCACCGGCCGGACATCGACACCCCCATCGAGGAAACCGTGTGGGCCATGAACCACATCCTGCAGCAGGGCAAGGCGCTCTACTGGGGCACCAGCGAGTGGTCGGCAGCCCAGATCCGGCGCGCCCACGACATTGCCCGGAGGGAACATCTGATACCTCCGACCATGGAACAGCCCCAGTACAACATGCTGCACCGGGAGCGGGTGGAATCGGAGTACGCCTCGCTGTACGATGAGATCGGTCTGGGCACCACCATCTGGAGTCCCTTGGCCTCGGGCATCCTGACCGGGAAGTACAACCAGGGCATCCCCGACGGTTCACGCATGACCCTGAAGGACTACCAGTGGCTGCGCCCCGCGGTCGAAAGCGAAGAAGGCCGCCGGAACATCGCCAAGGTCGGGCAGCTTGAGCCGGTGGCCGCTGAACTGGGCTGCACCCTGGCCCAGCTTGCCCTGGCCTGGTGCCTGACCAACGAGGACGTGAGCACGGTGATCACCGGCGCCAGCAGCGTCGCTCAGGTCACCGAAAACATGAAGGCGTTGGAGGTGGTTCCCCTGCTGACGGTTGAAATCCTGGAGCGTATTGAAACCATCCTGGAGAATCGCCCCGAACCCGAAAAAAACTGGAGAGGATAATCTCTATGCGAAAGGCCTTGCTGATCATGGCGCTACTTGGCACGCTGGCCGCAACCGGCGCATACGCAGACACCAACCCGTTTTTCGAAACCTGGGACACCCCCTTCGGCGTGCCGCCCTTCGACCGCATCACCCTCGAGAACTATGAACCGGCGTTCATGCAGGGGATGGCCGCGCAAAAGGTCGAGATCGACGCCATCGTCGCCGACCCCGCCGCGCCGACCTTCACCAACACCATCGAGGCTCTGGACGCCTCGGGTTCCCTGTTGCGCAAGGTCTCCTATGTGTTCGGCGCCATGAACGGCACCATGACCAATGACGACATGCAGGCGCTAGCCCGCCAATTGGCTCCCCTGCGCAGCCGCCACCGCGATGAGATCCTGCTCAACGAAGGGCTTTTTTCACGGGTTGACGCCGTCTACCGGCAGCGCGACCAGCTGGACCTGGACCGCGAACAGCAACGTCTGCTGGAGGAAACCTGGAAGCGTTTCGTGCGCGGCGGTGCCAGGTTGTCCGCACCGGACAAGGACAAGCTCAAGCAGATGAACCAGGAGCTTTCGGTGCTGTCGCTGAGGTTCGGGGAGAACGTGCTGAAGGAGACCAACCGCTTCGAGATGGTCGTCACCGATACCGCCGGCGTGGCCGGCCTGCCCCGGGGCGTGATCGCCGCGGCCGCCGAAACAGCAACCGAACGCGGTCATCCGGGACAGTGGGTGTTCACCATCCAGAAACCCAGCCTGATCCCGTTCCTGCAGTACAGCACCGACCGCGACGCGCGCCGCCGGATGTTCACCGCCTACATCGAAAAAGGCAACCACGGCGACGAGTTGGACAACAACGATATCCTGGCCCGCACGGTCGTGCTGCGCACCCAACGCGCCAACCTTCTGGGCTACCCCAGCCACGCCGCCTATGTCCTGGACGACAACATGGCCAAGACGCCCGAGGCCGTCTACGACCTGCTCGATCAGGTCTGGCGTCCCGCGCTGGCCAAGGCCAAGACGGAGGCCGCCGAGTTCCAGGCCATGATCGCGGCCGAAGGCGACGACTTCCAGCTGCAGCCCTGGGACTGGTGGTACTACGCCGAGAAGGTGAAGAAGGAGCGTTACGACCTGGACGAGTCCATGCTCCGGCCCTACTTCGAGCTGGAGAGCGTGCGGGCCGGGCTGTTCGAAACCGTGCACCGCCTGTACGGGTTGACCTTCACCCCACGCCCCGACCTGCCGGTCTATCATCCGGACGTCAAGGCCTTCGAGGTGAAGGACCGCGACGGCTCGACCCTGGCCATCTGGTACAGCGACTACTTCCCGCGGGCCAGCAAGCGCGGCGGCGCCTGGATGGACGCCCTGCGCAAGGAATACTACCGGGACGGCAAGCGGGTGATCCCGGTGATCTACAACGTGGGCAACTTCACCAAGCCCGCCGCCGGCGAGCCCTCGCTGCTGAGCGTGGACGAGGTCAAGACCATGTTCCACGAGTTCGGCCACGCCCTGCAAGGCATGCTGAGCAATTGCCGTTACCAGACGCTATCGGGGACATCGGTGGCGCGCGACATCGTGGAGCTGCCTTCCCAGGTTATGGAAAACTGGGCCCTGGAACCCGAAGTGCTCGCCTTTTACGCGCGCAATTTCAAGACCGGCGAGCCCATCCCCGCCGCACTGGTGGCCAAGATCAAGGACAGCGCCCATTTCAACCAGGGCTTCGCCACCACCGAGTACCTGGCGGCCAGTTACCTGGACATGGACTGGCACACCATCACGGACACCATACCGCGAGTACCCGCGGATTTTGAGAAAACCTCCATGGACCGCATCGGATTGATCCCGCAGATCGTGCCGCGGTACCGCAGCCCCTACTTCCAGCACATCTTCTCGGGCGGGTATTCGGCGGGGTACTACTCCTACCTTTGGGCCGAGGTGCTGGACGCCGACGCTTTCGCGGCCTTCAAGGAGACCGGCGACATCTTCGATCCGGCCACCGCGCTGTCCTTCCGCAAGAATATCCTGGAGCGTGGCGCCAGCGAGGACCCCATGGTGCTGTACGAGAAGTTCCGGGGACGGAAACCCAGCATCAAGCCCCTGCTGGAGCGGCGAGGTCTGGACGAGTAGGGCCTTGATCTCCCTTCCCCTGTGCCCAGGGGCGTGACTTCAGGCCACGCCCCTGCTTTATCCCGGTCCTGGTGCTCCAGCCCCGCCGGCGCCAGGCGTACGGGAATACACCGTGTATCCTACGCCGCACTTCAGGTGCGTCTGGTCGGTCGGCACGAAGGCGGACGATTCATCCAGGGCCTTGATCAGGTTCAACTTCCAGGAGTTCCACAGCTCGTAGTCCCTTTTCCGGAAGGGGCTCTGCGGGTCCACCGCTATGGCCAGGACACGCCGGGTGTCGTCCTGCGCCCACCGGGCCACCATCTTCGCGTAGTCAGGACTCCACTGCGGAGAATATCCCGTGCGTGAGCGGGGCAAGGGGCACGAAGCGGACACCGTGACCGGGTTGTGATCATCCAGGCGCAGGGCCAGGATCTTCACCCAGCCAGGACTGAACTCGTTGAACGTGCCGATGATGCGGGTCCGGCCCGAACGGGCCATCTGCCGGGTGCAGGCCGCCGAAAGGTCATCCAGGGCCGAGGCCCCGGGCGGGTAGTAACGCTGCACATAATCCGCGCGGTACGGCCCGCCAAAGGTGAGGGCGCCCACGGCCAGCAACACCAGCAGAATTCCGGACGCCGC
>CAZJGK010000030.1:0-13917 GCA_964545545.1 uncultured Fibrobacteraceae bacterium | reverse complement strand
GGCGGCCAGCCCGCCGACGGCGACCAGCACCACCGCCACCGTGAGCGCTCCGCCGGACAGGAACATGCTGCGGCAGGTAACCCAGTACCAGCTGAGACGGCCGGTCCAGCCGAGCGCCTGGGAATTGGCGCGGTTCTCGGCGAAGCGCAGGAACATGAACCAGCCTGAATCCTGCAGCCCCAGGAACAGGGCCCAGCCTGCCAGGGCCACGGTGACCGCGACGGCAACCTTCCCCAGCGTGCGCCGGTCCCGGGTGACGGCGGCGGCGGCCAGGGCGGCCGGCAGCAGGGGCAATCCCATATTGTATTTTGTCAGCAGGGTGGCCAGCACAAGCGCCGTAAACCCGGCCAGGCGCAGGATCCCGTGACGGCGCGGAACCGCAGCGGGTTCGGGAAAACTCACCAGAGCGGCGGTCAACAGCAGACAGGCCAAGGGCTCGACCATGAGCGTGGGCGCCAGGCCGCCCAGCAGGGGCGAAGCCACGAACAACAGACCGGCCACCGGATGCACCCTGGCCAGCAGCAGAACCGTGGACACATGCACGACCAGCCCGAAAACGAGCCAGGAGGCCGTGGTGTGACCCACAATCAGCATCCACAAACCCAGGAGGACGCTGTGCAGGGGAGGATACTGGTCGGCCCCCAGCAACGACGCGCGGATCAGGGCGCCGTCGCCCCAAGTCACCCCCTGGGACAGGCGCAGGGCGTCGAGATAATGCCCGGCCTGATCCCACAGCAGGGGGCTGTTGTCGCTCCAGCCCAGAGGCAGGCAAAGGACGTAGAAAAAGACGGCCAAGGCCACAACCGGCAAAACACCGCGGCTCCACTCCCAGGGCCGGGTCTGGCGCTTGATCATTTGCATCATCCTCCGCTGGCTTGGTCGCACCCGCTGTCCGCCATTATTCATCTGGATCCGCCAGCGGCAAGCCGCAATCGGGACACTCGATATCGGTTTCGAGGAGTTCAGCCCCGCAGGCCGGACAGCGACCCACTTCGAATTCCCGGTAGAGCCCTTCCGGCCGGTCCGGATGTAAGTTCTCGAACAGATCGTCGACGATTTTGTCCGCCGCCTCCAGGTCGCCCCTGCGCACGAACAGGATATTTTGGAACCCCTCGTCGAGGTTCCCCACCGGAAGGTGCACGCCTTCCCGGTAGCGGGTATTCGGCAGCTGGGCCGCAGGAATCCCGGCCGCCAACAAATTGGCGCGATAAACGCGGACGATTTTATCGACATCGGACAGCAATTGACCAAGGATCTCGGTGTCCTCGAACTGGTCCCAGCCGTCATCGTCTTTCAGCGGCTCAGGTTCGTTCTTGACGCCCCACCATTTGTCCTCCTCCCGTCGCTCGATATCCGGCCGCACAACCACCTGTTTGGAATCGGGCCACACCAGGGCGACCCCGCAATCGGCGCAATCCAGGATGTGAGGAAAGTATTCAGCGCGGCAGAGCGGGCAGATCTTGATTCGGTCCACGGATTCCCCTCCCTCATGCATATCGACGGCAACCTGTCGTATAATCTGGAAAATAATTGCCCGGTCGGCGCCACCCCTTTTTCTGGCGCCGCAAAACCTTTACTGTCATCATGTCGAAGGCACGCTCCTGACGAATAACCGTGCGAAGTATAGGCGAAAAATCCTCATGCCGACATTGATAATCATTGGGGCCGTTCTGCTTATCCCGGCCGCCATCATGTTCTTCCAGCCGCAGGCTGCGATCCGGCTGCTGGCCAGGATCAATCCCCGGGTCTTGTTCCTGGTCAACACGGACCGGCGGGCGGTGGCCCTCACCCTTGACGACGCCCCCAGCCCCGAAGTCACCCCCGGAATTCTGGATCGCCTGCAGCGCCACGACGCCCACGCCACATTCTTCGTCATCGGGAATCAGGTCGCAGGCAACGAGGATCTCCTGCGCCGGATTCGCGCCGCAGGAAACGAAATCGGCAACCACACCATGCATAACCGCCCCAGCATCCTGTTGTCCCGGGCGGTGTTTGCCGATAGCCTCGCCGGCACCGAGGCCCTGCTGGGCGAAACTCCGCCTCCCCGCTGGTTCCGGCCGTCCTCCGGCTGGTTCAACAACAGCATGCTCGAGGAGGTGGCTCGCCAGGGCGGCCGTTGCTGCCTGGGATCCATCTTCCCCCACGACAACAAGCTGCGCAAACCCCGCTGGATCGGAAAATTCGTCATGAGCAGGATCTTTCCCGGCGCCATCATCATTCTGCACGATGGGGGTCCGCGCAGGCTCTACACCCTCGAAGTCCTGGATATCATCCTGCCCCTGCTCAAGGCCCGCGGATACCAGGTGATGACCGTCACCGAGTTGGCCAGGCAAGCGGCGGGCGGCAACAGGCCGGAGTCCCCCGGACATGGCCGGCGGCTGCCGCCACAGGCCTAATCACTATGAAAATCGTCCCGGTCGATGTACGGGGACTCGTGGCCCGAGAAATAGGAGCGCACCAGGGGACTGCCGTTGCTCGTGGCCACGAACCCGGCCTTGGCCAGGATCCCCGGAATTTTCGTGGGGATCACTTCCTGATGGCGTGTGATCCACCAGATGGCGTACGGGGCATGCCGGACGATGCTCTTCAGGTCGCTGCGGGCCATGGCCTTCATCCAGGGCACGGGCTTGACGATACCCAGTTTCTCCAGCACGGCGACCTCGGGTCCGTGCATGTAGCCGTGGGCGGCCAGACGCTTGGCCGCCAGTTCGATGGTATGCAAGGCCATGGTGGCGCAGGACCGCAACAACAGCTGGTAACTGGTATAGATGTGCGGCATGTCGGCGATGGGTGACTGGGGCAACCCGTTTTCGCGCAGAGAGGCCGCGATCGATTGCCAGTCCATCATCTCCCCCAGGCGCTGCCGGTGAGGACTGAGATTGTCACCGGGGATGTCCGCTCCGGCAATAGCGGTATCGTCGAGACCGTGATCGATGTCGGTCAGGATTTCGGCCAGGGTTTCCCTGCTGACGCTGTCGGCCAGGGTCAGGGCCATCTGCAAAATCTCGGAGCGCCCGGTCTCCCCCGCCGGAGGCGTCAGATCGTAGCAGTTCCACCGGCGGCCCTTGACCGCATCCTCCAGGAAGCGGTGGGCCCCGATGTAAAAACGCGGGATGAGCCGGAACACGTCGGGTTTGAATCCCTCCAGCAGGTTAAAGCTGTAGCCCGGCGGCCGCCAAGCCTCCCAGCTGACCAGGAAATCGCTCGCGGTGAGCGCCGGCCCGCTTTCTCCGCAGGGCGTCAGCTTGACCTCGTGACCGGGCTCGAACACGAACCGCAGCATGGCGTGGTCCACCAGGCCGCGGGTGCCCAGGCGATCCAGCGGAACCAGGATCAGCTGGACCTGCTTGACGGCATCGACGGCCAGGTCCGCGCTGACGAAATCCGTGATGCCGCCCACGATGTTGCCGCCGTAGTTGACGTTTTGCAGCCGGTACCGGCCCCGGCCCTCGTGCAGGTCGCTGGCGTGCCAGTGGACCAGACCCGGCATCATGTACGCGGCCCAGTTGCCCGGCAGAACATCCTGGTAGGTATTGACCCGGACATGGCCCACGGCGGCCTGCAGCCAGTCGCGCAAAAATTCCGACGGCAGGACATGGTATTCTTGCTTGCCCATTTTCAAATGATCCCGGGAAAAGAAAGGGCGGGAAACAGCCCGTATTTGACGCCGAGTTCCTGGAAACGCCGCATGCCGGCAAGCTCTTCTTTTCCCAGGTGGTACCGCAGGGAATCCCTCAGGTAATGATCAACCGCCGCCAATGTCGGCGCGCCTCCCACCCCCAAGCTACCACGGTCCACCTCCCGTTGGGACAGGAATCCGAGATTTTCCAGGCCGTAGTCCCGGGCCTCGTTCAACATGTCCCGCAGCGCCTCGGCCTGGGGCCTGCCGAATTCCTCCAGAAACCCCGGGGCCAGGGCCCAGGCGGCAAAAACAAACGGCAAGCCCGTCATCTCAAGCCAGAGCCGGCCGAGGTCCCAGCCACGGATTTCCGCGCGGCCTGTCGCGGCCAGGCTGCGCTCGAATTCAAAGCAGCGGTCGCCGATGATCAGCAGGCCTTCGCCTGCGGCCGGGGTCATGCCCGCCTCGGGAATCATCTCGGTGAACGTCGGGGTGATCGCAAACATTTCCCGCAGGATGATAGCCAGCAGGGCCACCGAGCTGCGGGAACCGCGATCGGCGCGAACCAGCGTCAGATCCCGGAGCGGCCCCGCGCAGAATATTTTGACACTGTCGGCAGGACCGCGACAGGCGATGCCCGTTCCCGCGAGGATTCCGCCCGAATACCCGCGCAGGATTTCGGCCACCGGCAACAGACCGACATGGGCCCTGTTGGTGCGCAGAATTTCGGTCAGCTGACTGGGCAGGACCCGCAGCAGGGTGTGCCTTCGCCCTGCCGGGGTCTCGAACCATGCGACCAGGGGCACGGTGTTAAGGAACGAAATGGCCCCGATCTGAAAATCCATGCTGTGGTCCCCCTGGTCACCTGACCCGGTTCAGTCCGAAACCATGGTGCCGCCGCCCAGCACCGCATAAAGCTGCACCTGATTGGCGAATTTTGCCAGATGCAAACCCACCAGCCCCTGCTGGGAGCCATAGAGGGCGCGCTGGGCGTCCAGGACGCTCAGATAACTGTCGATGCCCTTGGCATAACGCTCCTGGGTCAGCTGGTAGGCCTCCTCGCCGGCCGCGACCAGGGCTTCCTGGGCCTTCACCTGCTGCGCGATCGTGCCTTTGACCGCCAGCGCGTCGGCAACCTCCCTGAAAGCCTCCTGGATGGTTTTTTGGTACTGGGCCAGAACGATCTTCTGGTCCGCCTGGCTGACCCGCAACGCGCCACGGGTACGCAGGTCGAAGATGGGTGTGCTCACCTGGGGATTGAAGGTCCAGGTACCGGAGCCGGGACCAAACAGACCAGAGAGGGCGGAACTCGCCGTACCCACCAGGGCGGTCAAGGAAATGCGGGGAAAGAAGGCGGCGCGCGCCACCCCGATGTAGGCGTTCGCAGCCTTCAACTGGTGTTCGGCGGCCATGATATCCGGCCTGCCCAGAAGAACGGTGGAAGAAAGTCCGGCCGCCACGTCCCGCGGCGGAACGACACTGTCCAGGTTTTGCGGCAACAACGCATCCGGCACCCGGGCGCCGGCCAAAAGATCCAGGGCGTTTTCATCCTGGGCCGCCTGTTGCGTGTACCGGCCGACATCCAGCTGGGCGACATTCACCTGGGTCTGGGCACGGCGCAGATCCAATTTCGTGGTCAAGCCCACCTCGAATTGTTTCTCGATGAGGTGGTAGATGCCCTCCTGGGATTCCAGGGTAGCCTGGGCCAGCTGGAGCTGCTTGCGGGAAGCTGCCAGGGCCAAATAGCTCTGACCCACCGCGGAGATCAGGGAAAGCTGCGCTCCCCGCCGACCTTCCTCGCTCGCCAGATACTGTTCGAAGGCCTGGTTCTTCTCGCTGCGCACGCGGCCGAAGAGATCGATTTCCCAGGCGGTGACCCCCACATCCACGCTGAACTCCTGGGTAGTCGTCGCTGCGCCGGTGAAGGAGATATCGGCGGGGGAATGGTGCCGACTCTCGCTGCCCCTGGCGTTGATCGCGGGCAACAGATTCGCCCGCTTGATCTTGTAGTACGCGCGCACTTTCTCGACGTTCAGGGTTGCCAGCCGCAGGTCCAGGTTGTTGTCCAGAGCCAGCGCGATAACCTGTTGCAACCGGACGTCCGGAAAAAGCTCCTGCGGACTCATTTGTGGCGCCGCGAGCGCGCTGAAATCCGTCAGGCTGTCAGGATAAGCCGCACCTACAGGCCACTGGGCCGGCATGGATGCTTCGGGCCGGACATATTTGGGAGCCATGGTGCAGCCCCCGCCGAGAACAATCAGCATCAACAAGAGGGAAAGACCCAGTCGCTTCATTTCGATTCCCCCTTTGACGGGTTCGGGTCCGTGACCTCGGGCGCCACGGTGGTCCTATGCTTGCCGATGGACTTGTAGATCAGCACGTAGAAGAAGGGGGCGAAGAAAATGACCAGGACCGTGGAAGTGATCATGCCGCCCAACACACCCGTGCCGATGGCCTTCTGGGCGCCGGACCCGGCTCCGTTGGCAAGAGTGAGCGGAAGCACGCCGAAGCCGAAGGCCAGCGAGGTCATGACGATCGGACGCAACCGCAGCCTGGCCCCTTCGAGGGTGGCGGTCATCAAATCCATGCCCTGGATCACCTTGTCCCGGGCGAACTGGACGATCAGGATGGCGTTCTTCGTCGTCAACCCCAGCACGGTCAGCAGACCGATCTGGAAGTAGACGTCGTTGGGATAGCCGCGCATTCCCGTGGCCATCACGCCGCCGATGACTCCCAGCGGCATGGTCAGCAGGATCGCCAGCGGAATCGGCCAGCTTTCATAAAGGGCCGCCAGGGTGAGGAAGACCACGAAGATGGAAAAGGCATACAGCAGGCCGGTCTTGGACGAAGCCATGCGTTCCTGGTAGGACAGCCCGGTCCAATCGAAGGAAATGCCCTTGGGCAACCTGGAGGTGAGCTCTTCCATGGCCTTCATGGCATCGCCGGAACTCCTGCCCGGCGCCGCCTCCCCCAGGATGTTCAGGGACGGGAACCCGTTGTAGCGCTCCAGCAACGGCGATCCTGTTTCCCAGCGCCCGGTGGCGAAGGAGGAGAAGGGGACCATGCCGCCCATCTTGTTGCGCACGTACAGCTTGTCCAGATCCTGCGGCAACATGCGGTAGGGGGCGTCGGCCTGGACGAAGACCTTCTTGACCCGCCCATTCTGGATGAAGTCGTTGGCGTAGGCGCTGCCGAAGGTGGCGGCGATGGTGGTGTTGATCGAGGACACCGAAACCCCCTGGGCGCCGGCCTTGTCCCAATCCACATCGACCTTGTATTCGGCCACATCCTCCATGCCGTTGGGGCGAACCCGGACCAGGCGCGGGTCCTGGGCGGCCATGCCGAGCAACTGGTTGCGGGCCGCCATCAGGGCGTCGTGTCCCAGGCCGCCGCGATCCTGCAGCTCGAAATTGAACCCGGCGGCGCTACCCAGTTCCATCACCGCCGGCGGCGCGAAGGCGAACACCATGGCCGAGTTGATATGCGAAAAATAGCGCATGGCCCGACCCGCCACCGCAGCGGCCTTGAGATCCGGGCTCTGGCGCAGGTTCCAGTCCTTGAGCTTGGCAAATCCCAGACCCATGTTCTGCCCCTGGCCGCCGAAACTCATGCCCGAAACATCCAGGAAAGAGCCCACGGCATCCGACTCCTTGGTCATGAAATATTCCCGGACCTGGTCCATGACCTTCTGGGTCTGTTCCAAAGTGGACCCGGCCGGGAGGGTGGCCTGGACCATCAGGATCCCCTGGTCCTCCTCCGGGAGATAGGCGGTGGGCATGCGCTGGTACATGAAGACCATCCCCGCCACGATCAGCAGATACACCACCAGCGAGATCAGGCGGTGCCGCAGCACCAGCTCCGTCAAGCCCACATAGCGATCCCTGAGGCTGAAGAAACCCCGATCGAACCACCGGAAGAAGGGGCGGAAGATCGGCAGCGCCTGATCCGAGGACTGATGCCCGGGGAGTATGGGCCTGAGCAGGGCGGAGCAGAGAACCGGCGTGAGGATCAGGGCCACCAGCACCGAAAGCAGCATGGAGGCCGCGATGGTCACCGAGAACTGCCGGTAGATGATGCCCGTGGAACCGGGAAAGAAGGCCATGGGCATGAAAACCGCGGCCAGCACCAACCCGATACCGATCAGGGCGCTGGTGATCTCGCCCATGGACCTGCTCGCGGCCTCGTGGGCGGCAACGCCTTCTGCGGACATGATCCGCTCCACGTTTTCCACCACCACGATGGCGTCGTCGACGAGCAAGCCGATGGCCAGCACCATGGCGAACATTGTCAACATGTTGATGGAGTAGCCGAACAGTCCCAGGACGCCGAAGGTGCCCAGGATCACCACGGGCACGGCGATGGTCGGGATCAGCGTGGCCCTGATGTTACCCAGGAACAGGTACATGACCACGAACACCAGCAGGATCGCGATGAAGAGCGTCTTGACCACCTCATCGATGGCCACCACGGTGAACGGCGTGGTGTCGTAGGGGTAGATCACCTTCATCCCCGGCGGGAAGTTGGCGCTCAGTTCCTCCATTTTCTTCTTGATGGCCTCGGCGGTCTTCACGGCGTTGGCGCCGGCCGACTTGCGGATGGCCATGGCCGCGGTGGGCTTGCCGTTGTAGTGGGCCACGCTGTCGTAGCGCTCGGATCCCACTTCGGTCCGGCCGACATCGCTGATCCTGACGGCGGAACCATCGGGGTTGATGCGCAGGGGGATCGCGGCGAATTCAGCGGGGGTCTGCAGCAGATGCTGCACGATGATGGAAGCGTTCAGCCGTTGGCCCTCGACCGCCGGCAACCCGCCGAGCTGACCGGCCGAGACCTCCACGTTGTAGGCCCGCAAGGCCATGACCACATCCTCGATGGTGAGGTGGTAACCGGTCAACTTGTCGGGGTCGAGCCAGATGCGCATGGCGTACTGCGACCCGAAGGGCTGGACTTCCCCCACACCCGGCACCCGGGCCAGGGCCTTTTCGAGATTCGATTGGGCATAGTTCTGCAGGGCGGCCCCGTCCATGCTGCCGTCCTGCGACGTCAGCCCGAGAATCAACAGATAGTTCCTGGTGGACTTGCTGACCTGGATCCCCTGGCGTTGCACCACATCCGGCAGGCTCGCCATGGCCAGCTGGAGCTTGTTCTGGACCTTGGCCCAGGCGAGATCGGGATCGGTCCCCGGCGCGAAGGTCAACTGCAAATTCGAGGCGCCCGACGAAGAACTGCTGCCGGATATGTAGATCATGGCGTCCAGACCCGTCATCTTCTGTTCGATGATCTGGGTGACCGTATTCTCGACGGTCTCAGCCGACCCCCCGGGATAGAACGAAGTGATGGCGATCGATGGCGGCGCGATGGGCGGGTACTGGGAGATGGGCATGTTGTAGATCGCCAGACCGCCGGCCGCCATCATGGCGATGGCTATGACCCAGGCAAAGACCGGACGTTCCAGGAAGAATCTTGATAACATCTTGTTCCTCCGTTATTCCGGCTGGGGGGTTTGTTGGTGATCTTGGGCGTCGGTGCCGCCGGGTGCCGCTCCCTGCTGATCTCCAGGCCCCGCGTTGGGGACAAAAGGGACCGCCTTGACGGGGGTGCCCGGATGGCGCAGGCTCTGCAGCCCCTCGACGATCAGTTGGTCCCCGGGGACCAGACCCTTGCTGACCAGCCATTGGTCGCCGATGGCCCGGTCCAGGACGAGGCTCCGATACTGGGTTTGGCCTTTCTGGTCCACGATCCAGGCAAACGGTTCTCCCTTGGGATCGCGGGCCACCCCCTGCTGGGGAATCAGGATGGCCTGGCGGTTGACGCCCTCGGTCACGACGGCGTGGACGAACATCTCGGGCAGAAGCGTCCCGTCGGGGTTGGGGAAAACCGCGCGCAGCATGACCGAACCCGTGGTCGGATCCACCGAGACATCCGTGAACTGAAGCACACCCGTCAGGGGGTAAGCGGCGCCGTCGTCGGTGACCAGGCGCACCCGGTCCTGGGTTTTCGCCTGGTTGAGGCTGCCGTCGGCCAGTTGGCGCCGCAGACGGCTCACCTCCGTGGTGGACTGGGGCATGTCGACGTAGATGGGATCAAGCTGCTGGATGGTCGCCAGATACATGGGCTGGTAAGCCGTCACGACGGCGCCTACAGTCACCTTGGAGCGACCGATCCGACCGGAAATGGGCGCGCTGACCTTGGTGTAGCCGAGGTTGATGCGGGCGGCCTCGACTTGCGCCTGCCACGATTTGACTTCGGCCTCGGCCTGCTTGAGGCCGGCCACGGCGTCGTCGTAATCCTGCTGGCTGACCGCATGGTCGGGCAGCAGTTTCTCGATGCGATCCTTGCGCAGCTGGATCGCCGTCAGGTTGGCTTCGGCCCGCGCCTCGGCCGCCAGCGCACCCGCCAGGGCCGCCTGGTAGGGTTCGGGAGCGATCTGGTAGAGCGTCTGCCCCTTTTTGACCAGGGATCCTTCCTCGAACAGGCGCTCCCTGATGATACCGTTGACCTGGGGCCGGATCTCAGCAATGCGGTAGGGGACCGTGCGCCCCGTCAATTCCGAGGTCAAGGTGACGCTCTGGGTCCCGACCGTCACCACCGAGACCACAATCTCACGCGGCGGAGGCGGAGCCTCGCCACTGCATCCGGCAAACGCCAGGGCCAGGGCGCCCACCAAGGCCGCCTCGATGGCGATATGGGAGAAGGTCGTTGCTCTGCTAGGCATGGTAAATCCTCTCTGGGGGCGCGGCGGCCCCGGCACGGTTGACGATCATCATGAAATCAGGAGTCCTTTGAAGAGAATGTCCAAAAGCACATCGGGGTCTGCGGGATAGAGCGGGTTTTCCGGATCCTCGAGACACCCCAGAAGCGTGGAGCTGGTGAGACTTTCCAAGGTCAGGGCCAGGTAGTAGGGGTCGGCGATGGCGCGGAAGCGTTTGTTCCTGATGCCGTCTGCAAAAACCTTGCACAGCATCCGCAGGACGTCCGCATGGCGCTGCCTGATCTCGTCATCCAGGCCGGCTTTGACGTTTAAGCTCACGCCCCGGGTTTCCCTGAAGTAGAGGCGGACGATGTCCAGGTTGGCGCTGAAGACCGAGGCCTTGGCGGAAACGTAATTCCTCAGCTTGGCGGGTTCATCGGGCCCCGTATTGATGGCCTGGGTGAGGGCCTCGAAAAACCGCTTGCTCAGGTCATCCATGAGGGTTGCGTAGAGGTCCTCTTTGTTCTCGAAGAAGTTGTAGAGGGTTCCGATGCTGAATTCCGCCCGGTCGGCCACCTGCTGCATGGTCACATTGTGGAATCCATACTCCGAAAACAGGACCAGAGCGGCGTCCAGGATCTCCTGGCGATGGCTGAGTTTCTGCTTTTCCCGGCGTGTCATGGGTGCCTTGGACATGGCAGCTCCCCCGCAGAATGAGGCCTTCATCAAACTTTGAGGTTCCATTCATTTTTTGAATCTGTGGTCAATTTAACGGTTGGCGGGCGGTTGTCCAGGGGAAAATGGTTGGAGAAGGCAGGAACTCTCTTTTGGGAGTGTTTGATTTTTGGGAGCTTACGATAAATGGGGATGACAGCTATTCTTTGGTAATGGACTGATATTGGCGCAGGGGTGTCGATTTGTCACCGGCAATCCACATCCCGCAAAATTTTTCCTGCAGTACTCGCTGATCTCGCACCCTCGGGGTCAACGCCGCAACACCAGCACGGTGCCGTCATGCCCGATCGCCAGCAGGTCTTGGCCTGGCTGGCCCCAGAGCTGCCTGATCTTCCCTGCGTCGGCGCGCCTCACCGACCGCCACTGGGAGCCGTCGAACTGAAGGAGATGGTCGTTGGTCAGCGTGAGCACGTCCGTGGCGCATGTTCCCGAGACCCCCGTCGTCCACTCACGCAGCCCGGTCGGTTCCCAGGTTTTGCCGTCGAAGTGCAACAACCCCTGGTCCGTGGCCGCCCAGACGTCACTTGACCCACTGCCCCACAACTGGTTCACGCGGAGCCTTTTGAATCCCGGTACGGCCACCCACTGTTCTCCGTCGAAGTGGACCAGGGTTTCGTCTCCACCGACGTAAACATCGTTCGGACCACTGCCCCAGATCGCCCGGAGGTTCTTCTTGGTCACACCGGTGATGCGCCCCCACTCGCTGCCGTCGAAGTGGACCATCGACCCGTCCGATCCCACGGCCCATATATCCTGCGGACCGCTCCCCCACATCTCGAAGCCGAAGGCGACACCACCCCGCCAGGTCTCCCACGTCTGCTTCCAGGTGTGGCCGTCCCAATGCCAGATCCCGCGGACACCCGCGACATGAATATCACTTGGCGACGAGCCCCAAATCCCCCCCAGGTTGATCTCGGTGAGCGAGTCCATCTCGGCGAGTCGCACACCGTCCCATCGCCACACTTTGCCGTGTTCACTGACAGCGTAGAGATCATCGGCCTTGAGCCCCCAGACCGACCGGATCAAGGGCCGAGGCCGGGGGTCTATCTCTTTCCATCCGCCTGTGTCGTACTGCCAGGTCCGAGCGCTTTCCCCCACGCCGACCAGCCTGCCGTCGCCGTCGCGACAGATCGCCGTCAGGGCGTAGTCGGGCATGCCTTCCAACTTTTCCCAGCCTCTACGGGTTATGCTCATGATGCAACCGCCCGTTGAGAAGTCGATCAGACCGTCAGTTCCGCGGAAGTTGTGAACGGCCGCCCAGGGAATGTTGGGGATCTGCAGTTGTCTCCACCGGCCCTCGCCGAACCAGCGCCAGACCTTACCGCCACCTGTATCGCTGATCATGAAGTAGACTTCACGCGGCCCGAACCCCCAGACGCCCATGATCCGCCCCGAAAAATCGTGCGCCACCGGAGCCCAAGCCTGGCCGTCGAAGTGGAAAATGCTCCCCTGGAAACTCGTAATCCAAACATCGTCTGGTGTCGCACCCCACACGCCGGTCCAGGAGACCTTCCCCCCGGGCATGCTTTGCCGCCAACCACCCGGCCCGTGCTGGAGAACCTCACCGTCGATGGCGACGGCGACGATTTGCTCTCCTTCCCAGACGTATAGGCTCTTGATATACCGAACTTCGGGGGCCTGCATATCAATCCAACGGCCGCCCTCGCGGCGCCATATCCTATTGGCGCTCGCCACGTAGACCCTGCCATCAGGGGCCGGAAAAATGTGAAGCAGGGCCTCATCCAGTTGATCCCCGTCCACGGTCCACTTGCCATCGCGGCGGCGCAACACGAACCCGGCTGCATCGACGGCGAGAAGGTCCCCATCGGGGCCGAGGCAAACATCGTTCAACGCGTTGCCGGTCGGCCGCGGCTCCAGCCACTCCCAATTCCACCCGTCAGCGGGTGCGACTGGCGTGTACTCCCTCTGCTCAGCCCTCTCCCTGGACTTGGCCTGTGCCGCCACGATCAGCTTCTGGTGCTCCTCATCCGACAGAGGGGAAGCCACGATAGTCCGGTCAGGTTTTCCGTCGGCGTCCGCATCGATGTACAGCGTCAGGGTCTGGGGATCGATCAGGCGGTTGGCGACGTGAAAGTCAACGTACGCGCCAAAACCCTTGGCCGTGTCCGCCCCCGCGGCGCGAAGCCGGTTGAACGTGATCGGCTCTTCCCCGTAGGAGGGAAACAGCCAGACGTGCTCCTCATCCCCCAACTTCAGCATGCCCCCGATGAGGAACTCGGCGTCCAAAGGAAGTGATTCCTGGTCCGGCAAGGCCAACTTCGGGTTCGTGAATTTCGGGTCCGCATGCAGGATGAGGCGCAGGTCGAACTCGTCGGGGCTGCTGCTGTGAAGGTGAAAGCCTTTGTTCCAGCCGAACGACTCGATGCGGTCGTCGAGGACCATGCTCATCACCAGCGGCTTCGCAGGGTCGCCGATCTGCACAGGGCCTGCGAGGAGGCGATTGGTCTTCCGGTCGATTAACGTTGCCGTCAGAAGTCCCTCGGGCAATTCCTGGTAGTCCTTGTTGCCGTTAGGGTCCCAAACCTGATAGTAGGGCTCCCAGTCGAGGCACCACAAGGGGATCGAGGACGGGCAGGGCACGGTCCCGGCGAAAGAAGCTGAGGTGAAGAGCAGGAGGGAGAGTGTCAGGACTGTTAGCCCGCAGAGTTTGACCCGAAATATCGACATGGGGTGAAGTCCAATCTGAAGATAAAGTTCATATCATTTGGGGTGGACTGTACCCGCGAGTATATCTCAGCGACGAGATCGGCCCAACCCCTTGTCTCATGGGCGGGTGGTCGCAACGTCCTGTTGCGCCCTCCCTCGACATTCCGGCCCTCCCGCCATCCATGGCTCCCGGGCCTCCATGACGCCA
>CAZJGK010000029.1:0-33962 GCA_964545545.1 uncultured Fibrobacteraceae bacterium | reverse complement strand
CGCGCGCGGCCACCAGCAGGGATATCAGGGCATACGGCAGGGAGAATTTGGTGTGTTCGAACTTGACCAGGGAGGTGTAGCGGGCAATCAGGGTCACGGGTATCCTCGCAGGAGAAAATTCAGGCTATTGATTTTGTCCGCCGCCATCCCACCGTTGGACCAGGTCCACGTCCACCTGCAGATGATCGCACACTCTTTGGACGATGAAGTCCACCAGATCATCGATGCTCCGGGGACGGTGGTAAAATCCCGGGGCGGCGGGAATCACCAGGGCGCCCAGTTCACTCAACCGCGCCAGATTCTGCAGGTGGTGGGTGGCCAGGGGCGTCTCGCGAGGCACCAGGATCAACGGCCGCCGTTCCTTCAAACACACGTCGGCCGCGCGCAACAACAGGGTGTCGCTCGTGCCGGCCAGAATACGCCCCACCGTTCCCATGGTGCAGGGAATCACCACAAAAGGACCGCCCCGGGCCGAGCCGCTGGCCAACGGCGCGGTGAATTCCCGCAGGCCGAAGACACGCAAACGGCCGGGTCCCTTGTCCTTCAGCCCGGCGATGACCTCGTCCACCGCATGATCCAGTTCCACCGGAGCGGTTTGTGACACTGCAGCCGAGACCACCAGGTTCACGTCGCGACCGGCTTCCAGCAGCGCTGCGACCAGACGCACGCCGTATACCAGGCCGCTGGCTCCAGTCCAGCCCACGCCGATGGCGTGTTGGGAATCAGGCTTGGTCACGCTGTTCTCCTTGCGCCGATGATATGGGCGATGCCGAAGGTCTGACGATCGATGAAGGTTCCGGTGAAACCATTTTCGACCAACAGGGCGGCGAACTCGCCGGGAGTCAGGAAGGCCGCCATGCTGTTGCTCAAGTAGCGGTAAGCCGATCCATCCCGCCCCACGAGACGACCCACCAGGGGCACCAATGTGTTCAGCAGGATGCGCAGGGGTCCCGCGACACCCTTGGCCTGCCCCTTGCCTCCAGGGTCATACCGGAAAAAGTCCAACACCAGCAGTTGGCCCCCGGGTCGCAGCACACGCGCGATTTCCGCCACGCCCTGCCGAACATCAGCGTAGTTGCGCACGCCGAAACCCACGGTCACCACATCGATGCTTGCCGGCCGCAACGGCAGGGCCAAGGCGTCGGCGGCGGCGAGGTTCAACTTCCCGGAGCCCTTTTTTTTCCGCGCGCCCGCCAGCATCTCCGGGCAGAAATCCGCCGCGATCCAGGTCTTGCCCCGCCCGGCTTTCATGATCTCCAGAGCCAGGTCGCCGGTCCCGGCGCACAGATCCAGAACATCCCCCGCGTCTGCGGCCACCAACAAGGCCACCTTGCGTCGCCAGGCCCTGTCCCGGTTCAGGCTCAAGAAATGGTTCATGAAGTCGTACATGCGGGCAATGCGCGCGAACATCGTCCGCACCGTGCGGCTGTGCTGCCGGCGGTCATGCACAGTCCAGCCTTCATCGCGGCCGTGGATTTCCTCAAAGCCCATCATGACCGCTGATCCTGCAGCTTGCCCAGCAGATCAGCCCAACGCACCTTCACCATGGCTTCGACCTCGGCATCCATTTCCACCAACGACGGCCACTCGCGCTGGTACCCCATCTCCCCGGGCAGTTTGGTCGTGGCGTCGATACCCATCTTGCCCCCGTAGCAAGGCAGATTCGTGGCATGATCAAGCTGATCAATGGGACCTTCGCTGAAGAATACGTCACGGGCAGGATCGATGCTTCCGGTCACACGCCACAGCACGTCGTTCAGGTCGTGGACGTCCACATCTTCATCCACGACGATCACCGTCTTGGAGAACATGATCTGACCCGTACCCCACAAACCCTGGCAAACCTTCCGCGCCTGGCCTGGATAGCTCTTCTTGATGGCCACGATCACCAGATTGTGAAAACAGGCCGACGGCGGCAGGTGATAATCGCAAATCTCCGGCACGGGAATCTGCAGCAACGGCAGGAAAAGGCGCTCGGTGGCCCAGCCCAGCCAGCCGTCCTCCATGGGCGGTTTGCCCACGATGGTCGTCGGGTACACGGGGTCACGGCGGCTCGTGATGGCCGTCACATGGAAAACAGGAAACTCCTCGGCCAGGCTGTACCATCCGGTGTGGTCGCCGAAATCGCCCTCCAGGCGGCGCTCGCCCGGTTCCACGTAACCCTCGATGATGAATTCCGCCTCGGCGGGCACTTCCAGATCACAGGTCACGGCTTTGGTCATGGTCACCGGGCTGCCCATGAGGAAACCGGCGAACAGGGCTTCGTCGATGTCCGGCGGCAAGGGCGCGCTCGCCGCGTAGGTCAAAGCCGGCGGCCCGCCGATGGCCACGCACACCGGCATCCGCGTACCCTGTTGCTCGTGTTCGGCATAGTGCGCCGCTCCGGTCTTGTGAATCTGCCAGTGCATGCCGGTGGTCACGCCGTCAAATACCTGCATGCGGTACATCCCGATGTTGCGCCGGCCGCCAACAGGATTGCGGGTGATCACCAGGGGCAGGGTGATGTAGGGCCCGCCATCGCCAGGCCAAGTCGTCAAGACAGGCATGACCTCCAGCAGGCCCCGCTTTTCCAGCTCCGGGCCCTGGATCACAACCTCCTGACAAGGCCCCTTGGCCACGGTATGGGGCACCATGCCTCCCCAGTCCTTGAGCTTGCCCAGCATGCGCACCTTGTCCCACAGGCCCGACGGAGGGCCCATCTTCAGGGGTTCACGAATGCGTGCCACCGCCTCGTCGATATCCCGGCAACCCAACGCCCAGGCCATGCGTTGCTTTCCTGCGAACAGATTGATCAACAGGGGAACCGGCTTGCCGCCGGGGCCGACAGCTTGGGTCGTCAGCCCCCGCCGGGCGCTCAGCTCACCGCGCACGGGGTTTTCGAACAGGAGCGCCGGCTGCTCGCCGGCCTTGACGAAGCGATCGGCGATGGCCGTGACTTCAAGGCAGGGGTCGACCGGTTCAGGGATCCTGATCAATTGCCCCTGCTGGGCAAGAAAGTCGATGAATTCGTGTAAATTGCCGCCCGGAATGAGGTGGGTCATCAATGCTCCTTATCGGCGAACAACAATCTGCCGGCTCAACCCGGAATGAAGCAAACCTAGCAGAGCCTTCGGCAAGCGGCAAGGCCACCAACTGCCGGATGAGACCAAATTCACAAATATTTCAAGACATCCCGTTATCTGGCGATAAGAAAGCATGGAAACCGACTTCGGCCTGCATGCATACGCATAGCAATTCCCAAGTTCCGGCCATCGCCGAGGCCACACCGAAAGAGCCCACTGTGATCAAAGTCGACACCTCGTTTCTCACGGACCTGAAAGCCTCAGGACACATGCCCTCGCCCACCGGAGTGGCTTTGACCATCCTCGATTTGACCCGCAACCCCGAAGCCTCCAGCCGTGAACTCACCGATGTTCTCAAGGGTGACCCCGCCCTGGCGGGCCAGGTTCTCAAATACGCCAATTCCGCCCGGCTGGGCTCACGAATCAGATTCACGTCCCTCAACGACGCCATCGTGCGCATGGGCATGAAGATGGTCCGCCAGTTGTGTCTGGGATTTTCCGTCCTGTCCAGCGCACGCAACGGGCCCTGCGCCCGCTTCGACTATCCTCGATACTGGGCATATTCCCTGGCGACCGCGGTCGGCAGCCAGATTCTCAGCCGGCGGATTTCCTCCGTTTGTCCCGATGAAGGATTCACCTGCGGCCTGCTTGCCAACATCGGCAGCCTGGCCCTGGCCAGCGTCTACCCGGACGAATACTGCAACATCCTGAACGCCTGGAATTCCGGGACCCACGCGGAGCTTCTCGCCCTCGAAGAGCGCGCCCTGATGCTGAATCATCGCCAGGTTACGGCGGCCATCTTCAGCGACTGGGGTCTCCCGGAATTCTACCAGGAAGCCATGCTGAACCGGGACAACCAGGATTGGATCGACACCCCGGATCCCGCGGACAAGCCGAACCGCGCCAGAAAACTTGCCAACCTGTTGAGCATCGCCGACCTCGCCGCCAAGATCTGTCTCGAAACCGGCGACGAACAGCACCGGCTGGTGCTGGAATTCATGCACATCGGCACACGGCTGCAGATCCCGGAACCCGAATGGATCGCTATGTACGACGATATCATGCAGGAATGGACCCACATGGGCGATGTTCTGGATATCGTGACCAGCAACGTGCCCTCCATGGAAAACCTCGTCAAGCGCGCCCGCGAATACGACCAACCCTTGGACGATCTCGGCGAGGACTCCGCAGCCCAAAAGGACTTCGGCCTGAACATCCTGGTGGTCACTGACAGTGTGGTCGATCAACGCATGCTGCAGAAGAAATTGACCTCCGAAGGGCACAATGTCGATGTCGCCGGAACAGGAAATAAGGCGCTCGAACTGGCCCTACAGACCAATCCCCAGTTGATCCTCTCCGACTGGATGATGCCCGAAATGGATGGGCTTGAACTGTGCCGCACCTTGCGCCAGTCCGAACTTGGCGGCCGTTGCCATTTCCTGATCATGACCTCCAACGACAGCAAGAAGGAATTGGAGGAGGGATTCGAGGCCGGAATCGACGATTATCTCGTGAAACCCCTGAACCACCGCATTCTCTTGGCCAAGTTGCGTGTTGCCCGCCGGCTGATCCAGCTCCAGATCCAGTCCGAACAGGACAAGAAGGAAATCCAGCGCACCATGAAAACCCTGGGCCAGCAGAAACGCCAGCTCCAGAAAATGTTCGATAAAGTTGAACGTCTGGCCATGGAGGATCAACTGACCCAGCTACCCAACCGGCGGGCGGGCCTTGCCCGGCTGGACGAGATCTGGGCCGAATCAAGACGCAACGCTGACTCCATGCTCGTCATGATCCTGGACATCGACAAGTTCAAGAAGGTCAACGACACCTACGGTCACGACGCCGGCGATGTCGTCCTGCGTTCAACGGCCGCCATCATGCGCAATTCCCTGCGGGAATACGACGTGGTGAGCCGTTTCGGGGGCGAGGAATTCCTGGTAATCTGCCCGCGAGCCGACGCCAAGGTGGCCAAGGATCTGGGTGACCGCATTCGCCAGGCCGTGGAAAACAACCATATCGAGGCGCCCGAATTCACGGGCAACATCACCATTTCCGTCGGTGTCTCGATTCTCAACGAGAAATATGCAAAGCCCGAGGAAATGATCAAGGAAGCGGACGAAGCCCTTTACGCGGCCAAGGAAGCCGGGCGCAACCTGGTCTGCATCGCCTGAGGCGGGTCCCGGAAATCAATTGCGGGCTTCAAACCGGCGGTAGATGCCCAGATGGAAATCAGCCGTCGTGGCGACATCCTTGTCCACACCCAGAACCTCTTTGGCCCTCTGGAAATCGGAGGGGTGAACATGCAGGATGTACCGGTAGCCCCCTCGGCCGTCAGTGATCCCGTTGGAACTTGAAACATTGATGTCCGCATCACAGAGCTTGCGGTGGATCTCGACCAGCGCCCCTAGTTCATCGTCGCCATGGACGATGAAGGCGTGATGCGGCCCGGTCAGTTCCAGCCCTTCATGGCGCGCCAATTGGCCCAGCCAAACCGCATTCAAGGGGTAGATCACCAGCTGGGTCCTGTCCTTGCCCACGGGAAAAGCATTGAAAGCCAGCAGGTTGACTTCCTCGGCGGCGAGCGTTTCGAGGAAGCGACAACCCTGTCCGGGGGCGTCTTTCACCGTCGTGTAGTAGTAATCGGCGGAATAGATGGTGGCCGGCATGATGGGCCTCCTTGGCTTGCGCCCGACCCGCCGGATGACCGGACCCGGCCGGCGCAATTGTGGGGTCGGCCCCGGGAGCACTCCCGAGACCATTTCATTATACCACAACCCGGCGATTCTGTCAGTTCTGCTTCGCAAACCGAATACACGTATTGGAACATTTACGATCACCTCAAATACCTCAATTAATTTCCATAATTCAGTTCCAGAATCCCCTGCCAATTCCCTACTGCGACACAACTCCCTTCAGTTGAGACAACACCAAAAAAACCAATCCATCCTGTCGAGCCAATGTCAACCCAGGTCTCCCCACCATCACTCGTGATAAGAGCCAGACCACCACCTCCGACAACTACTCCCCTTTCCCGATCAAGACAATGAATTGCAGAGCAAACCTTAATTGTGACAACGGATTGATCATCCCAGGTCTCCCCACCATTATTGGTGCGAAGAATCGTTCCGAAGGAACCCACCACATATCCAGTCATTCCATCTACAAAGGATACCGCCCATAATGTATTAAATCTTGGAATAGGAATACGATGCCAGGATTTCCCTGCATCTTTGGTCGACAAAAACGCCCCCCCCTCCCCACCACGTATCCCGTATCTGGATTGGCAAATGATAGACCATACAACTCCCCATCAAACCCACTGTCCTGATTGATCCATGTTTCGCCGCCATCCACGGTTTTAAGTATTGTGCCCCATGCCCCAACGACATATCCAATCTGATCGCTCAAAAGCTGAATTCCAAAAAAATCGGAACTACTTGGGTTGGGAACATTCAACCAAGTCTCACCCCCATCCGCGGTTTTGATAATTACGCCATTGCCTCCAACGGCAAAACCCGTCATTTCATCAGAAAACGACAGCGCAAAAAGCGGTTCATTCGTGCCGCTATCTATTTGATTCCAGGGTTGAGTCGTGTTTTCCGACGTTAAGACGAGGCCGCTATCACCCACCGCAACACATCTCCCGTGCGACAGCAACGCCAAATCCAACAATGTTCCATGAGGCTGATCAATGATTTTTGTCCAGAGCAGGCCATCATTGGAGGATTTCATCACACCCCCATATCTTGTCAAAATCCATTTTCCTTGACCGAGATAGGCCGTCCGATGCATAAAATCATTAAATTCCCCCTCGATCGTATCCCAGGACAACCCACTATCAGTGGACCGCAGCACTGTTCCTCCATGACCAGTAATAATCCCTGTTCCCGAATCAGAAAATTCAATGTTTGTTAATTTCTCGCTCGCACCGGTCAATATGTGATCCCAAGTCTCCCCGCCATCAATAGTCCTGATAATCTCCCCACAATCTCCTACAACAATGGCCGTTTCCGTATTGAACAGGATTACGTCAAAATGGTCGTTGGAATGCGAAATATTTCTGAACACCCAATCCGATCCCCCATCTGTCGTCCAAAGGATTGTGCCTCCGTCTCCGACCACCACCCCGACATTTTTGCCATTGAAGGAAACACCCTCCAGATCCAAATCCGTTCCCGTGGGTACGATTTCCCATGAAGTCCCCCGGTTACCGGAATGGAGAAGCGTTCCCTTGGTCCCAACAATAAAAATATTGTCCTGATCGGCAAATGAAGCTTGAACCAGGTCCTCCGCTGTTGGGCTTTCCATACTTTTCCAACTATTGCCACCGTCGGATGTTTTAAGAATACTCCCCCTGCTGCCTACTGCAATGCCGAGATTCCGGTCATAAAGTGTCACCCCATACAAGACTTCCTCGGTCCCAATATCGGTCTCCCTCCAGGTTTCTCCACCATCTGATGTTTGCAGCGTGGAACCACCCAATCCAACCATAACGCCAATATTTTCATCGGCAAAAGACACATCAAACAAATCAAACCCTATCGGATAAGGATGCAGCCAATGCCATTTCCTGTTTAATTGTGGTTTTGGTTTTAAAACTTCCGGTCTGCACAAATCACGTGAGCACCCACCCAAGAGAAAAACCAAGGACAAAAAAACCAACCAAAACCCGATGCGGCGGGAATTGTGAATGGTTTTTCCATTCATTTGCGCCTCATGATTTTGCGTGTTTAACAAACCGGCGCCCATTTTTCAGATTATGGGATTGCGAATTGAAATTTGAGTAGTTCGACCATTGGAAATTGGATCCCCCTATCTCCCCTCTTGTTTGGTCACCTTAGCAAATCTGATCATCCATAGTCAACAATTGTTATATATACCTTAGCCCACGCACCCTGGAAGCGGGTTTTGCCTGGGATATTCAGGCTCCAACACCTAAAGTTAAGCCCATGCTCAATTCCTGGTTGACCCGCCTGACCAACCTCGATGAGGCCGAACTGAAACCGGCCCTTCTGTCCTGTGCCTATTTTTTCTTCATTCTGAGCGGTTACTACATTTTGCGCCCCCTGCGCGAGGAAATGGGGCTGGCCGGCGGCGTGCATAACCTGCCCCGACTCTACCTGATCAACCTGGGCGTGATGCTGGCGGCGGCGCCACTGTTCGGCGTCCTGGCGTCGCGGTTTACCCGCCGGATCTTCATCCCGGTTACCTACTATTTTTTCATGGCCAACCTGCTGATCTTCTGGGTGCTGATGCGCCTGTTGCCCGCAGGAGCGAACATCACCCTGGGCCGGGTTTTCTACGTCTGGATAAGCGTCTTCAATATGTGGGCGGTGTCCCTTTTTTGGGCCTTCATGGCCGATGGCTACGGACTGGACCGCAGCAAGCGCGTGTTCGGATTCATCGCCACCGGCGGCACCCTGGGCGCCATCGTGGGCGCGGGCATCACGGCCCATTTCGTGGCCCAGGTGGGGCGCGTCAACCTGCTCCTTATTTCGGTCGTACTGCTGCAGCTGGCCATTTTTTGCGTCCAGTTGCTGGCCCGGTATTTTGATACCGAAGCAACCTCCCCCTCGCACAGGAAAGCGCTGCCCGTCCCTGTCGGCGGCCATCCCTTCAGCGGCATCTTCGACACTTTCGGATCCCAGTACCTGCTGGCCATCAGCGCCTATCTCATGTTGTACGCCCTGGGCTCGACTTTTCTCTACTTCGAGCAGGCCAACATTGTCGCCGCCCATGTGACCGACCGCAGCCTGCGGGCCGCCCTTTTCGCCCGCATCGACCTGTGGGTCAATTCCCTTACCCTGCTGGTGCAGGTCTTTTTCGCCGGGCGCATCATCCGGCGCATCGGCGTGGCCGGAGCATTGGTGCTGCTGCCCCTGTTATCCGTGATCGGCTTTCTGGCCCTGGGCAAGGCCTCCATTCTGCCGGTCCTGGTCGTGTTCCAGGTCGTCCGCCGCGCCGCCAATTATTCCCTGATGCGGCCGGCCCGCGAAACCTTGTTCACCGTTGTCCCGCCGGCCCAGAAGTACAAAGCCAAATCGTTCATCGACACCTTCGTCTACCGTGGCGGCGATGTCCTGGGCGCCTCATTCTTCGATGTCCTGACCCGGCTGGGTCTGGGCCTGGGCGGCATCGCGTTTGTCGCCGTTCCCTTCGCCATGCTCTGGGGCGCCACCGGCCTGTTCCTCGGCCGTCACCAAAATAAGTTAGCGGCTATTGAGGGTCCCAGACAGACATAACCCCTTGTATCATGGCGTCATGGCGGCCCGGGAGCCATGGATGGCGGGAGGGCCGGAATGCCGAGGGCGGGAGCGACAGGAGGTCGCGACCAACCGTCCATGAGACAAGGGGTTATGCCTGTCTGGACCCCTTAATCGCCGCTGATGATCCCCTTGAGGATTCCGCCCCCCAGACCGGCGACGCCGCGGTGTTCACCCTGGTTGCGCCCCACGGCCGCCTTGATCCGGTCAGCGAGGCGGCTGAACGGCAAGGTCTGCAGGTACACGCGACCCGGCCCGCGCAGAGTAGTCAAAAAGAGACCTTCTCCCCCGAACAGGGCGTTCTTTAACCCGCCGATCAGCTGGATGTCGTAATCCACCGATTCCTGAAAGGCCACCAGGCACCCGGTGTCGACACGCATGGTCTGACCTGCGGCCAGATCGTGAGCCATAACCGTCCCGCCGGCATGGGCGAACGCCAGGCCATCGCCCGTCAGCTTCTGGAGGATGAATCCCTCCCCGCCGAAAATGCCCGCGCCCAGGCGCTTGGTGAAGGCGATGGAGATATCCGTACCCTTGGCCGCGCAAAGAAACGCGTCCTTCTGGCACAGCATGGACCCGCCGAGGGCCGGCAGATCCAGCGGCACGATTTTGCCGGGGTAAGGCGCCGAGAATGCCACATGGGCCTTGCCCTGTCCGGTATGCACGAAACTGGTGATGAAGAAGCTTTCACCAGTGACCATCCTCTGCAATCCCTTGAAAATACCGCCTTGGGTTCCGGTATCCATCTGGATGGTGTCCTCCATGTAGAGCATGGCGCCTACCTCGGCCAAGACGGCCTCGCCGGGGTCAAGCTCAACCACCACCGCCTGCATATCGTCACCAATGATTTCGAAATCGATCTTGTGCGCCATCGCGGCGTCCTTTCATTTATGGTCTGCGGTCCCCGCGGCATCCGTGCGTCTGATGCGGCCCTCGATGGCCGCGGTCACGGTGCCGCTGTTTTCGACAGCATGAATCACCACCTGGGTCAGGGTCTCGCCCAGGTCATTCAGGGCCGGGACCTCGATATCCAGATAGACATGGGACATGGCCGCCACGTAATCCGGCAGCGCCACGGTATAGACGGTGTCGGTATCCAAAGGTTTCCCGTTCACCGAGATCTCTTCCACCACCGCGGATTTCCCGTCGGGCGCGGCCCGGTACGCATAGCTCAGACCCGAAACCTGCAGAATGCCGTGGTCGCCTCCGATATCCGCATCCGCGTTGCGCTGGACAATTCGGGCCAACTGGCGCCCGTTGACGTCCATGGTCACCAGGGAGTTGGCGAACGGCAGGATCTCGTGGATATCCAGGGCCGTCAGGGGACCCTTGAGCAGTTCCTTGCGGATGCCGCCGGTGTTGATCAGGGCCACATCGCTGCCGGCGCGGGCGCGCAATACATCGGCCAGCCAGTTGCCCAGCAGGGTCTCACCGCGGCCCTTGCGCAAATCCACGGCCAGGGTGCCGATGCGCCGCCCGAACTTCTCCTTCACCTGGGCCGCGAAGCCGTTGACGGCGGTCGTCAACTCCGGGGAGGCCTTGGCGCCGTCAGCCCACAGGGTCACCAGTCGACCCCGGTAGGACCTTACCTCGTCATTTTCCACCCGCAGATCCAGCCGGCCCAGATCGGTCAGCTTCGAACCGGCCTGGACGATGAGAATGCCGCCGACCACCAGCGGTTGTTTGAGCCGGGTGTGGCTGTGCCCGCCAACGATCACGTCCAGGCCCGAACCCGCCAGGTTCTGCGCCAGCTCCTTGTCCCGGTCCACGCCGTTGTGGCTGAGCAGGACAATCAGGTCGGTGGCCGGATCCAGATCCACCAGCTGGCGCCGGATCTGTTCCTCCTGGTCGATCATGGCCAGACCCGCGAACCGCGCCGGGGAAACCAGATCCTCCATGGCGCCGCAGGAAACCGCCATGATCCCGATGCGGATGCCTCCCCGCTCGATGATCAGCGGACCCGGATTGAACAGCGGTTGCCCCTTGTGGTCCACAATGTCCATGGCCAGGACCGGATACCCGAACAGTCCCACCAATTTGACAAGGGCCGGCACGCCGATATCGAATTCGTGGTTGCCGATCACCCCCGCATCGTAGCCGAGCAGAGTCATCATGCGGGCGATGGCGTAGCCCGGCACACCGTCTTGTTCGAGGTCGCAGACAGGATTGCCCGTCATGAAATCCCCGCCGTCAACGAAGATGTCCGCCGCGGCCGTGCGCCGCTGATCGGCCAGGTGCCAGGCCAGGGGAATCATTCCGCCCACCATTTTCTTGTCCTTGGTCCAACTTGCCGGTTCGGGCAAAAAATGGCCATGCCCATCGTTGGTGTGGAAAATCGTGAGGTTAAACGGACCGTCACCCGGGACGGGCATCCCGGTGGCCGGCATGGTGGGCAGCAGCCACGCCAGCGTCAACACGACCCACAACGCACAAACACGACGGACGATCTTCTGATTCATGTTATACTCCCCGGGTAAGCGCGCGATGTCCGTCCGCGGGCATGGAAATTCAACCTTCGCCATATTCGGATTTCCCCTCAGGGCATCCGCCGGTTATTTTGACTGATGCTATGAAAAAAATCCAGGCCCACGCACCTGTTTTCCTGTGGCTGCAAGGACTGACCTTCCTTTGCTTCGGCCGCCTGATGAGCACACCCATCTGGCACGGCATGGACGGCGAAATCCTCAGTGAAGTCCATGCCATGAACCAGGCTCCCCTGGCCATGCTGAACCATCTGGGTTTTTATTGGAGCCAACCGCTGATGCAACTGGCCTTCCTGCTGGAATACAGGGTGTTCGGGCTGCACACCGGCGGCTACATCGGCGTCAACCTGTTTGTTCACGCCACCAATGCCTTCATTGTCTACATGCTCGTCAACTTGCTGTTTCCCCGCAAGAGCCTGGCCGTTTTGTCGGCAACCCTGTTCGCCCTGGGAGTCGGCAGTTACGGCAAAACCTTCATGAACATCTACCAGCTTGAATCCTTGATGGTGGCCGGCCTGCATCTGCTCGTTCTTTATTTTTTCATCCGCAACGATTTCCGTCACGAGAGCAGAATTTTTTCCCGCTATTATATCCTCGGGCTCATTATCTTCCTGCTGGCGAGCATGACCAAGGCCACATCTTTCAGCCTGATCCTGAGCCTGGCGGCCTACAAGGTGTTCTTCAATCCTTGGCGCAGGGGCCGGGTCCTGTTGTCCGCCGACCTGATCATTCTCACCCTGGTGGCTGTGGGGTTTTATTATTCCCAGGCGGCGTGGGGGTATAATGCCCCCACCGTGCTCCGTGCCGAAATTGCCAACAAGCACTACTCCCTGCTGTCCCTGAAAAATATTTTCCGCTACCTGAACTTGATGTTCTTTCCCTTGCAAGAGAGCCCCATCCTGAAAACGGCTCCCGCGTGGCTGGTGTTCGTGTTTCACGCCCGTACGGTGATCAGGGTTCTTTTGACCTTGTCGATCATTTCCTTCAGCTTCTTCGGCTTCGTGTTCGGCAGCAAAGCCATCCGTTTTTTCATCGCCTGGACGTTCATCACCCTGCTCCCGTTCACGTCCCACACCAACACGGGTCAATGGTTGAACCTAAGCCACCTCTATCTGACCAGCCTCGGGTTCTGCATCATCCTGGCGGCGGGCGCCCAGGGCACCAGCGCCCTGCTGATCGCCAAACGCCGGCTACGATTCACCCCCTACCTGGTGCCCCTGATCTTCGTGTCCATGTCACTGGGGCTGACCTACAAACTGGATCGCGTCAACAAGATCAAGGCCCAGGAACCGCCGGCCGTGCTCATGCGGGAAAACCTCGCCGATACCTGCCGTTGAACAGCCCGGAAAATTTCCACTGGGGACTTGGATTCCTTTGAACCTGAGGATATCTTGGGCCGCATATGCACCGGGAGCTCCACGCCCCACCTGTTGGAGACCTCCACCAAGGAGACGGAAATAATGGCCAAGTACAAGATCGGTTGGATGCCGGGCGACGGCGTCGGCGTGGACGTCATGGACGCCACCAAGATCGTCCTGGACAGGCTGGGATTCGACGCCGAGTACGTCCCCGGGGACATCGGCTGGGAATTCTGGAAGACCGAGGCGAATCCCCTGCCCGACCGCACCATCGCCATGTTGAAATCCGTGGATGCCTCCCTGTTCGGGGCCATCACCAGCAAGCCCAAGGAAGAGGCCGAGTCCGAACTGGTCCCCGACCTGCGGGGCACCGGCAAGGTCTACCGCAGCCCCATCGTGCGGCTGCGCCAGGAGTTCAACCTCCGAACCAACCTGCGGCCCTGCAAGGCCTACCCCGGCAACCCGTTGAACTACCGCGACGATCTGGACCTGGTGGTTTTCCGGCAGAACACCGAGGGCCTGTACATGGGCGTGGAGTACCATCCCCTGCCTCAGGATGTCCGCGACATCATGACCAAGACCCATCCGGCCCAGATGGCCACCCTGGCCGACGTGGCCAACGAGGACATCGCGGTATCGACGCGCATCTTCACCCGCAAGGGCTGCCGGCAGATCGTGCGCGACGCCTTCGCGTACGCCAAGAAATTCGGCTACAAGACCGTCACCGTGGTCGAAAAACCCAATGTCGTGCGCGAGACCAGCGGACTGATGGTCCGCGAGGCCCGCAAGATCGCCAAGGATTACCCCGGGATCGAGCTGTGGGAAACCAACATCGACGCCATGTGCATGTGGCTGGTCAAGAACCCCCAGAACTACGGGGTCCTGGTCTCGACCAACATGTTCGGCGACATCGTCAGCGACCTGTGCGCCCAGCTGGTGGGCGGGTTGGGCTTTGCCTGCAGCGGGAACATCGGCGACGAAGTGGCCGTCTTCGAGCCCAGCCACGGCAGCGCGCCCAAGTACGTGGGCCTGAACAAGGTCAATCCCATCGCCATGATCCTGTCGGCCAAGATGATGCTGGACTACCTGGGCGAGGCCGACATGGCCGATCGTCTGGAAAAGGCCGTGGCCGCGGTCATCAAAGATGGTAAGGTGCGCACCTACGACATGGGCGGCAACAGCACCACGACCGATATGGCCAAAGCGATCGCCGAAAGGGTATAACAAACCGTCGTAAACAGGATCATTTCCTGAGCCAGGCGCTCATCTGGCTGATCGAGTGCTGGAACTTGCGCCTGGTCTCGCGGATCACGAACTCCACATCCTGCGGCTCGCCCACTTGGGTGAAATCGCCCGCCATGGCCGCGGCCAGCCCCTCGAGGGTCGTGACGTTCTCGCCGTTGATCTTGCGTCCGCCCAACCACTTTTCCCGGGGGGTGAATTCCTCCAGCCAGGTGTAGGGCGAGAGGATCACCAGCATGCCGCCCGGATTGATGCGCCCGGCGATCTGCCGCAGAAAAAGGCCCGGATCGTACAACCGGTCGATGAGGTTGGCGGCCAGCACCAGGTCGTAGCCGGTGAACTGGGCCTTGAGGTTGTGGGCGTCCCCTTGCCAGAACTCGACTTTTGCTTGGGTGCCCTCCAGATTCAGCTCGGCGAGGGTGCGTTCGTGGTACGAGACAATGTCGCCCTCGTCCGCGATGGCGTACCGGATGGACCCCTTGTCCCGCATTTCCAGGGCCATCTTGATGAAGCGGGCGGAAAAATCGATGCCCGTGACATGGTCGCAGAACTTGGCCAGCTCGAAGGTGGTGCGCCCGGTTGCGCAGCCCAGATCCAGGGCGTTTTTGCCCTCCAAGTTCGCGCACTGCTGACGGCAGAGCGCGGCGATGCGCGCGGGAAAATTGGGCACCTTGAAGTACCGCTCACCATAGTGGAACTCGCAGTACTGGGCGATGAGTTCGTCGGTTTCGTACACGTCATCGCGCAGTTGGACCTTGCTTGCGGATTCGATACAGCGGAATCCCGCGTGCTGGTAGAAGTGGCGCCGAAACGCATAGCGGGCGTAGCGCGTGGCCTCGTTGCCCGTGGAGATCCAGGAGCCGCCCTTCATGAGATTGTGCCGGGTATCGAACGTGGGCGTGGAGAAGTCGTCGTACAAGGGATGGACGATGAACCCGGGAAAGCCTGCGATCGGGGTCTCGGTCCACTGCCAGACGTTGCCGACGATGTCGCCGAAGCCGCCGTTCATGTGTTCGTTGACCGGGCAGGACGAGGCGAACTCCGCCAGGTTGAGGTTGCCGGGGATCTCTTTCCAGTCCGGTTGGTCCAGGATGCCCGTGGTGTCCAGCAACCGGTACCACTCCTCCTCGGTGGGCAGGCGCACGGGGCGACCCACCACCTCGGCCTTCCAGTTGCAGAAGGCCTTGGCTTCGAGCTGGTTGACTTCGACGGGCCAGTTCCAGGGCAGGGGGATCTCTTCGGCCAGGCAGCGCAGGCGCCAGCCCCCCCCCTCGCCGGGCACCCAGAACAGCGGATGTTCGGCTTTCTTGAAATCACGCCACCTTTGGCCCTCCTCGGTCCACCACCGGTCGGTCTTGTAGCCGCCGGCGTCGATGAACTCGCGGAACTCGCCGTTGGAGACCAGAAAGCACGCCGCCTTGAAGGCGCCGACGGTGGCCTCCAGCCGCCCGTACTCGTTGTCCCAGCCGTAAAGGCGGTGGTTGCGCTCCTTGCCCAGGACCACCGGACCGGCCGGCACCTCGCGCCACTCGTTGACCGGGGCCGGGCCCCGGCGCGGACAGACCTGCCAGTGTTCATCAGGCCGCACCAGCGCCAGAGGCAACTGGCGGATGAGCACCGAGCTGGTCTCCAGGTGGATGCGCTCGTGCTCGATGCCCATGAGGATCACCCACAGGGGGGAATCCCAGGTGATCGGAATCTTCAAGGGCAACCGGCCGATGACCTCTTCGACGACCTGCTTGACCTGGTGGCGATACGCCCACACTTCGGCGACCGCCGGCCAGTCGTAGTGCTGCTCGTTCAGGTCGTCCCAGCTCATCTCGTCCACACCGATGGCGAAGATGGATTCAAAGCGGGGGTTCACCCGCTCGGTGATGACCTTGGCCAGCGCCAGTTTGTTGATGAAAAACGTGGCCGTGTGGCCCAGATAGAAAATCAGCGGGTGACGCAGGGGATCGGCGCGCTGCAGGTAGGCCTCGTCGTTCGCCATGACGTCGAACAGCCGTTCGTACAGTTCCCATGAGTTCTGGAAGTAGGTCAGGATTTCCTGGCGCTTGGCTGCGGCGCTCCCGGCATCAAGCACGGGCGAGAAAGCCGAGTCGTAGGTCATGACATGCTCCTTTGCACCGGAATCACGACGGGTCCGACAGACATTCACGGACCAATCGCTGAACATTGGTGACCAGGTCGAATTCGTCTTCAACGAGGCGGCGACCGTTGGCGGCGCGGCGATCGGCCTCGGCGGGATCCCGGCGTATTTCCAGGAGCGCCGCGGCCAAGGCCGCAGGATCCCCGGCCTCGACCAGCCAGCCCGTATCGCCGGGTCTGACCAGCTCCGGAATGCCCGAAACCCGCGTTGAAATCACCGGCCGCTGGTGGGCCAGGGCCTCGATCAGCACCGTGGGGATCCCTTCGGTGCGGCCCTTGCCGTCGATGATGCTGGGCACGGCCAGCACATGACAGCGTGAATAGGCCCGGTAGATTTCCCTCACCGGCTGTTTGCCGTGAAAAACCACGCGGCCGGTCAGACCCAGAGCCTGCGCCTGGTTTTCCAGTTCTCCGCGCACCGGTCCGTCACCCATGACATCGCAGCGCCAGGCACCCAGTTCGTCTGCGCACCCCGCCAGGGCCGCCAGCAGATCGTTGACTCCCTTGCGCACCTCCAGGGATCCCACGTAAAGAACCCTGAACTCCTCGCCCACGGACCGGGCCGTCGGTTGGATCGACTCGAGATCCACACCGATGTGAATGACGGCGAAACGCCGCGTCCGCAGACGCGGAATCTTCTCCTGCAGATAGTCCTGGTTGAATCTGCTGATGGGCCGCACACACTCGGCCTCTCCCAGCTTGAAATCCAGCATACTCCTGCTTACGAAGATATCGTGGGCGTGGCAACTCACACTGTAGGGTATGGCGGTCATGCGGCCGATCATCCAGGCGCAGGTCGCCGGATGGGTGGCGAATCCGGCGTGGACATGGTCGGCCCCCCATTCCTGCAACTGCTCGGCGAAGTACAGGCACTTGGGCAGGATCAGCAAGGACTTGGCGAGCATGGCCGGGTTGCCCAGGCCCCCGCGCACAAGCCGGCCCAGCATGCCGAGCACGGCGCCCGGCTTGCGCACCAACCCCCGGCCCAAAGCGCCCAGGGCCTTGCACCCCAGGTAGCCGGTCCCCTCGGCCCAGTCCAGAACCGGGCGGGCGAAATCGTGCACCACCTCGTGCTTCCTGAAAGGCGTCAGGTGGTAGAGACGGATTTCATGTCCAGCGCGGTGCAGTTCCAGCAATTCGCGGTAGATGAATGTCTCGGTTGTCTTGGGAAACTCGGTGACGATGTAACCGAGGCGCACGGGCATCACGTCCAATCGGGAAACAGGTCTTGCCTGGGCAGGGCCATGACCTCGTCGATCACGGCGCGCTGGGCCTCGCTCAGCTTTTCCAGGGCCTTGAAATTCATGTTGCGGTACCGACCCGGCTCGCCCACATACGCGGCCACCCGCGTCGAAGGGTGCAGGCCGCAGGCCGCCAGGATATTCTCCACCGTGGCCACAGGCTCAGCCATGAAATCCTCATAGGAAACCTCCGTATAACGGTCGGGATCCAGCCGGGCCTTGTCGTGCTGCCAGACCTCCCGGCCCAGGCGCACCATGTAGGAGGCTCCGGCCATCAGATCGTAATCGTACCGCTTCCAAAAATCCTCGTAATGGGCGATCACCCCCGACTTCCAGGGGGGGGTGCGCATCTGGCCATCGGTGCGCTGGTCGGCGAAATATTTCGAGCCGGACAGCACCAGGGGATAGGACTCGCGGTCCAGGCGCACGAAGTGGGCGTCGGGAAATACACTGGCCAGATACTGCACGAAGCCGGGGCCGGTGAGTTTTTCCACGAAGCGGGGTTTGTCCTGCCACCTCATGGCCGCCTGCACACCCCGGCGCACACGTTCGGCACGCTCGTCGGGCGCGTCGGTGAAAAAACGGTAGTGGGCATCGAAATCGAATCCCCACAGGTGGTTCCACTTGCGAAAACACTCGCCGGGCTTGGGCAGGAATTTCTTCAGGAATCCCCGGCCCTGCTTGAACTGCTTCTTTTCACCCCGTCCCAGCTTGCCGCAGCCGGGCAGATCGTAAACCCGATGGACCAGGGAAACCCAGTTCCAGGTGGGGAATCGGCTGTTGTACTGGGAAAACCAGGCCAGATCCTCATGCAGCGCGATGGCCTCCATCATGATGGTGCTGCCGCTGCGGCTGGGGCCGACGATGAACAGTGGTCCGGTGTCCGTTGCAGCCAAAAGTCCCTCCTTCAGGCAAGATTACCCAATGTCCGCGCTCCCCACAATGAGGGAAAACACGGGGTCCGCCCGATCTTACACGCCCCACAGGTTCAGGGTGTTCACATCGCGGCCCATGAGTTTCAAGTAGTAGAACAGCTGGGCCTTGTGGACATTCAGGTGCGTCACCATCTGCAGACAGTGGTGTCCCAGCAGCCGCTCGACGCCGGGTTCCCAGGGCGCGGCCAAGGAGAAACCTCCCAGTTTCTCCTCCCCCGCGGTTTCCAGGGCCTTCAAGCCGGTCAGACGGTCCTGCTCCAGGTACTCCCGGGCCCAGGCTACCCCGCGGGCCGACGGCAATTTCTCCGCCGGCAACATGCCCTCCATGTCCTCGGGATAGCCCAATTCGGCCGGGGGCGCCCAATTCCCGGTGACGAAACCCTGCATGCACAGTCCGCAGGAGGTGACCAGATGCAACAGCAACTGACCCACGGTCATCCAGTTATGGCCCGTGGCGGGCTTCCAACCCAGTTCATCGTCATTGATCATGGCCAGCAAGCCGTCGGCGGCCTTGTAGCTGCTGTTCATTTCTGCGCTGATCAGTTCGGTCCAGTTCATGGGTTCCCTTTCCGCCGGATATTCAGTGAAGGTACTATCGCTTCCGCAGGACGGCCACGACTTCCGTCATCATCCCCTCGCGCAATCGCCATGACAAGGGTATGATGAGCTTTATGATGGATCGCGCAATCGCCACGCTGACCGACGCCCGCGGTCGCCGGATACCCCGACGCCCCTACCGACGTGTGATTTCCCTCGTACCCAGCCTGACCGAAACCGTGGTCCGGCTGGGCGCAGGACATCACCTGGTCGGCCGGACCATCTACTGCGTCGAACCCAGGGCCGAACTGGCGGCCGTTCCCGCCTGCGGCGGCACCAAGAATCCCGATCTTCAGGCTCTGCAGAAGCTGCGGCCCGACCTGGCGCTGGCCTGCCTGGAGGAAAACAAACCGGAGCACATCGCAGCCCTCGAAACGGCAGGAATCCCTGTTTTCGCCGTCATGCCCCGCAACCTGGACGATGTGAGCGACCTTTTCCACAGCCTCGGCCTCCTGCTGGAAACCGGGCCACAGGCCGGGCGGGCCATGGCCGATTTGACCGCCTCCAGGTTGGCCTGCGGCCAATTCCGACGCCACCGGGACGCTGCGCGCCACCGGCGGCGCACGGCGGTCCTGATCTGGAAAAATCCTTGGATGGCCGTCGGCGGCGAAACCTTCATCAACGCCGTCGTCCAGGAACTGGGCCTGGAAAATGCGCTGGCTGATCGCCCGGATTATTTCACCATCACCATGGAAGAGCTGGCCGTTCTGGAGTTGGATATGGTTCTGCTTCCGGACGAACCTTTCCGGTTTTCCCACCATGACGCCTGGTCCCTGGCCGCCGCCGGGGTCGTGCCCGATCGGCGGCGCGCGATCCTTCTGGACGGCAAACTGTTGTCGTGGTACGGCACTCGCACCGCGGCGGCCCTGCGCACTCTGGTGAAGTTGCTGGAGTCCCGCTGAGCCGATGGCCGGCTTCGCTTTCCAGCGCCCGGCTGAACGGCAACAGCGCCCCGTACCGGGCTCCCGGGCCGAACCGCATCGTCCACCAAAGCCTGGTTTTGCCTCCGAGTGGCGTCAAAATCCCTCCTGCATTTCGATTGACACGTTGGCCAAAGGCAGAATACATCATTAACTTTGTTGTCATTGTCATCCATCCATTTTTCACCGTCAGGGAGTCACATCAATGATTTGGCGCCTTACCGCCGTCCTTCTCGCCACTTTCCTGATCAACCTGCCCACGGGGTACTGGCGCGCCGGTGTGCGCAAGTTCTCTCCCATGTGGTTTGTGACCGTCCACGCCGCGATTCCTCTGGTCGTCCTCATGCGGCTCAAATCAAACATCGGATTTGCCTGGTACACCTACCCCCCCATGATCCTGGCCTACTTCGGCGGCCAGTACGTCGGGGCGCGATTGCGTAAACGGAACTTGGACAACAAGATGGCGTCGGAAGTTGGATCCGCAGTCTAACTAACCGACATCGATAGCGGTGGCCATGAATCAGGACTACCAGGGCGGCTCAATGCTTGCCGAGCACCTCGGCCAGGAAGATTTCATCGGCTCGTCCGACTTCTTTCATGCTGGCTCCGGGCACCCCGGAAAACATCATGCTCATCATCCCCACATTCATCTTGGAGAGGTGGACAGAACCATCCTCCATCTCATAAACGGCCCAGCTGCAGGGCATCATGCCCACCAACGAGGGGGTGTCACCGAGCATCCTGCTGCCCAGGACGGGATTGCAGACAAAAAAGACCTTGAGCTTCACCAAGCCCTTGGGAGGAAGGTTCTTGTCGGCCAAGGCCTGGTAGAAATCCCAGTTGTCGATAGGAAAGCCCCACCCCTGGGCCTCGGTCACCACTTTCTCGATGGTCTGGCAGGTGTCTTCAAAAGACCGCCGGCTGCGCCGGGACACCACCATCTTCGTGCGCATGACCGTGATCACCAGGCTGACGGTCAGGGCCATACCCAGAACCAATCCGATGATGAGAAAAACTACCGCGTTCATGCCGCCTCCTCGAAAGGTTGGGAATCAATCCTCGACCCGCGCTCCGGTTGCCGCGCCGACGGTCTTCCTTGCCATCACCACCAAATTCGACGACATACCCGCCGTGCGCAAGAACTCCTGGAAAGGACCGCCCAGACGTTCCCAATCATCGACCAGGACCCGGCGCAGGAAGGGGCGCTGGGCAACATCCAGGCGACCATCCAGGATCTGTCGGCGCACCAGGTCGGCGTCCAGACGGCCGGGAGTGGCGGTCTCCACAACCGCAAAACCGCATTGTTTCAGCAAGCCATGCAGCGATTCGGGATGGAACATGTTGATGTGCTCCAGCCCGAAATTCTCCGCCCGGTCATAGCCCAGAACCTGGAAATCGAAGCCACGGATGTTGGGGCAGCTGAGCGCGACCAGACCGCCGGTCTTCAGGGCTGCCGCGATATCCGTCAGAAACAGCCGGGGAGAAAACACATGCTCGATGACCTCGAAGGCGCACACGACCGTCGCTTCCTTGGCGACCAGTCCCGCTCCTGCGGCCATGGTGCGGCGCACGGCAAAGCCCTTGGCCTGCAGCACGGCGGCCAAATCGGGCGCCGGTTCCACCGCCAGATACCGTTCACAAAGGTTCCGCGCACGGGCCTCCTCCAGGAACAGACCGGCCCCGGCGCCGATCTCGACCAGCAAACCGTCGGCCAGACCCTGCTGCGCCATCACGCCCGCCAAACGCTCGGCCAGAGGTCCGGCGATGATCCGGCGGCGTTGTTCGGCGGTGGCGGGAAAGATGGTTTCGGCCCAGTAGCGGTAGCTCTCGGCGTTGGCGTAGTAGTCGGCCAGCTGCTGCGCGGTGGGACGGGGATCCTGGTACACGGTCCCGCACGCGGCGCACGCGGCAAAAGGATAATCCCTCACGCTGAAGCGCCGGTCCGGGTCCTTCTGTCCGCACGCCGGACACGGCACGGACACCCAGTGACCGCGCCCCCGCAGCCAGCGTTCGCGATCCCGGGCCAGATAAACCGCCAACTCCCGTTTGAACTCGGGCGGCCGGATTTCGGCTTCCTCCGCCAGGCCTTCGGGGTGGTCCCGTTCACGCGACAAGACCCACCCCCACCTTGAAGCGAGGTCGCCAGGTTCCGTCCGGCTGCCGGGCGAACAGGTCCCGGTTGGTCCAGCGATCCACCTGCTCCCGCCACTGGTCCATGGTGATCCCCACCCAGGCGCAGAACTCTCGGATATATTTCTCGTCGCAGTAGTGGTCCCACTTCTCGACCAGGGCCGCGGCCTCGTCCCGGGTCATGGACCCCTGCCGGATACGGTGGTTCACCGCGTCGGTCAGGTTGGAATACCCGAACTTGTGGTACTTCAGCACCGGGTTGACCAGCTGGATATCCCCGTCCACCGAGGCGTAACGGTTCAGGCGGTAGGGCAATTCCGGGCGGCCCTGCAGTCCCCGGGCCACGGCGAAAGCCGTGTTGTGTTCCGGTGACCAGTCCTTGTAGTAGTACTGCAGAAAAATGGACCGCACATCGGCGGCGGCCAGCGCGGCCGGATCGGGGAACTGGTAAAGCAGCAGATCCCGGGCGGCGATGCCGTCGCCCACCCAGTCGCTCGCCTTGCCTCCCTGCAGGGTGTTGCCCAGGGCGATGGCCGTGGCGTCGCCGCCGGTGCCGGTATCCCCTGTGCTGCCCAGGGTCAAACCCGGATTCTCACCCTGGATCACCAGGGGGATGCGATATTTCAGCGCGAACTGGAACGTCACCGCGAACAGGGGATACTCCGAAGGTTTGACCGGGTTGCCGAACTCGAACAGGGCGCGGCGGGTCACGGCTTTCATCACATGGGGATTGGGGCGGAACGAGACCAGGTCGAAACCCTGCTGGACGAGATTCTCCAGGTTGGCGCGCCCCACGTCCGTGATTCCCTCGGGCGCGCAGTTGACCAGCAGGCAGTGCAGGCCCAGCTCTTCCTTGGCGTACAGAGCCTGAAAGTGGCTGTCCTTGCCGCCGCTGACTCCGATGCAGCAATCCCACAGACCCCGGTTTTCCGCTTTGGCCCAGGCCACGATCTGCTGCAATTCCTTTTGCCGTGCGTCCCAGTCGATTACCTGGTTTTCACTCTCCTGGTGATAAACGCAGGCGGTGCACACTCCGTGGTCGTCGAAGCGGATGCCCGGTTTGGTGCTGGGACTCAAACACCGTCGGCAATAGAACATCTGCGCATCGGTCATGAGCTTCCTTTCGGCCAATCATTCCCCGCAGAACCCCGCAGCCACGCCGCCACCCGATGCAGATCGATGATTTCCCGCCCGTCCCACAGGGCCGCGTAAAGACGCCGCAGGCGCGCCAGGTCAGCCTCGGTATCGATGGACAGCTTGAAGTCCAGGACCAGGTCGGGGTCCGGATCCACATGGACGGTCTTGAGATCCTGCGGATATTCTTCCGCATGGCGCAGCACCCAGGCGGTGACGTGTTCGGCGCTCAAGGGATCCGCGGGCGCCATTTTCCGGCTGAACTCCAGGGCCCGGCGCGAAACCACTTCCCCGCCCTGCAACAGGGTGCCGGCGTCGGTGCGGAACTTGACCACATCGGCTTCTGCGGTGCGCGCAAGCTCCAGACACCGGGCAAGATGCTTCACCCCCAGCAGGGGTGAATCCCCGCAAATCCGCACCACCCAGGGCGCCGGATACTTCTTGAGCGCCAGCAGGAAACGCCCCAGCACATCTTCCCCGGGGCCGCGGACCACGGGAACTTCCAGGTTTTCCGCCACCTGAGCCAGGGCATCATCCTGCTTCGTATCCGGAATGGCCAGCACGACGGGGCAAGCCCTGCCGATGGCCCCGGCGCGCTGCAGGATATGCCACAACAGGGGCTTGCCGCCCAGATCCATCAGCATTTTGCCCGGCAGGCGTCGCGAACCCATCCGGGATTGGACAATGGCCACGGCTTCGGTGCCAAAGGATGCCTTTTTCAACCCAACCCGCTTTCTTTTGGGGTATTCTAATGCTACTGTCATGACCGAACCATGAAAAAAGGCAGGCCAGTTTGAACTTCAGCGAAAAAACCATCCTGATCACCGGCGGCACCGGTTCCTTGGGCCAGAGTCTGGTGCGCCGTTTCCTGCAGACGGACTGCAAAAAAGTCATCGTCTATTCGCGGGATGAATACAAGCAGTACGAGATGGACAAGCATTTCAGCGCCCACCGGGATCGCCTGCGCTTTTTTATCGGCGATGTGCGCGACCGTGATCGCCTGTACCGCGCCTTCGTCGGCGTCGACTATGTGATTCACGCCGCCGCCCTGAAGCATGTCAACCTGATGGAGTACAACCCCATCGAAGCGGTCAACACCAACATCATGGGCGCCAAGAACATCATCGATGCGGCCATCGACCGCGGGGTCCAGAAGGTGGTCTCCCTGTCCACGGACAAGGCCGTCAACCCGGTGAATCTCTACGGCGCAACCAAGCTGGTCAGCGATAAACTGTTCCGCGCCGCCCACGCTTACGCCACCGAAAGCGGTCCGGCCTTCGTGCTGGTGCGGTACGGCAACGTCATGGGCAGCCGCGGCTCGGTCATTCCCTACTTCCGCGATCTTCGCGACCAGGAAGCCACGGAGCTCCCCATCACCGACAAACGCATGACCCGTTTCTGGATCAGCGTGGACCAGGGCGTGGACCTGGTCTTCAAGGCCCTGAAAATCGGGCGCGGCGGCGAAGTGTTCATCGCCAAGATTCCCTCCTGCAAGGTGGTCGACATCGCGCGCGCCATCCACCCCCGCGCCCAACTCACCGAAACAGGAATCCGTCCCGGCGAGAAGCTGCACGAGTCGATGCTCACCGAAGACGAAGCCCGTTCCACCTTCGACTACGGCGACCACTATGTGGTGTACCCCCTGAGCTTTCTGGATCGCCCGCAGACCCATATTCTGCCCGGCGGCACCCTGATGCCTGAGGGATTCACCTACCGCTCCGACACCAACGACAACTGGTTGACCCGCGGGGATCTCCAGGATCTCTTGAACGGTTCCCCGGAACCCGGAAACGACACCCGCGACCCGGGAGCCGAAGGCGCCGAGGCATGAACGCCCCCTTGCCCTACGGCAGGCAGAGCCTGGGCCCCGAGGAGGCGGCTCTGATTCAGGAAGTTTTGGCTTCGGACTGGTTGACCCAGGGTCCCCGCGTACCCGCCTTTGAAGAAAACCTGGCCTCGCTTTGCGGCGCCCCCCATGCGGTGGCGGTGGCCAACGGAACGGCCGCGCTGTACCTGGCCTGCCGCAGCGCGGGACTCGGACCCGGCGACCGTTTTCTGACCACGCCGCTCACCTTTGCCGCCACGGCCAATGCGGGAGTGCTCTGCGGCGCCGAACCCGTGTTCTGCGACATCGACCCCCAAACCGCCTGCCTGGATGCGGCCCGCGCCGCCCAGATGCTGGAAGATGATCCCTCGCTCAGGGTCGTTGTGCCGGTTCACTTCGCCGGCCTGGTGTGCGATCTGGAAACCCTCTTTGCAGCGACCGTCCGCCACGGCGCGGTCATCATCGAGGATGCCTGCCACGCCATCGGCGGGAACTGGCGGGGCACCGACCGCACCCCTCACACGGTGGGCGACTGCGCCTTTTCCGCCATGACCTGCTTCAGCTTCCACCCGGTCAAGACCATCACCACCGGCGAAGGCGGAGCGATCACCACCCGGGACGCCGGCCTGGCCGCCCGCCTGCGAAACCTGCGCGGCCACGGCATCACCCGGGACCCCGAGCGCATGCGGGAAAATCACGGGCCCTGGTACTACGAGATGCAAACGTTGGGCATCAACGCCCGTCTCAGCGATCTGCAGGCCGCCCTGGGCTTGGCCCAGCTGGGAAAACTGTCCGGATTCTGCGCCCGGCGGCGAGAACTCGTTGCCCGATATGAAGCCGCCCTGGCCGACATTCCCCAGATCACGGTCCTGGCGCCACCGCCGGGTCAGGAAGAAATATGCCGGCACCTCATGGTCGTCCGCACCGCCGAGCGGGATGAACTTTTCGCCCACCTGCAGCGCGCGCAGATCAAGGTGCAGGTCCACTACATCCCCCTGCACCTGCAACCCTACTATCGGGACCGGTTCGGCACCGGACCCGGGGATTTTCCCGAGGCTGAACGGTATTACGCCGAAGCCATGAGTCTGCCTCTGTTTCCCGGCATGACCGATGCCGACCTGATCCGGGTCGTCACGGCCATCGCTGAATTTTTCGGCAAGCGGAGCGCACCGAAGCCATGACCCTGTTCGTGGCCGAGATCAGCAGCAATCACAACGGGGACCTGGAGCGTTGCCGCCGGACCATCGCCGCAGCGGCCGGCGCCGGGTGCGGGGCGGTCAAGTTCCAGCTTTTCCGCATCGAGAAACTGTTCGCACGCGAAATCCTCCGCGTCAGCGCGGCTCATCGCCTGCGTCGCCGCTGGGAACTGCCGCCCTGGTTCCTGCCTGAACTGGCCGCCTGCGCCCACGACCATGGATTACGTTTCGGGTGCACCCCGTTCGACCTGGAGGCCGTGAAGCTCCTCGAACCCCATGCGGATTTTTTGAAGATCGCCTCCTACGAATTGTGCTGGCTGCCGCTGATCGCCCGCTGCGCCCGGACAGGTCTGCCCCTGATGATTTCCACGGGCATGGCCACCGCCAGGGAGATTCAAGCCGCGGTGACGGCGGCCGTAACCGCCGGTTGCCGCGACCTGAGCTTGCTGCACTGCGTCAGCTCCTACCCGGCGGCCCCGGACCGCTGCAACCTGGCGGCCATCGCGTCCCTGGGCCGCCTGGCCGAACCTCTCGCGGGAACCGCGACCCTGCGCTGCGGCTGGTCCGACCACTCGGCCAACGCGGGCGTCGTCACCCGGGCCATCCGGCGCTGGAACGCCGAAGTCGTGGAATTCCACTTCGACCTGGATGGGCAGGGCCAGGAATTCGGCGCCGGGCACTGCTGGCTGCCGCCGGACATCGCTCCGGTGATAAAAGGCGCAACCACCGGCGCCGATCAGGCGTGCGACGGCAACGGCCGCTTCACGGTCGACGACCAGCAGGCCGCTGAACGCGCGTGGCGGGCCGACCCCTCCGACGGCCTGCGCCCCACCCTGGCCGTGCGGCGCAGCTGGCCCGCCGACCAGCCCGGCGCCCACCCGTCCGGCGGCCGCCTGCTGCTGATTCCCGCCGGCGCCGGCTGGGGTCACCTGACACGCTGCATCGCTCTGGCCGAATCCCTGCGCGCACGCCAAGATGCCGACCCGGTGTTCCTGGCCGCCGAGGATTCGGGGCAAACCGCTTTGCTCGACCGCCACGGGCTGCCCTGGCTCGGCATGCCCTCCGCCGCCGCCGATCTGCCGCCGGCGTGGCGGCAAAGCCTCCGCCATCAGCTGGGTGCCCTGGTCCCCACCGGCCTGAACGGAGCCGTCGTGGACACCCAGGCCGACCCCGCTCCGGTGACCGCCATCCTGGGCGCAGCCGGTTTGCCGACCGTCCTCATCGACCAGCCCAGGGCCCCGGCGGGAACCCTGGGCATCGTGCCGTCCTTGACGTGGTCGCCGCCACGGCAGGCGGACGACATGCTGGGCGGGCCCACGTTCCTGTTCGTGCGCGAGGATGTGCGCGTGTTGCGGCCCCCGGCGCCTCCGCCAGGGGCCGACGGCCCCTTGCTCATCACCTTCGGTGGCACCGATCCCCACCGGCTGACCGAGCGCTGCCTGCTGGCGCTGGCCGGAACCCTGCCGGAAGTTCGGGCACTTGTCGTCATCGGTCCCGGTTTTGAAGACCGGGACCAACGCCTGGATCACATCCGGTCACGGTATCCTCAGGCCGAGGTGATCCCCTTTGCCGCGGGTCTTGAGCGCCTGCTGGCCGCCGCCGGTCTGGTGGTCACCGCCCTGGGCGTGACCGTCGGTGAAGCCATGTGCCTGGGAGCCCCCTGCGCCGTGCTGGGTTTCCGGCCCCAGGATGAAGCCGAGCTGGTCCAGCTGGAACAGGCCGGCCTGATAGCTTCCCTGGGCCTGCATCCGGACGTTGCGGACCTCGACCTGGGCCGCCGACTGGCCGCCGTCTGGCATGATTCCCCCAGGCGTTCAACCCTGGCGCAGGCCGGCTGGCATTTCTGCGACGGCCTAGGAACCGAGCGGGCGGCCGCCGCCATCGCGGCCTGGCTCGACGGCAGGGAGGCCGGCGCATGCTGAATCTATGGACCCTGTTTCACTTGAACCTGATGTATTCCTCCCTGGAAGAATCCGACCGCCCCGCGGTTATTCGTCGTTGTTACCACCGGTTGCTCGATCTGGCCGCCAGCGGTTTGCCCCTCGCCCTGGAGGCGCCGTCCCTGACCCTGGAGCTTATCCGCGACCTGGATCCCGACTGGCTGGAGCGGCTCAAAGAGCTGGTCGCTCAAGGCCGGATCGTCTTCGTGGGCAGCGGCTACAGCCAGATCATCGCTCCCTTGGTGCCGGCCGAAGTCAACGCCTGGAACTTCCGTCTCGGCCACCGCGACTACCGGCAGATGCTGGGCACGGCTCCCGACATCTGGATGATCAACGAGATGACCTACAGCGCTGGCCTGGTCGCCATGTATCAGGAACTCGGCGTCAAAGCCGTCATCGCCGAGTGGAACAACGCCCGCCGCGGACACCCCGAGTGGGACCGCCGCCTCGCCTGGCACCGCCAGCTCGCCCTTGGCCCCGCCGGCGCGTCCCTGCCGGTGATCTGGATCGACACCATCGACTTCCAGCAGTTGCAGCGCCGGGCCCATGGGGTCACCAGCGCCGAGGAGTTCCGCGCACACTGGCAAAACAGGGCCGAACACTGCGGCGAAGGCGGTTTTGCCGCGGTCTACGGCAACGACGCTGAGATTTTCGACTTTCGCCCCGGACGCTACGGCACCGAAGAACCCCTGACCGAAGGTGAATGGCCGCGCCTGGAAGAAGCCCTGCGGCAATTGTCCGACCAGCCGGGCTTCCGATTGGCCCCTGTGACGGCTGTTCTGGACGAACCCGCGCATGAAGTCTGCGGCAGGCCCCTGTGCCTGGAGTCCGCCGCTCAAACTGTCGTGGTCAAGAAACAGGAAAAGTACAATCTGAGCCGCTGGGCTCTGACCGGACGGGGTGACCTGGAGGCCAACACCGCCTGCCACCGTATCGCCGGTCGTCTGACCCGGACCGGGACCCGGGAGCCTGAACCCTGGCGCCGGCTCTGCCGCCTGTGGTCCAGCGACCTGCGCACGCACGTGACGCCGCGCCGGTGGGAGGGGTTCCTGGCTGAAACCGCGGCGGAACGGGAACCGCGCGATCCCTTCCTTGCCGATCCGCTGACCGCGCTGGTTTCGGATGCTGAAATACCCGCCGCGGCCACCGGCACCGTCCGGATCACCGCCGACGCCCGGCGCGGGCTGGCTCTGCGCGCGGTGACCTTCCCCACGATCGCCGACACACCCGCGGTGGGCACCGTCGCTCACGGCTTCTTCGAGGACATCGCCCTGGGGGCCGACTTCTACTCCGGCCACCTGGTGATCCAGCGCCCGAACCGCCCCAAGTCCACCGATCTGCGGCCCTGCGACACAACCCTGCGTCAGGGCGTAACCGCCGCCGGCCGCATCATCCTCGGCGGCGTCATCACGGGCGAGGGCTGGACCCTGGAAAAACAACTCGTCCTGTATCCCGACACACCCCGGCTTGAACTGCGGGGCCGGCTGAGCCTGCCCGGACGGCATCCGGGGCAGATCCATCCGGTCCACCTCACCTTCCCGCCCGGCTTCCTCGACCCCGAGACCCTGGCCTACGGAGTCTGCAACGGAGGCCGTCAGCTGGAGATCTTCCCCCTGGGACCAGATCCCATCGACCACGGGGAACCCTACTCCATGTTCGTGACGGCAAAAGGGGGATTGGGAGCCACGGACGGACGGGTTATCATCGGTGACCGCAGGAGGCGGCTGGTCATCAGGCACGATCCGGAGTTCTCGGCCCTGGTCCCCATGGTGCATTTTGTGCCCCAGCCGGGCGGCCGCCATTTCCTGCGCCTGAAGTATTCCGCCCAGGAAATCGACGAGACGTTCGTGCCTCATGATGAACCCCGGCAACTGTCATGGCTCATCAGCATCACCGCCGAAGCCCGCGGCCTGGAGAAGAAATGACGCCAACCACCGGCACCGTCATGGCCCTGGTCAACCATCCCAACCTGGATCTTCTGCTGGGTCCGGTGCTGGTCGAATTGCAAAAGCGGGGTCATGCGGTCAAGGCCCTGGTCGTCGAGTACGGCCGGCCTGATCGCCTGGCCGCCATGGGTGTGCCCCTGGTGGACGAACTCACCGAGTTCGACGCCTTCCTGGCCGCTGACGGGGCCCGTGTCATGATCAACGCGGCGGACATGATTCCCCAGCACCGGCTGGGCATCCACACCGACATGCTGTGCCGGGGCGCCGGCGTTCCCACCCTGACCCTGGAACACGCCCCGTTCTCCCTGGGCTATGACGACGAGTTCCCACCCCATGTGGATTTCGCGGCGGATGTGATGGCCGTCATCGGCGCCGAGGACGAGCGCCGCTACCGGCTCCTGGACGTCGATCCCTCCCGGCTGGTGGTCACCGGTTCCCCCGAATTCGATGGTCTGGTACGGGCTCGGCAGGCCCACGACGACGCAGCCTCCAGCGCGATCGCCGTCTTCGGCCAAAGCCACACCTGGACGGGCAAGGGCAGCAGCCAGGGCATCGCGACTGAATCATGGCGCGACGAACTTTCCCGGCTCTATCGGTTGCTCGCCGAGCGTTATCCTCATGACCGGATCAGGGTCAAACCCCATCCCGCGGAACTCCTGCGCGGCACCGAGCCCCTGTATCACCAGGCCGTGCCGCCCGACCTGACCGACCGGGTGGAGATTCTGCCCTCGGATACCGACAACGCCGCCGTGATTCTCCATAGCCGTTTTGTGATCAGCTTCAGCTCCACGATCTGGCTGGAAACCAAAATCCTGGGCCGCCCTTGCGCTTTTTTCACCCTGCAGGAGCGCACAGGAAGCCTGGCCCGGGATATCCCGGCCATGGGGGGCGTCTGGATACCCGGCCGCTCGGTTGATTTCACGGCCCGCCTGCGTCCCCATCTGGACGAATTGGATGGCCAGGTCGCCGCCGCCGCCGGGAACATACCCGATCATCTGGAGGCCTACACGGGCCCCCTGGACGGCCAATCCGCTCAGCGGGTGGCCGCGGCGGCCGAGCAGCTGCTTGTCGCCGGCGCGCCCCGGGTCCCCATGCCGGTCCTGGTTTTCGACAACCCCCATAAGGATCCCCGCAGACTCAGGCCCGAGACCAGTTATGCCGACTATGTCCACCTGCAGGCCGTCGCCGAGGCCTGCGGTCAAAGCGGGGTGCCGCAGCCTGCTGTGCTGGGTATCACCGCTGACCCCGGCGCCCTGCGCCGGTTTTTGCCCCTGGCGTTTTTTACCGGGCATGCGGCGCCGATAACGGATTCGTCACCTTTGCCCTACGGGGACGCATCCTTTGATTGCGTGGCGGCCCCCGACCTGTTGCTGAACATCGCTGAACACGACCGCGCGCCGGTGCTCGCCGAACTGCTGCGCATCACCCGGCACAAGGTCGTGACCTCCCTGCCCACGGCCCTGGGCCGCGATCAGTGGTGGGAACTGCTGAGCCTGGTTGCGATGGAACCGGGGGTTCAGGAACCGTTCGCCGGCCGTCAGGACCTGGAAAAGCTGGACGCCTGGCTGCACGATACCCCGGGCTGCAAGGTGCGGATCCGCCCCTGCCACCAGGTCATGTCGTGGTCCCAGTCCCTGATCATCGAGCATCTCGGACTGGACGCCGAGGCCCTCAACACCCTGCGTCTCTCTGCCCAGGCCACCGGCTATCCGAGCGAAGACCAGGGCCGTTGTGCGCGCCGTATCTACACCCTGATTCCGGAAAGGTGACCCATGCCCGCTCCCGAATTCTATCCCGCCACCCTGCGCGTGGCCGTGCTGTGGGGCGGCCCGCAGCCCGCAGGCGTCCTGCTGGAATCCATCCTGTTTTTGACGGCCCGGGGAACGCCCGTGGATATTGCCGTGCTGCCCGGAGCGGCCACGGATGCCCTGACGTCCCGCGGTTTGAATTTCCATACGGACAACGCCTATCTGGAAGGGTTCATCTCCTCGCCTGGTTGCAAATGCCTGCTGTGCGGAACACGCACCGATGGCGCGGCCGCGGACATCATTGCGCTCTGCGCCAAATACGGCGTGCCGGCCTTGGATGTCGGTCCGAATTCCGCCGCGACGGTGATGTCCATCTGGGCCTCAGGCATCGCCAACCTTCAGCCCGTTCCCCGCACCGCCACTCCCTCGGGGCGGGCCCTTTTTCCCGATATGGGTTACGAACGCTACATCCGTCTGATGGGCATCGCCCGCGCCGTGGCCCCGGACCTGGACGAGCCATTCAGCCTGCTGGACATCGGCGGGGAGGATGGAGCGCTGCGGGAATTCCTGCCGGCGGCGACCTACCAGGCCTTTGCCGGACTCATCACCCGCGAGCAGGACAGCGGCCTGCCCACGGCGGGTTTTGACGTGGTGGTGGCCGCCGATGTCCTGGAACATGTCCTGCCGGCTGATCGCAGCGCCTTTTTGGCCGAACTTTTGCGCCTGGCGCGACGCAAGGTCGTGTTCTCGTTTCCGTGCGCCGGGGCCGATCTTCACGAGCAGTTCCTGCTGAACCTGCTGCCCGGACACCCCTGGCTGGCCGAGCACCAGGAGCACGGACTGCCGGCGGTGCAAGAGATCGAGGCCCTGCTCCGGGAGCAGGGTCTCAGGTTCACCCGCATACCCAATCATTCCCTGCAGAACTGGGCCTATTCGGTGCTGTTCGACATGATCCCCGTGGCCGACGACCTGCGCCGCGCCGTGAACCTGTTCCTGCAGGAACACGCCTTTCCCCTGGAAAACAGCGAGCCCGCCTACCGCTTCATCTATGTGATCGAGAAATAAAAACCGGCGGCCGGCAGGCAGCGCCGGCGGCCGCCATAAAAACGCGGGGGAGGTCCGAAGACCTCCCCCGCTTTCAGCAGGTGGTTTCCTAACCGGGGTTAGGGAGCGACATAGCTGATCTCCGTCGCTTCGAGTGAAGGATTGCCGTTCGTGTCCTGAGACACAATGGTGAAGTAGTACGTGGTACCCGTCGTCAGTCCGCCGACATCGAGAGTCTCGGTACCGCCGGGAACGGCAGTCGGTGCACCGTAAGTACCCGAGACGGTGCCAAAGAACACACCGTAACCAGCCAGATCACTTTCGGTGTTGGCAGTCCACGTCAGGATGATATGACCGGCAGCGCCATCGCCGGCAGCCAGACCAACCGGCACCGCGGGAGGTGTCACGTCAACAGGAGTGGCGTTGACCTCAGCGCCTGGACTACTACCGTTGGAGGAACCATCCACGGCTTGGACATAGTAGAAATATGTCGTGCCGAGAGTGCCGGTAAGATCCTCAAACGGTGAGGTACCAGGACCCTGGTCGACATACGGTCCACCACTGACCGTACTGCGCCAGACCTCGTAATGGTCCATGTCGACCTCGGTGTTGGCGGTCCAGGTCAAGGTCACCTTGGACGGGCTGTCCACAGCACCCACGGCGACCAGACCGCTCACGGCGGCGGGGGCCGTAGTGTCAACAGGCACGGCGCTACCCTCGGCGGTCGGAGCCGACTCGTTGGCCGGGCTG
>CAZJGK010000028.1:0-35240 GCA_964545545.1 uncultured Fibrobacteraceae bacterium | reverse complement strand
TTGATGTTGTCCCCGGTAATAGGATCCAGGCCCGTCGTGGGCTCGTCGTACAGAATGTACTGCGGCTTCAAGACAATGGCCCGCGCCAACCCGGCCCGTTTCTTCATGCCTCCGCTCAGCTCGCTGGGAAGCTTATCGTTGGCATCCTCCAGCCCCACCAGGGAGAGGCATTCGCAGGCACGTTGATTAATCCGCTCCGGGCTCCAGTTCGTATGTTCCTTGAGCATCAAACCAACATTCTGGCAAATTGTCATCGAATCGAACAGGGCCGCCCCCTGAAACAGGAAGCCGAATTTCTTGCGCAACTCCATCAAGGACATATGATCCAGGCAGGTGACCTCCTGCCCCTCCACCCAGATCTGGCCTGCATCGGGTTCCAACAGCCGCACCATGTTCTTCAGCAGCACCGACTTGCCCTCGCCGCTGCGCCCGATGATGACCATGGTCTCCCCCTTGTTCATCAGCAGGTCGCACTCCTCGAGCACCACCTTGGAGCCGAATCGCTTGCTGACTCCCTGGATGGCGATCCCATGGTGGGAGGCCGGGTCGTCCAGCCGCAGGTTCGGCGGGTCGGGCATGATCACGGCGTCTGTGCGGGGTGTGTCCATGGTCCCCTAGCCCTGGAAAAGTATCTGGAAGAGAATGATCGCCAACAGGTAGTCGGCCACCAGAATACTGAGGCAACTGCCCACGACCGCCTTCATGACCGACTGCCCCACGCCTTCGGCGCCACCCTCGGTGTTGATGCCGAAGAAAATCCCGCTCATGGCGATGATGCCCCCGAAAATGAATGCCTTGGTCAAGCCGCCCAGCAGGTCGCTCGACTTGAAAAACATGCGCAGGCCCTCGATGAAGGTGGAACTGGTCACATCCAGAGTCACCACCGAGGCCACATAACCGCCCACGATGGCGATGGTGTCACAGAAAATGGTGATGACCGGGATCATCAGCACCGCGGCCACGAACCGCGGCATGGCCAGGTAACGCACCGGATCGATGGCCATGATGTTCATGGCATCCAGCTGCTCGGTCACCTTCATGGTGCCCAGCTCGGCGGCGTAGTTGGCGCACAATCGGCTGCCGACCACCAGGGCCATGAGCACAGGCCCCAGCTCGATGAACACGCTCTTGGAGATGACCGTGCCCAGGAATTTCATGGGCACATAGGATTGCATCTGGTAGACCGCCTGCACCGCGGTCACCGCTCCCACGAACACCGAAGTGACGATGACCAGGGGCAACGACCCGATGGCGGCCACCCGCATCTGCTCGATGATCTCTTCGCGCATGCGCCAGGCATAGCGCAGGTTGTACAGCGTGGCACACATCAAGATGGCGCCCTTGCCTGTATTGCCGAGCCCCCGGAGCACTCCATGACCGATTCTGGCAAACAATTTTGTCATGATCGCGGAAATATACTTCCCGAGCGGGGATAAGTCTATCTTGACGGGCGATCCGGGGAGGGGCGGCGAGTTGGCCTGCGGCCACCAGGCCTGCCGTGGGGTTTGTTCTGGTTGGGACCCGGAAACGAAACACCCGCCAAGGCGGGTGTTTCGTAGAAGGTTGCCCTTGCCATCGCCACGAGGGACAAGATCAATAGGCGAACCAGCTGATGCTGATCATCCCCGTGGATATGCTCATGTCGACCCCGTCAAATGTGCCGATGTCGGCCCCCATATAGGTCGCCTCAAGGGTCCAGTTCGGCATGAATTCCCAGCCGACGCCGAGAGTGAATCCCAAACCGCTTTCAGAATCGGCATCTTTCTCAGTATAAACGCCGATGCCGATCGCGCCGGAAAAGAACACCGAAGGTGCTTGCGGCTCCAGAAAATGGCTGATACCAATGGCGGACATACCGTTCATGACGTCCGACGACACGGTTATGCCCAGGACGTCAACGCTCGGCGAGTAGAAGAGCGTGCGGTTGGAGTAGTAGATCACCGTCTGGGGACTGAGGCCCCCGCCGATCTTGAAATCCCCGCCAAAACCCATGGCATCAACAGTCACCTTGGCGCTGCCTGCTTTGCCCGTCAATTTGCCCTGGCCTAGCCCCGCTCCGAGATTGAGCATGAAACCCTGACGTTGTCCGTCGAACGCCTGAACTTGAACTGCCGCGAAAACAATCGCCAGCACCAGCAGCGTTCCTGTGCCGAATTTCCTCATGCCATAACCCCCCTACATTGTTATTAGTTAAGCCACATCGAGGCCGAACCTAGCATGCCGCGAAAATCACTGTAAACAGAAATAAATACAGGAACCAGGTCCCCCCCTCAGCGCGCCAGATCCGCGAACCGCGTGAATTCCTTGTGGAAGTGCAGGTCGAAACTGCCGATGGGGCCGTTGCGCTGCTTGCCGATGATGATGGTGGCCATGTTCTTGACGGTCTCGTCGTCGGGCTTGTAGACCTCTTCACGGAAGATGAAGGTCACCAGATCGGCGTCCTGCTCGAGGGCGCCGGACTCGCGCAGATCGCTCAGCATGGGCCGGTGATCCGTGCGTGCCTCGACCCCGCGCGACAGCTGACTGAGAGCCAGCACGGGCACATTCAAATCCTTGGCCAGGCCCTTGAGATTCCGGCTGATGGTCGAGATTTCCTGCTGCCGGTTCTCCACCCGTCCGGGCGAACTCATCAGCTGCAGGTAATCGATGATGACCAGCCCCAGCCCGTGCTGCTGCTTCAGCCGGCGCGCCTTGGCCTTCATCTCCAGCACCGAGATGCCGCTGTTGTCGTCGATGAAGATCGGCGCCTTGGAAAGCTGTTCGCAGGCGGCGGTCAGGCGCGGCCATTCCTCGGCCCGCAGCTTGCCCCGGCGCAGGTCGTGCAGATTGAATCCGGCGCTGCTGCCCAGCATGCGCATGACCAGTTGCTCCCGACTCATTTCCAGACTGAAAATGCCCACGGTGGTGCCTTCGTTGACCGCCGCGTTGTAGGCCAGGTTCAGCGCCAGCGAGGTCTTGCCCATGGACGGACGGGCGGCCAGGATGATCAGGTCGGATTTCTGCAATCCACCGGTCTTGCGGTCCATCTCCGCGAATCCCGTGCGCAGTCCCGTCACATCGGACTTGCTCTGGAAGGCCTCCTCGATGGCCTTGAAGGTGACCGGGACAATGTGCTCGACACCGGAAAAACCCTCGCTGTCGGACTGCTCGCTGATCTCGTAGATGCGGCCCTGGGCCCGGTCCAGAATGTTGGCGACCTCATCCTGGGCCTGGTAGGCCTCCCCCGCGATGGCGGTCGAGACCGAGATCAAATGCCGCAGCACCGCCTTTTCCCGCACGATGCCCGCGTGGTAGACCACGTTGGCGGCGGTACCCATCATGCCGGCCAGATCGATGAGAAAATCCAACCCCCCGACCAGGTCCAGCAGGTCGCGGTCGCGCAGCGCCTGCAGCTGCCGCTTGTCCAGGAATTCCTCGGCCGATTTCTGCAGCATGTTGCCCACGGTGATCGGATCGATGGCCTGATCATTCTCGTACAACCGGCACATGGCCCGGAAGATGATCTGGTGTTCCAGGCGATAAAAATCGGGAAAGGTGATCTTCTCCCGCGCCAGACCCACGGCCTCGCGGTCGACCAGGACCGCGCCCAACACGGCCTGCTCGGCCTCTTCGCTAAACGGCGGCCGCCGATCCTTGGGCAGCTGGTCGTACCCGAAGGACGATTGCAAAGTGCGGCGCTCCATGGCCGCGGACTCGGCCGAGGGGGCGGCGTCCTGCCGGGGTTTCATCTCCACGTTATCAACCTCACGTTGTTTGTTTCAGGTGCAAGCGTGGATGGCGCGGACCTGGCAAAACCAGGTGCGTGACAGACGCGATTATCAGGTGCAAGCGCTGGTTAGGCATTGAGGCAACTACCGTTGCCCAAACACCCCATAGCCCAGCAGTGACTCGCAATACGGACACATAACGATTTGCTTCTGCTCCATGACCCCCAGGCCCTTTTTCATTATCCACATCTTGTCGAGTTGCTTCTTGCAGTAGGGGCACCGAGGAATGGCTCCCGACGGTGCATCCTCCAGTTTGATTCCGTCCCATTCTTGCGTACTCATCGGCGCCCTCCTGTTGGTAATTCATATGCCGAGCGTTGGTTTAACCTGCAAAGGCGGTTGGCGCGATTGTCAGGTGCAAGCGTTTGATACTCATGCAGTTTCGCCCTCCATTTCTCGAAATATCTCCTGGGCCTTTCTATCGACCCACTCCCGAGAAACACCTTTAGATACTACGAAATCCTCGAATTCCTTCGAGATTGCCTGGTAAAGGCTTTTCGCTTCTTCAGTGAATTGTGCAACCCTGTCTATAAAAGCCCTGTGCTGGTCGTCGACGTAGAGCTTGAAGCCCTTTTCCACGGCTGCATAGTGAATAAGCCATATTCTTTCAGAATTAAAACTATTTACTTTATTCTGTAGGTCATTCGAGAGAACAGTCGCTGCTTCAGAAAATTTCAGCACGGTGCCGAGAGAACTTTTCCTGACTTTCATAATTATTCCCTCAGCCTCGGCCTCGGTGACGGTATTGCGGTCTTGGATGTCCCTTTTGAACGCAACATAAGTTTGCAGGAGGCCTTCAACCCATTGGGTGTACCAGACACCTGCACCAATACTCGCGAACATATTTCCCAGGAGATCAGCATTCATGGGCGTTGACATAGTTTCCCCATATTCTGCATAACAAAAGCTTAGACGGCAAGCTTAACCGCCCCACCCGCCCAAACCGCGAAAACCGCGCTTGCGGGGCAAATCCATTGACCATCTCCAGGGGCAATACAGCACGACTTCCCTGACTTCTTGGAATGTACCACGCCTCCGGCCCGATACCCAAACTTGCCCGCGGGTTTGCGCCAATATCCTGTGGATAAGCGGGGGACAAACCTCCGGGTAACTTCCGCGCACCTAGGGAAAACTTGGGGACAAATCGGATTCCCGGTGGAAAACTGCCCCTCAAACCCGATACTTCAGCCCGGGGAAGGGCTGGAGCCATGCCTGTGCGGCCTTTTCCTGTCGGCTGCGGCCTGGGGATAACTTCCCGGACCGCATGTCACCCTGTGGAGACTGGAATCATGGACTTGTCACCTTTTGCCAACAATCACAACCGGGCTCTGCGCCGCATCGACGCCACGCGGCAACACCTGAAACCCTGGGCGCGCCCAGAGGGGTTCCCCTGGGCGGACGAGGCCTTCAGCCGGCGCATGCTCAAGCTTCACCTGGACCCCGACACGGATCAGGGAACCCGCCGACCGGCGGTGGTCGCCGCCCACATCGACTGGCTGCTGGGGACCATGGCTTTGATGGCGCCCCGACTGGACCAGCCCTATCACATTTTGGATGTCGCCTGCGGGCCCGGTCTTTACTGCCATGAGCTGGCCCGGCGGGGTCATCGCGCCACCGGGCTGGACATTGCTCCGGCCGCCCTGGACCATGCCCGTCGAAAAGCCGCCGAGGAGAATCTCTCCTGCCGTTTCCTGTCCCGCGACCTCACCGATCCCGACCCCGGTCTGCCCGGCCTGATTCCCGCCGATTTCGGCCCGGTTGATGCGATCACCTGGTGGTTCGGCGATTTCCACGGCTTTGCGGCCGCCCGCGCTCCGGAGATCCTCGCCCACCTGGCGAGGTGCCTGCGCCCCGGGGGGCTGTTCATGCTGGAATACCAGCCCCTCGACCAGTTCGTCACCGATAACGGGACCACCTGGGATCTGGTGCGCGAATCCCCCTTCAGCGATCAGCCTCATCTGTGGCTTCAGGAGTACACCTGGCATCCCGATCTGCTGACCGAGGCGCACGCGCACTGGATCCTGGAAATGGCCTCGGGTAATCTGCAGGAATACTGCCAGTGTCACCAGGGCTGGACGGAATCCGGCCTGGATGCCCTGCTGGCCTCATGCGGTCTGACCGATCCGGTCCGCCATCCTCCGGTCACGGGCATCGACCCGGAACTCGAGTTCCCCCTCGTGATCACGCGCCGCCAAACCGCCGCCAGGGACGACAAGGCTCCATGATATTCCACGCCCGCAAGCATCATACTGCTCATCGTCCTGACGGTGTTCGCAGGGAATGATCCGGCCCTGGCTGGGAGCCGCCGGTCCTGATCGTATCCTGAGCCCGTTTCGTCAGACGTCGGCCTGCGCCCTGCGAAAACCCTTGATCGCCGCCAAAAGCACCTTGGGGTGCACTCCCAAGGGCAGAGGGACCACGCGATTGTCCCAGCGGGAATCGAAACGCCCCCAATCATAGGCCAGACGAATCACCCGGCAACCCTTGTCCAGAGCAACGGTGGCCAACGCGGGCATGTGCAGTTCAGGTTCGGTTTCCTTGGTCTCGATCAGAAGCACAACTGCGGGAGAAGTGTCGAGCGCCTGTATGGCGGCTTGATAAGTCCGGGCCGTGGCCGTCGTATACGTTTCCGATAACCAACAACAAAGATCCTCGGCAAGATCAATGGCCGAAGTCACCAACAAGATCCTGGGTTTCTGGATACCCATGTTCGGCATAATATATTTCCCCACCGGCAAAATCGTGGGGATCGGAAGTACCGCAGGAAACCTCGCCCTGATTTCCTCTGGCCTCTGCGATCCCCACATAATTCAGGCAGCACCCCATCCAAAATACGATGGAGATTGGTTAGATATGCTCACCAGTATGCTTGCGGGTGCTGCCACCCCCACCAGCGGGCCAATTTCCAGATTCCCATCCCGAAAATCCCGCCAGAAGGTCATACATACAAATGGGGCAAGAGGCATGCCTAATGGAAACGGTTTCCCATAACTCGCTAAATTATTTTATTTGAACGTTTTATTTTGATAATGAACAGTCTTCAGGGCGATCCTGGCCCCTGGGGTGCCGCAAAAAAGTTGCACAATAAAGTCAGCAGAAACTCAAACCGTATGTTAATAATAGAGTTACTTGGTGCCACAAAAAAGTTGCATAGATTTCAGAATAATTCCGATTTTGCCCCATCATCGAAATTCTGCCGCGGCAATCCCGAGATCACGCAATTTTTTCTGCAATTGCTGGCGGGCCATCCCACAGTTCTCCGCGGCCAGGGTCACGTTGCCGTCGGTCTCCTGCAAGCGGGCCGCAAAGAAAGTCTTTTCCCAGGCTGCCAGCATGGCCACTTTGGCCTGCTTGTAGTGCATGTTGTGATTGCCGTCCATGCCCACGGATCTCCCGGGAACGCTCAAGTTGCCCAGGCAGATGGTGTGTCCCTCACAGTCGATCACCGCCCGCTCGATCAGGTTGCGCAACTCGCGCACATTCCCGACCCAGGGCTCGGTCATGAACCGCGCCATGACCCCGGGCGAAAACCCGTCGATCTGCTTATGGAAATCCTGACAGAAGGTGCGCAGAAAATGCTGGGCGAGCGGCTCGATGTCTCCCCTGCGTTCCCGCAAAGGCGGGACTTCGATGCGGTACCGGTTCAAACGATAGTACAGGGATTCACGAAAATGGTTATCCCTGATGGCCTGCTCCAGGTTTTCACTGGTGGCCGCCAGGATCCGGGCGGAAACCGTCAGATCCCGGTTCTCGCCCAGACGGTTGAACACCAACTCCCCCAGGGCCCGCAAAAGCTTGACCTGGAACGGGTCCGGGCTCTCGCCGATTTCATCCAGGAAAAGGATTCCATCGGCCGCCAGCTCGATCTTGCCGACCCGCATCTTCGTCGCCCCGGTGTAGGCTCCCTGGGCGTGACCAAAAATTTCCGCCTCGATCAGATCGGCGGGAAAGGCCCCGCAATTGACGCCCACGAAAGCGGCCGCGGAACGGTTGCTGACGGCGTGAATGCGCCGGGCGATCATTTCCTTGCCCGTGCCCGATTCCCCGGTGATCAGCACCGTGGCGTTGGTGGGCGCGACCTTGGCGATCTTTTCCAGCAGGCGAAGGGTCTTGTCGTCGCCGGCGATGAAGTTGCCCGTCAGACGCCCCACTTCCGCCTGCAGCGCCTGGACCTCGTAGCGACCCTGCCTGGCTTTGAGTGCCTGTCTGATCAGATTGTCTATCTGGGAAACATCTGCGGGTTTGGTCACATAGTGGTACGCGCCCAGCTTGACGGCCTGCACCACCGTCTGCATATCCCGGGAGCCCGAGAGCATGATCACCAGGGGTGGATCGACCAGTCCCAGGATATGTTCCAGAGCATCCAGGCCCTCCATCTGGCCCTGCCCGAAATCCAAATCCAGGAGCACGACATCGGCGCCATTGCGCTCGATTTCCTCAAACCCCGTCGCGGGGTCGTAGGCCACGACCGTACGCATCCGGGCGGAAAAAACGGCGACCAGATCCGCACAGAAATCCCGGTCATCATCGATGATCAACAACCGGCCCTGTTCCAACATCTCCCACACCCCCACCCGATGGACGGCTATTTCAAGGCGTCAAGCAGAGCCCGCAACTTGCGCACGTCGTTCCAGGCATCCCGCTTGGCGGCCGGATTTCGCAGCAGATAGGCCGGATGATACGTCGCCAGCACCGGAATATCCTGGTAAAAATGCACTCCGCCGCGCAGCCGACCCAGGGAGGTTGTTGTCTTCAACAACGTCTGGGCGGCCACCCGTCCCAGACAACAGATCACGCGGGGGCGTATGAGAGCCAGCTGGCACCGCAGATGGGGTTCGCAGGCGGCCACTTCCGGTGGCAAAGGATCCCGATTCTCCGGGGGGCGACACTTCAGGATGTTGCAGATGAACACCTCGTCGCGGGCAAGGCCGATGGCCGCCAGAATCTTCGTCAACAACTGTCCGCTGCGTCCGACGAAAGGCTCGCCCTGCAGGTCCTCGTCACGCCCGGGCGCTTCGCCGACGATGACCAGTTCCGCCGTGGGGCTGCCGGCCCCGAACACCACATGGTGACGCCTTTGATGCAGCTCGCAGGCGGTGCAGGTCAGAACCTCGCTCCGCATGGCAGCCAACGCTCCTGCCGGATCCTCCACCGGGGCCGTGTCCAGCAGGCCGGAGACAACACCGCCCTCCTGTCTCCGTCTGGCGATGGTGTCCATGGCCCGCGCCACGAATTCGCTGCACTCGGCGGTAAAGGGGTCATCCTCGGCCACGGCAGAGGCCGAAACGGCCGATTCGACTGCCGGGGGGACGGGCTTGGCGGGCGGGGTTGTCCCCGCGTCTTCATCCCAGTACCAGGCGCCGGCGGGGGTATCGTTCTGGCGCAACCATTTCTGCAGGTCGGCCACGAGGTCGGCATAGAGGCCCGACCGCCTCATGAAGGGACATCTCCGGTCCGGGCCCCGGCGAGCCGGTCCAGCAGCAGAGCCGCCAGTTCAGGCTTCGGGCACGACTCGCTGTGCCAGATCACACCCTCGTTGTTCAGCAAAAACACCCGGTGATCAACCGCCCCGAAACCGGAACCCGAGGCCGTGGGATCATTGGCCACGATGAAATCCAGATTCTTGGCCCGCAGTTTGGCCAGGGCCCTTGCTTCGATAGCGGAAGTTTCCAGGGCAAACCCGACCACCGTCAGGGGAGAGCGGGTGTGGGCGGGCACGACTTCTCCCAGGATGTCGGGGTTCCGTTTCATCTGCAGGGACCAGCCGGTGCCCAGTTCCTCTTTCTTGAGCTTGCCCGCGGAGAACGACTCGGGGCCGAAATCCGCGACCGCGGCCGCCATGATCAGCCATTCGGGTCCGTCAGCCAGGGCAGCGGTCACCGCCACGGCCATGTCTGCCGCCGTTTCCACCGACCGGAATTCTGCGAGGCCGCGCGGGGGCATCAAGTCCACCGGGCCGGAGATGAGCGTCACCCTGGCACCGCGGTGAGCGGCCTCCGCAGCCAGGGCGTACCCCATCACACCTGTGCTGTGGTTGGCGATGTAACGCACCGGATCGATGGGTTCCCGGGTGGGTCCCGCCGTGACGACCAACCGGCGCCCTTGCCAGTAGGCATCACCCTGTCCGCCGTCCTCCGCCGCGGGAGCTTTAACCGCCGGCAGGCCCGCGACCAGATCACGGACGGCCGCCAGAATCTCTTCGGGCTCACTCATGCGGCCGGGGGCCGTGGTGCCGCACGCCAGATGGCCGCTGCCGGGGCCCACCATGCGGACGCCGCGCTCGACCAGGGTTTTCACGTTGGCGCGGGTGGCCGCATGGTTCCACATGCGATCGTTCATGGCCGGAGCCATCAGCAAGGGGCCGTCGAAAGCCAGCAACAAGGTGGAGACGATGTCGTCGGCGATGCCGCAAGCCGCCTTGGCCATGGTGTTGGCCGTGGCCGGGGCTATGACCGCCACGTCGGCCCATCGTGCGTAGGCGATGTGGTCCAACAGTTCGCTCTGGCCCTCACCCCACAGGTCCGCGGCCACCGGATGGCCGGTCAAGGCCTGCATGGTCAACGGGGTGACAAAACGGGTGGCGGCGGCGGTCATGGCCACCTTGACGGAAAAACCCGCCTGCTGGAGCAGGCGGGCCAGGAAACAGCTTTTGTACGCCGCAATGCCGCCGGTAACCATCAGCAGCACGCGGGGGGAAGCCGGTGAGGTGGCGGCCATGGTTTATTCCTCTTCCTGCTCCTTTTCAAGGCGAATCAGGCGAGCACGCTCCTTGGCGTCATAATATTCGACCTTGCCTCCAATCAAGCGATCGACGGCCATCGTCGTGATCTTACCGGGAACGGTCAGATTGAAAGTATGCGCCCGCTCGTTCAGCCGGCGAGCTTCCAGGGCCGCAATCTTGATGGCCTTGAACTTGTTGGGAATCAGATCGGTGACCCGGTTGAGCGGAATGTAGGTCATGCAGCTTTCCTCACAATGAAAAGGAAGAGGGTGTACGGGACAATTATGAGCCATGGCACACCCATCCACGGTCTTTGTGTGTAACCGCAAAACTATAGCGGAAATCCGGAAAAAATCAAGGCCTGAAGCGATTCATCCCAGAGGCGGAGCCCCGAACGCGCCCGGACGGCAGCTCTCGGCCAGGATGACGGCCCGCATGCGTGCCACCGCCTCCTGCAGGTCGTCGTTGACAATCCAGTAGCGATAACGGTCGGCGAAGGTCACCTCATGCCGGGCGGTTTCCAGGCGCCCGGAGACGGCCTCTGCGGTGTCCGTCCCGCGGGAACGCAGGCGGCGCTCGAGCTCCTCCCACGAGGGGGGGAACAGGAACACGGACACGAGGCTGTCGCTGAACATCTCGATGACCCGGACCCCGCCCTGCACATCGATGTCCAGCACCGGAATGCGACCCTTCGCCGTCAACTCCTCGAGGCGGCGGTGAGTGGTTCCGTAGCGCCGGCCGTGAACATGGGCCCATTCCACGAACGCATCCCCGGCCACCAGACGGTCAAAGGCCTCCTCGTCCACGAAATCATAATCCCGGCCGTCGACTTCATCCGGGCGCCGGGGGCGCGTGGTGGCCGAAACCGAAAACGCCAGCCGGGGGTCCGAAGCCATCAACTCGGTGATGAAGCTGCTCTTGCCGGCGCCTGAAGGCCCGGTGATCAGGATGATCACGACCGTCTCCTATTCCAGATTCAGGATCTGCTCACGCAGGGACTCGACTTCGTCCTTCATGGTGATCACGGCCGTGGTGATGTCCATCAGGCTGGTCTTCGACCCCATGGTGTTGACCTCGCGGTGCATCTCCTGCAGCAGGAAATTGAGCCGCTTGGCCACCTGCCCGCCCCCGTTCAAGGCCACGCGAAAATGTTCGATGTGGATCCCCAGGCGCTCGCATTCCTCGTTGATGTTGGCCTTGTCCGCCAGCATCGCCACCTCCTGAGCCAGGCGCTGGGGCTCCAGTTGGCCATCCAGAATCTCGGCCAGGCGCTTCTCCAGGCGGGCCTTGATCTCGACCGCAGCCTCCGGAGCCAGCTTGCGCACCTGGGCCAGCTGGTTATCCAGGGTTGTCAACCGCTGGTTCATTTCCACGACCAGGGCCGTTCCCTCCGCCTTTTTCATCACCATCAGGGACTCATTCGCGGCTTCCAGGGCCTGCATCAGGGCCGCCATAAGGTCCTCGTTGTTGATTCCTGATTCGTCGGGGCGAAAGAGATCCGGCACCGCCACCAACTCGCGCAAGGTCAGCGGTTGGGCCTGGCCCGTCTCCTGCTCCAGGCGCTGGGCCGCCGATTTGAGCATACCCAAAGCCTGCTCCAGCCGGGCGGCGTCCAGGGATGAGGCGGCATCCGGATTATCCTGGGTAAGCTGGACCGAAACCGAGACCCGCCCGCGGGCCACATGGTCCTTCAGGAACTTGCGGACCTCGAATTCGAACGTCGCCAGGGAATTGGGCATGCGCAGGCTGACATCCAGGAAACGGTGGTTCACGGATCTGAGTTCAACCGTCACGGTGACGGCGCCCCGGCGCCCTTCCCCACTTCCGAAACCGGTCATGCTGAGCATGGTCTTCCTCCTGTTGGCCCTTCATTGCCGCCGTTGAGCGGAGTGAGGCAAGTGTAGACCCTGCCGTCGATCCCGGCAAGTTCCGCCTCGGCCCGGGCGGCATCAACCGAGGGAACTGTTGTGCTCCCGGTGCGTATTGGTTACCCTGCGCAGGAATCAGAAATCAAGAGAGAGGCTGCCATGCACCGGAAAATCAGTATTTTTGCGACCCTGGCCGTGGCCTTGCTGGCGCTGACCGGTCCGGCCTCCGCCTTGGGCGTTCACCATCCCCTGGGTATTCGCGCCGGTTATACATCCTGGGGTTCCATCAATCAGTTCCACTTCGGCATCCACACCGACTGGGGCGAACTGGCCCCCAACCTGGCCCTGGTGCCCGGAGTGGAGATCGGCCTCGGCGATGGCTTCACCGTCGCGACCTTCAACGGGGACCTGCTTTACCGTTCCACCGAACTGGTCTCCAGGCCCTGGGAAATGTACGGCGGCGGCAGTCTGTCCTTCAACATCGTTGATGGGCGCCAAGGGGGAACCAGCACCGACCTGGGCCTCAGCGGCCTGCTGGGTTTGACGCGCGCTCTTACCAACGGCCACACCGCCCTGGTGGAGATTCGCCTGGGCTTCATCGACAGCCCGGATTTCAAACTGACCTGCGGATATTCCTTGTTTTGATCATGACAACACCCATCAATCCTGAAGACCACGAGCGCCTGCGCCTTTTGTGTGACCGCTGGCAGACCCTGGTTCCCGGAAGCAGGCTGCACCGCATCCAGGCCGGGCCCGGGTGGGTCCGCCTGCTGCTGGCCGGAGACGCCCGTCTATCCCTGTTGTTGATGGCCAGACCCGGCTTTCAGCTGGATCTTCTGTGGCAGGGGAAACTTCCTGCCCCCGTTGGCGCCCTCCTGAAGCCACGGAAAGATCATCCGCTGGGTAAACTCCTGGCCGATCACGTCGTGGGCGGCTGTCGCGTATTCAGGGAAGACCGGATCCTTTGTCTGCAACTATCGGATCCGGACGGCCGCCCCGTGGCCCTGCTGCATCAGGTTTTCGGGACCCAGGGCAACCTGGCCCTGCTCAATCGGGACCGCCGCCTGCTGTGGGCCGAACGGCGTCCGCCCCATTCCCTGCTGGCTTTGATGCCAAGGTCGAACGACCTCGCCGTCCCCACCGGGGATGCCGGCTCGCCGGAAGCGGCCGCGCTCGATTCGGACGCCATGGATCGTCTGGCCCGGCACCTGGCCGACAACCTCGTCCGGACCATGGCCGCGCGTCTTGAGCGCCGGCGACAGACCGCCTCCAGGCTCGTCGAAAACCTGGCTCGGGACCTGGCCACCGCCGAGAGGGGGGATGAATTTCGCCGCAAGGCCGAGGCCCTCGCCGCCCATCTGCACGAGGTCACACCCGGCCACTCTCACCTCGAAGTTTCCGATCCCCGGGACGGCACGCCCCTGGACATCGACCTGGATCCCGCCCTCCAGCCCGCGGCCAATTTGAACGCCTGGTTCAAGCGGGCATCCAAGGCCGACAAGGGCCGCCGGGTCATTGCCGACCGGCTCCAGGACGCCCGGACCCGGCTGGCGGAAAGCCAGGCTCAGCAGGCTGCGCTGGAAGCGTTGCCAGCCGGAAACCCCGGCGCCCTGGTCCTGCTGGAAGGCCTGCTTGGCTGGGGTCGGGACAACCCTGATCTGATGCCGGACCAGGACCTTGGCGGGGACCGTCGCACGAGGCGCTCTCCCTACGGGCCCGAACAGCCCGCACGGCCTTTCCGTCGCTATCTGGTGGAGGACCGCTGGGAAATCTGGGTGGGCCGCGACAGCAAGGAAAATGACGAATTGACCCATCGCCGCAGCCACCTGAAGGATATCTGGCTGCACGCCCAGGGCGTCACCGGCAGCCACGTCATCCTGCGCACTGCAGGCAAACCGGAACAGATCCCGCAGCGGGTGATCGCCAAGGCCGCGGCCGTGGCGGCCCTGCACAGCAAGGCCCGACACGCCGGGCTGGTGCCGGTGATCTGGACCGAACGCCGTTTCGTGCGCAAACCGCGCAAGGGGGCCCCCGGCTTGGCGGTCTGCCTGCGGGAAAACTCCATCATGGTCAAACCGGGGATCGGACCGGACGTGGTGGCCATTTAATCGGGATACGTGGCGGCGATTCGGGCCAGAGTCTGGGGCTGATTCATAAAGATTTCCAACAATTCAGGATCGAACTGTGTCCCCGACTTGCCGAACATCTCCTTGGCGGTCTCCTCAAAAGTCCAGGCTTTCTTGTAGACCCGTTTGCTCATCAACGCATCGTAGACATCACAGATGGCCACGATACGGGCCGGCAGAGGGATTTTGGTGCCGGCCACCTGGTGGGGGTAACCACTGCCGTCCCACCATTCATGATGGCTGCGCGCCACATCCACACCCATCAATATCATGCCGTAGCGCCCGTAGTCGTGCACCAGGCCTTCGAGCAATTCCGCCCCCATGACCGTATGGGCTCTCATCACATCGAATTCCGCCGCGGAAAGCCTGCCCGGTTTGAGCAGAATGGCATCGGGAATACCCACTTTGCCCACGTCGTGCAGGGCGGCCGCCCGGGTGATCCTCTCGATGAAGGCGGGCGTGACTTCCCGATACCCCGGCCTGACCTGCAGGGCTTCGGACAGATGGCGGGAATAGGCGCAGATCCGGCTGAGATGTCCCCTGATGTGACCGTCCCTGATCTCCGCCAAAAGTGCCATGCCCCGGATAACGGCATCACGGCTGTTGCTCAGTTCCACCACCAGACGCATGTTCTCCAGGGAATATGCCATCTGGTCCACCAACATGTTGCACATGCTGATTTCTTTTTGGTCGAAGGTGCCGGTCTCACGGCTGCCGAAATCGAACACGCCCACCGGCCCATGATTGCCGCTGACGGGCATGATCAGGTTGCTGCCGAAAGTGCTGTCCAGGGGTTTGCAGCCCGGCGTGGTGAACAGGCTTTCGATATTGACCAGATATTCCTCGTTGAAAGCCTGGGCGTGGATGCTCACCGGATCGTCACAGGAAATCCTCAGGCCTGGTTCGACATCGGGATATCCCACCACCGCTTTGGCCACCAACGCATTGGCCTGGTCATCATAGAGAAACAGGGCGCACGCGTCATACCCCAACACACGCTGCGTACCGCGCACCACCTCACTGTACGAGGTTTCGTCAACGGTCATGCAGACCAGTTTGGCGTTGAAGGCCTGGAGGGCCTGCAAACGACTCACTTCCGTGCCGGTCAACACTTCGGCACCAGGGTGCATCAGGATGTCCTGTCCAGGAGTTGAGGCCATGGTCCTTCCCTGTACATGCGGGCGAATTCAGATGTCGCACCTCAATTGGTGCAAACTCCAGGGAAATCATCGGCCCCTGTCGGCACAACTAAAGAAAATTCGTATTAAACACGACGCTGCTGATCGTGAAGTCGAACGGGGGGGCCGCCAATCACTTCAGCCGTTCAATTTCCTCCACCAGAACCGCTTCGAGCTCCGACTTGGAAATGTTCCGATGCAATACGCCTTTGCGATAAATGGCGACCTTGGTCTTGCCGGCCGCTATTCCGAGATCGGCCGCCTTGGCCTCCCCCGGCCCGTTGACGATGCAACCCATGACCGAGACGACCCTGTCCGGAGGCAAATCCCTGGCCAGCTCTTCCACCCGCATCGCCAGGGCCACCACATCGACCTCCACCCGGCCGCAGGTGGGACAGGCCACGACCCGCGCGAACCCTTCGCGCAGTCCCAGGGCCTGGAGCATGTGGAAGGCCGCCGTCACTTCGTACACCGGGTCGGCGGCCAGGCTGATGCGCACGGTATCGCCGATACCTTCGGCCAGCAGGACCGACATGGCGGCCACCGACCGCGAGGTGCCGGCCAGCAGGGTGCCCGCTTCGGTGACACCCAGATGCTGGGGCACATCCGACTGGAGGGAAAAGCGGCGGCAAGCAGCCACAACTTCGCGCGGGTCACTGCTCTTGAGACTGACCGCCACATCGTGAAAACCCACGGTGGCCAGGGTCTCGATCTCGTCCAGCCCGCTTTGCACCAGGGCCCCGGCCGGATCCAGCGCGGCCAGGGATTCGTAGCGGCGGTGCAGGCTGCCCTTGTTCACCCCGATGCGAATGGGAATACCCGCCTCCGCTGCTGCGGCGGCGACCTCCCGCACGTGATCCCTGCTCCCGATATTGCCGGGATTGATCCGCAGTTTGGCGATGCCCGCCTTCAAGGCGGCCAAGGCCAGCTTGTGGTCATAATGGATGTCGGCCACCAGGGGCACGTTGCTCTCGGCGATAAGCCGGGGCAAGGCATCGGCGGCGGCCTGGTCGTTGACCGTCACCCGCACCAGTTCCGCGCCGGCGGTGGCCAGTTCGCGGATCTGGGCCAGGGTTGCATCCGCATCCCCGGTGATGGTGGTGGTCATACTCTGCACACGCACCGGGGCGCCGTTCCCGATGGTCACGCCACCGGCAGTGATCTGCCGGGTCGGGCGGCGTGGAGCACACACGGTGGCGCGAGGGCCGGGATCCTTGTCGGTCATGATTTCTCCAGGGCGGGGCCGGCCATCCTTACATCCTGACGGCGTATCGTCACGCCCGCCTGGTCCAGGTGCTCCAGCAGGGGAATGCCGAGTTTGCGGGACAAGCCGCTGAGTTCGCGGAAGGCCCCGAAGGGCAACTCGGCATCGGTGGCGAAATAATCCCGCAACTTGTCCAACAAGTTGGTGCGGGCCGAAACCGGGATAATATACTCATTGCTGACGGCCACGGCATGGCCGTGATCAACCAGATAGCGAACCACCTCGGCGGGTTGGAAATCCCGCAGGGCCGGGTCCGTGGCGGTGGCCTTGAACACCGGCGATTGCTCCACCCAGTTTTCCAGTCCCGGCCAGTCAAGTCCGCAGGATTCCAGTTCGGCGGCGGCGCGCTTCAACGCTTCCTGCATGGGGAGGGTCAACGCGGGTCCCAGGTCCGACATTCCGATCCTGTCACCGGCGATAACCCAGGCGGCGTCGGCGGCCAACGCTCCGCAAATCGCGTTCCATTCGGCCGGCCCGCCCTTGAACTTGCATCGGCGCCGGGCCTCTTCCTTGGGGATGCCCAGTCGCAGGGGAAAGCGCGCGGCATATTCTATTACCAGCGCGTCGATTTTTCCGGCCAGGTCGCCCACCAGTTCGCGATGATACAAACGTTTGCCGACCCGCAGGGCCAGGGAATCATCTTCCATCCCCAAAGCATCGAACAGGGGCAACCCGGCAAACCCTGCGGCCTGCAGGCGCTGGCGAAACAGGGCGGTCGGATTGCCTTTCTCCATGACTTTCAGGGCATCCAAAACCTTGGTGTCAAATCGCTTGTGGGATCGGGGGGCCGGGTCCAGAACCACGCCGCCCGCCATGCTGGTCACCGGGGAGTAGAACCGCAGCACGAGCCGATCTCCGCGGGCGGCGGCGAGTTCTTCCTCCATATGCAACTGACCCAGGCCCGTGCGGGGCCCAATATTCCCTCCCAGCTCCTGCTCATCCAGCAGCACCACGCGCCCCAGAACCTCCCGGCCGGCATGGTGGACATGCAAACGTTGCCGGTTCTTGAGAACACCCTTGTAGTGGGGCATGAGGTTGATGCGGATGTCGATGCGGCGGGTGACCCAGGCGGCGCCCGGCCCGATGATCTGGTCCCCGCGCCCCAGATCATCTTTCTTGACCCCGTGCAGAGCCAGCGCCAGACGCTGCCCCGATGCGCCGCGCTCGGCCCGCCTGCCGTGCACCTGCACCTCCCGCACGCGCACGGGGATATCTCCGGGCAAAGCCGCCAGCTTGTCGCCGACCTTCACCGCCCCGCTCCAGCACGTCCCGGTGACGATGACTCCGGCGCCGGGCAGGGTGAAAACCCGGTCGACGGGCAGCCGGAAAGCCCCCTCCTCGGCCCGCACGGGCAAGGCCTCCGCCGCGGCGCGCAGGGTGGCCTTCAGCTCCTCGAGGCCCGTGCCCTTGATCGCGCTGACCGGCACGATGGCCTTGCCCTCCAGAAACGTGCCGGCCACCAGTTCGCGGGCCTCCTCGGTGACGATGGCGATGAATTCCTCGTCCGCCATATCGATTTTCGTCACCACCACGACTCCGCTGCGCACGCCCAGGCTGTTGAGAATCTCCAGATGCTCGATGGTCTGGGGCATGACGCTTTCATCTGCGGCAATCACCAGAATCGCCAGGTCCACCCCGCCGGCTCCGCTGACCATCTGCTTGACGAATTTCTCGTGACCGGGCATGTCGACCACACCCAGCTGGATGCCATCGCCCAGATCAAGCTCGGCAAACCCCAGCTCGATGCTGATTCCCCGGTCCCGCTCCTCCTTCAAACGATCGGTGTTGGTGCCGGTAAGCGCGGTGATCAAGGCGGTCTTGCCGTGATCCACGTGCCCGGCTGCACCGAGGATAAAATGGCGGGTGGAAATATTCTGGCTCATACGCGAAATTCCAGAGGGTTGGGCGCCACGGGTAATTTATTGTAAAATAGCACAGGCCAAAGAGATCGGAAAGCCATGCTCCACATCTACATCGATGCCGATGCCTGTCCGGTAAAGACCGAGGTGTACAAGGTCGCCCAGCGTTACGGCCTGTATGTGACCCTGGTGGCCAACAGCTACATGCGGATTCCCGGTGATGATCACATCAAGCTGGTCGTGGTCGACAAGGGGCTCGACGAAGCCGACGACTGGATCACCGAACATGTCGCACAAGGCGATATCGTCATCACGGGGGATATTCCCCTTGCCGCACGCTGTCTCGACAAGCAGGCCCTGGTGCTCGGTCACAAGGGCCAGCCCTTCACCGAGAATAACGTCGCCGAAGCCCTGGCCACCCGCCAGCTGCTCACCCACATGCGGGATCAGGGAATCATGATGGGCGGGCCGCCACCCTTTGCCCCCAAAGACCGCTCGTTGTTCCTGCAGCAACTGGATCAGATGATCAATGCCCTCAGGCGGGGATAACCGGGCCCGCCACCGCGATCATTCGGGGTTGATAACCTTGTCTAAATCCAGAAGAACAAGGTGCTCGTGCAAATTCATCAGATCCTCCTTCGGCGCCAGGACCATGATGAGATCATCCGCGTGCAGGATTTCGCTCTGGTAGGGCCGCACCCCCTGGCCATCCCTGACCAGATAAATGATGTCGCCGCCGATCCCAACCTTGAACAGGAATCTTTTCTTGACCATGGTTCCCACGCAGGGACTATTTTCCCGCAGCTTGCCCGACAGGAGGATGTATCCGTCGGGCAACTCCAGGGTCCGCTTGCGAATCAGGCGTTCGAACATGCCGACTGCATTGCCGGACCCGCTACCTTTTTTCCTATCACCTGCCAGATACTGCAGACTGTGGCGCAGGGTGTCGGCGTGGTGCGCCGGCGAATGATAGCGATTCGCCACCTGGGCCTCGTATAGGCTGGCATAGGGAAGATGGGGCACCAGACGAATCACCGCCGTTTGCACCAGGGAAGCAAACGCCACCCCCAGGGCCGCCGGGGCCAGCAGGTGGTAACCGCCCGTCATCTCGGTCACCATCAGCAGGGTGGCGATGGGCACCTTGCCTGCGCTGCCGAACACGGCCGCCATGCCGACGATGACGAACGGGGCCGGAGGCTGATGGAACAAATGGGCAAGAGCGCCCCCGGTCATCGCGCCGATAAAGAGACTGGGGGCGAATACGCCGCCCGAGCCCCCGGATCCAACCGTCAGGGTAAAGGCCACCATTTTGCCCACGAGCAGAAGCAACAGCAGGGAAAGAGCGAGTTGGCCGTTCATGGCCTCCTGGACCCAGCCGTAGCCGCCGCCCAGAACCTCGGGCAGGCCGAGGGCCATGATGCCCACCCCCAAGGCCCCCAGCGCCGGCTTGAAATGGGGCAAAATCGGCAGGCGGTGGAAAAGATCACGCCCGCCGTAAAAGACGTTCGGCAATAGGGCGCCCACGACTCCGGCCAGGATACCCAGCCCCACATAGGAAAAGTACCCGCCAAGCGTGGTGACCCGAATGGCCGACGGAACCTGGAACAAGGGTTGCCAGTCGACCACGAAGCCGGTGATGGTATAGGCGACAATGGAGCTGATCAGGGTGTAGAGAAGGGCATCCGCCTCGTACTCCATGTCGGCGTAAAGGACCTCGATGGCGAACAGGGCTGTTCCGATGGGAGAACGGAAAATCGCGGACAGACCGGCCGCACAACCGATCAGAATGAGCAAACGGCGCTCACGGGGTGAGCGATGGGTCAATCCTGCATACATCGAACCGATGCCGGCGCTGAACAGGGCTGTCGGACCTTCCCGACCGGCCGCGCCCCCGGTCCCGATGGTCAAGGCCGAGGTGACGATCTTCAGGGGCGTTACCCTGGCGCGAATATGGCCGCCGAGGCGGTGAAAGGACTTGACGACGGTATCGGTACCGTGACCTTCGGCTTCGGGAGCCAACCAGTAGACCAGCACGCCCGAAATCAGGCCGCCGACCGTGATGACCACCGGCACGAGCCACATTCCGTGGGGACCGATGCTCTGGTGCAGGACCCCGCCCTCGCTATGCAAACCCGGAGCATCATAGCCGGCGAAACCATGCAGGCTGAACCGGGTCACCAAATTCAGCAACCAGCTGAATATCCTGGCGGCCGCCGCGCCGACCACACCCATGATGAGGGCGTCAATGACTAAGGAACGCTGCCACCTGCGAATCATGCCCGACTCCAATGAAATATATAACGGGAGAAAAACTCCTCTTACGGGTCAATGATGGTATGTACCGGGCATAGGGCAAGCAGGAATCCTGGGGCGCCTCCGCAATTCCCGGGCGGCCCACCGGTCCCGTTCCGTTTCCCGAATTATTCCTGCACCCTCTTGATGCGCGCCCCCAGGGCACCCAGTCTCTGCTCGATGCGTTCATATCCGCGGTCGATATGGTAGACGCGGTTGATCGTCGTGGTCCCCTGGGCCGCAACACCGGCCAGCACCAGGGCGGCCGAGGCCCGCAGATCTGTGGCCATGACCTGGGCGCCCTTGAGGGCGGGAACCCCAAACACCGTGGCTCGGGGTCCGTCGACACGGATGTCCGCGCCCAGCCTGATCAACTCGGCCACATGGGTGAAGCGATCCGGATAAATGGTTTCGGTGATGAAACTGGTCCCCTCCGACACGGCACACACGGCCATGAGCTGGGCCTGCATGTCCGTGGGGAATCCCGGGTAGGGACGGGTGATGATTTCCACCGGATCGGGTTTGCCGGAGGCCTCGATGAGCAGCGTGTCCGCCATTTCCTCTATCCGGCACCCCATCTCGCGCAGCACGGCGATGACCGCGTGAAGATGCTCGCAATTGATCCCCTGCAACTTGACCTTGCCGCCGGCAACCGCCACGGCCGCCATGATGGTGCCCGCCTCGATGCGATCGGCAATCACCGCGTGCCGCAAGGGCGCAATTTCCTCCACGCCCCGGATCCGCAGAGTCGAGGTGCCTGCGCCTTCGATCCGCGCCCCGGCCCCGATCAGGGCCTCGGCCAGGCAGGTCACTTCGGGTTCGATGGCGCAGTTCTCCAGCAGGGATTCCCCCGAGGCCAGCACCGCAGCCATGAGCACGTTGGCTGTCCCGCCCACCGATGAAGGCTCGAAGCGGAAACGTCCGCCGCGCATCCGGCCTTCCACGCTGGCCTGGATGTAGCCCTCATCCAGTTCGATTTCCGCGCCCAGGGAAATCATGCCTTCCAGGTGCAGATTCACCGGCCGCGGACCCCAGGCGCAACCGCCGGGCAACGAGACCCGCGCTTCGCCACGCGAACCCAGCAACGGTCCCAGCACATAGATGCTCGCGCGCATCTTGCGCACCAGGTCATAGGGAGCCGAACAACCCGTCACACCCCTGGTTTCCACGCGCAACCGGTTATCAATCAGGGAACACTCCGCGCCCAGGCCCTCCAGGATGGTCATGAAGAAGCGCACATCCTGCAGGTCGGGCACGTTGTCGATGACCGACTCGCCCCGGGCCAGCAACGAGGCCGCTATCAGCGGCAAGACGGCGTTCTTGGCCCCGCTGACCTGCAATTCGCCATGCAAGGGTGTGGGACCTTCAATCCGGAATTTATCCATTGTCATCCTCCGCGTTCGCCAGACGGGCGGTGACCACCCGGTCCCGGTCCGCATAATCCCTGTGCACGCTCACCTCCACCGCCCCGGAAGCTTCCAGGATGGAGCTAACCGCTGCGCCCTGGTCAGCCCCGATCTCGAAGGCCAGGTGCCCCCCGGGCCGCAGCCACTGCCCCATGGCATGTGCGAGAGCCCGATAAAAATCCAAACCGTCCCGACCGCCGTCCAGCGCCGTGTGCGGATCGTGTTCCTTGACTTCGGTCTGCAGGGTGGCGATGTCGGCGCTGGGAATGTAGGGCGGATTGCTCACCAGCAAATCGACCTGGCCACGCAGATGATCCGGCAGCGGATCGAAGCGGTTGCCCTGCAGGATATGCACGCGGGCCTCCACCCCGTGCCGGTGGGCGTTGTGCTCGGCCAGCTCCACGGCCGCGGGGTTGATGTCCGTCGCCTGGACAGTCAGGCGAGGAACCTCGAGGGCCAGACAAACCCCGATCACGCCGCTGCCGCATCCGATCTCCACCGCCACGGGCGCCAGCAGGCGCTGATCCGGCGGCGCGATCAGCTCCACGGCGATCTCCACCAGGCGTTCCGTTTCCGGCCGGGGAATGAACACGCCGGGTGAAACCTTGAATACGCGGGAATAGAATTCGGTTTCGCCCAGGATGGTCTGCAGGGGTTCGCCACCGGCCCGGCGGCGAACCAGCTCACGAAAGAGATCCAGCTCCCGGCCCAGCACCGGCCGGTCAAACTGGAAATACAACTCGATACGAGCCAGACCCAGCACATCGGCCAGCAAGCGTTCGGCCTCCATACGCGCCGAGGAAACACCCTTGCCCTCGAAATACCCGGCGGTGGCCTGGATCAGGTCGCGAACAGTTTTCTGGGGGCGGGCACTGGTCATGATGGCTTCCGCTTGCGGGTGGGCGCTCGTACCGCCGACGCGGCGGTCAATCGTTGATCCTGCGCGTGGAGGCCAGGGCCTCTTCCCTGCGGAAAGCCAGAATGGCCTCCACCACCGAATCCAGATCGCCGGCCATGATGGCATCCAGGTTGTGAACGGTCAACCCGATGCGGTGATCGGTAACCCGGCTCTGGGGGTAATTGTAGGTGCGGATCTTGGCGCTGCGGTCTCCGGTGCCCACCTGGCTCTTGCGCTCGGCGGAAATGGCGGCCTCCTGCTCCAGGATGGCCTTCTCGAGCAGCCGCGCGCGCAGCACGCCCATGGCCTTGGACTTGTTCTTGTGCTGGGATTTTTCATCCTGACACTGCACCACCACACCGGTAGGAACATGGGTGATGCGTACGGCGCTGTCGGTGGTATTGACCGATTGGCCTCCCGGGCCCTGGGCCCGATAGACATCGATGCGCAGATCCTCGGCCTTGATCTCGATGTCCACTTCTTCGGCCTCGGGCAACACCGCAACCGTCACGGCCGAGGTGTGGATTCGACCCTGGCTCTCGGTGGCCGGCACCCGCTGGACGCGGTGAACGCCGCTTTCCCAACGCAGGACGCCGAAGGCGCCCTCACCCTGCACCCCGTAGATAACCTCCTTGAAGCCCCCCGACGCGCCTTCGGTCACATCGATCAATTCGGTCTTCCAGCCCCGGCGCTCGGCGTAGCGCAGATACATACGGGATATGTCCTCGGCGAACAAGGCGGCCTCGTCCCCGCCCGTGCCCGCACGGATCTCCAGGATGGCGTCGCGGTCGTCGTTGGGGTCATGGGGCAGCAAGGCCTCCTCGAGAGCCGCCGTGGCCGGTTCCAGGTCGGCCTCCATGGCCGCAAGATCGTCCTTGATCATGGCCTGCATCTCGGGGTCCTTCTCGTTCCTGAGCAGATCCCGGTTCTCGGCGATCCGTGTGGTCAACGAGAGCCAGTGTTCCCCGATCCTGAGTTGCTTGCCGACCCGCTTGTGCTCCGTCGTCAGTTTGCGGTAACACTGCTGATCCTTGAGAACATCGGGCGCCGACAACAGGACACCCAGTTCCTCGTAGCGCTGGCGCAGGGTCAGGACATTGTCCTTCATGCCGATTCCTCCACGGGATTCGGATCCAGGCCACCGGAATGATCCCCGGGAAGCTCGTAATAGATCCGTTCCTTGAAATCTTCGGCCTCGGGCGTCAGCACCGCCTTCAAGGAAGCCATGGAAACTTCCAGCTGGCTATCGTCGGGGCGTTTGGTGGTGATCTTTTGCAGCATCAGACCCGGAAAAATGACCGGTTGCAGAAACCACGCCTTGCCGTACTTGCCCGAAAGCTTGATGGCCTCGTAGGCCAGCCCCCCGATCAACGGCACGAAAGCCAACCGGCGCAGCCGGTCCCCGATGTCCTCTGGCCTACCCAGCATGGCGAAAACAAAAATCGAGATCAACATCACGAAAAACAGGAAGCTCGTCCCGCAACGGGGATGCAAAGTCGAGAAACCGCGTGTGCCCTCCGGAGTCAGCGGGCGGCCATTCTCAAAGGCGTGAATGCCAAGATGTTCGGAACCGTGATACTGGAACACGCGCCGCATGTCGGGCATCAGGCTGATACCCCACAGATACAGCACGAAAAAGGTGACCCGGATCAAGCCGTCGACCATGTTCCAGGTCAGGCTGCCGTGGATTTCCGAAACGATCAGATCGGTCAGGAGGATCGGCACGTAGAAAAAGATTCCCAGACTCAACAAAAAGGAAACCGCGACCGTGCCCCACATGATCACACGGTCCTTCAGGGGTGTGCCCCCGGTACGTTCCACACGGTCGTCGCTGGTGGCCTGATCGGCCGAGAACATCAGGGCGTCGATGCCCAGGCCCATGGTCTCGACCAGAAAAATTCCCCCGCGTAGCACAGGAATGTTCAAAAAAGGCAGTTTGCGGATGATGCTCCGGAAAATCTTCTTGCGCACCACGATGCGGCCCTCGGGTGTGCGGACAGCCATGGCCAGATACTGGGGACTGCGCATCATCACACCCTCGATCAGGGCCTGGCCCCCCACGGCCAGATCCATTTGCCGGGCGTCATCCGCGGCGATCTCAGGCGCCGGGGTCGTCTTCGTTTCCGGAGCTGTTTTCTCGGCGTTGTTGCTGCTCATGCCCACCTCCCGGGCCTTGACCCTCTATCCGCTCAATACGAAGAGGGTGTCGGGGATTCGACCCGGCACCCTCTTGCTGTATTCCTGCACACGGCGCGAGCCCGTAGCCCGCAACCATGATCACTTCTTGCCGTAATTGATCTTCTCGTAACGCTTGCGGAAGCGTTCCACACGGCCGGCGGTGTCGACGATCTTCTGCTGCCCCGTAAAGAACGGATGGCAAGCGGAACAGATTTCGACATTCAACTTGGCCTTGGTCGACCGGGTGTGGATCACGTTGCCGCACAGGCAGGTGATCTCGCAGTCGACATACTTGGGATGAATCTTGTCCTTCATTTCCTAACACCTTTTCGCATCATTTCCAGTGACCGGGTCGAGGGGCAAAAGGAAATAGGCGAAACGACCCCTGGCAAGGATAATTTTACTCCAACTATGTATTCATCGCCCCCAGGAATTGCTGGTTGTCCTTGGTCTTTCCCAGCTTGTCGATCAAAAATTCCATGGCCTCAATGGGGTTGTAGTCACTCAAGTACTTGCGCAGAACCCAGATCTTGGCCAGATCCTTGGCCTCGATCAACAAGTCCTCCTTGCGGGTGCCGGACTTGAAAATATCCATGGCGGGGTAAACACGGCGATCGGCGATCTTCCGGTCCAGAACCATCTCCATGTTACCGGTACCCTTGAACTCCTCGAAAATGACCTCGTCCATACGACTGCCCGTTTCGATCAGGGCCGTCGCGATGATGGTCAGCGACCCGCCGTCCTCGATGTTCCGCGCGGCGCCGAAGAACCGCTTGGGCTTCTGCAGGGCGTTGCTGTCCACACCACCGGAGAGGATCTTGCCCGAATGGGGAACAACCGTGTTGTGGGCCCTGGCCAGGCGCGTGATGGAATCCAGCAGGATCACCACATCCTTGTTGTTCTCGACCAGGCGCCGGGATTTTGCCAGCACCATGTTGGCGACCTGCACGTGCCGTTCGGCCGGCTCATCGAAGGTGGAACTGACAACCTCTCCGTTGACCGAGCGGGCCATATCGGTGACCTCTTCGGGACGCTCGTCGATCAGCAGCACGATCAGATGCACCTCGGGATGGTTGGCGGTGATCGCATTGGCTATCTTCTGCAGAATCACTGTCTTGCCCGCCCTCGGGGGTGACACGATCAGCCCCCGTTGTCCCTTGCCGATGGGGCTCATGAGGTTGATCAGGCGGGTGGTCATGTCCTTGGAATTGTACTCGAGATTGAGCATCTCTTCCGGATAAAGAGGCGTCAGGTTATCGAACAGGGTGACCTTCTTGGCCTTGTCCGGATCCTGATAGTTGACCGACTCGACCTTGAGCAGGGCGAAGTAGCGCTCGTTGTCCTTGGGCGGCCGCACCTGACCACTGATGGTGTCGCCGGTCTTCAAATCAAATTTCTTGATCTGGGAAGGCGAGAGGTAGATGTCGTCCGGGCCCGGCAGGTAATTGTACTTGGCCGAGCGCAGGAAACCATACCCTTCGGCCAGGACCTGCAGCACTCCTTCGGCGTAGATCAGGCCGTTCTTTTCCGTCTGACCCTCGAGGATCTTGAAGATCAGCTCCGACTTGCGCAAAGTGCTGAGAGCCTCAATGTTCATGCCGCGAGCAACTTCCACGAGCTCGTGGATGTCCATTTCCTGCAATTCCTTGATATCCATGTCTCTCCTCGAACCGATGTTGATCAGGGGATGGTAAAGACGGATTGGCTTACTACGCAGCCCGCGGGCGGACCCCGGACGCATTGGATTGAAATTCCCCTGGAAAGATCGGGTACGGGCACAGGCCCTGGCTGGATACAATGATTCTAGCACGAAACGAGCCAGAATCCGAACCTCTTCTTTATTTTCCACTCCGAAGGCGTAACCCGGGTCGAAAACCCTTGACCGGGGTATATCAGCCCGGCAGCCGCTACTGGTTGCCGGTGCCGGAGAGTTCCTCGTAGGTCTTGTTGTTCACCGTGGCGGCATCGTAGTCCCCAAGCTCGAACTGGGCAGCGCTCAGGTAGAAGAAGCCGTCGGCGTTGGTCGGGAAATTATTGGTCATGGCGAGCCCGATTTCAACCGCACGCTTGAACATGCTCACGGCCTTGTCCCTGGTCGCCTGCTGTTGGGCCGGATCGGTATCGTCCTGGGCCTGCTGGTTCAACGCCATGCCGTAGTTGTAATAGGTCTGCAACCTCAGCAGTATTGTGTTTTCCTTGGGAACCATTTCCATGTTGGCCGCCCGGTCCAGCACCCGCAAGGCATCGTCGAAAAGCTTCACATGGGGAGAACCGTACATGATCCCGGCCTGGACCAGCATGTTCTTGTTGTCTTCGTCGTTGCCTGCATCGGTGTCGGCCTCGTTCAGGTCCACCACCTTGACATAGAAATCCGCCGCGGTCTTGTAATCCCCCTGCTTCCGCGCCAACTCGGCCATGTTCAGCAACAGGTGGGTATCATTACCGTGTTGGGCCAACAGGTCCTGGTAGAGGGTGCGGGCTTCGTCACTGCGGCCGAGGGCATCCAGCACGCTGGCCTTGTCCAGACGCAGTTCGTAGGCATCGGGTTTGGCCGTCAACACCTGGTCGAGCAGATCGAGGGCCTCATTCAGCAACGTGTCGCGCTGACTCTTGAAGGTGTCCTCCTCGGCCATCTGCATTTTCATGCGGGCGATGCTCTTGATCGGAGTAAGCGAATCAGGCAGGGCGGCGTATGCCAGGCGCAACTGGCCTTCAGCCTGCTCAAAGAAGTTGTCGTCCCAGTCCAGCTTTGCTTGCCTGAGGCGATTGCCGTAGTTGTACTTAAGGGACTCCTCAACCTTCTTCTCCCAATCCTTGGCATCCAGCTGGAGGGTCTTTTCGTAGGCCTCGTAGGCCAGGCCGTAGTTCTTTTTGGCCTCCGCGTACTTGTCGTTGCTGACCGCTTCCTCGGCCTTGTGACCGTAAGCCTCCCCAAGGTAAAAATATGCGTCGGGTTCGTTGTCCCGGTACTGAAAGCCCTCGTGGATGGCGTTGATGGCCTTGTCGTACTTCTGCTGGTCGATATAAAGGATGGCGGCCGTGGTGTGAGCTGAACGGCAACCAGCTACGGCCGCGGCGGCCAGCAAACCGGCCAACAGGAAGAAGCGCGTTTTCGTCATGCAGGATCCCCCTCGGGACAAGGCGGCATCAGTCGCTCGAGCGTTTTGATACCAGATCGGGGTGGGGAACGATGGTTCCGAATGCGGACCTAACGGCCGCGCACAGATATCGATGAAGAGAAAGACTCCACCTCATCGCTTAATAGATAAAAACCCCTGACCGGCCTGTCAACCAGGATTATCGTCCCTGCCGATCCCGGGGACCCCGGCCGGACATGCGAAAATGTCTGCGCCCCAAAGGAAGCATGTTCAGATAGGCATTCCTTTGGGATGGATCGAGAACGCCCATTTCACGCATGATCGTCTCGGTGACCAGGGAATCCAGCTCCGCCTGCCTACGACCCATTTTGTGGAGAGTCGCCCGCACCAGGGTGGTGTCGGCGGAAGATTCGGCCAACATGACGCGCACACTCTCCCGCAGGCTCTCCACCTGGTCGCCCCCGCGGCGAATCGAATTTCCACAACTGCGCTCGATCTCCCGCAGAGCCGCCGCCTGCTCCGGGCGCAAACCAAGGGCCGTTTCCATGTGTTGCAGCCTGCGCTCGAACAGGTTTTTCCGCCAAACAGAATCCGGTTTATCCGCACGCATATGCCCGGGAACCCGCCCCCCGGTCCTGGCAAGGGAATCCGGTGGCGTGTGAGATCGTTGCCGCCACAGGCGGTAACCAAACCCCAGGTTCAAGCCCAGGGAAACCAGCAGCGCTACGATCCAGATTTTTTTCATGATCCATCCTCGCTCATCGCTCTCCCTGCCAGCATCCAGCCCGCCGCCAGATCATCGCCCTGTTCCGTTTGTAGCCACGAGGACTCCAGCCAGGAATCATAATCGCCGGAGGCGGACACGGTCGACCCGTTCCCGGAAAGGGGTCCGAAACCGGGCAACACCGCGCCGACCAAAACGCCCGCCGCCAGGGCTGCCGCAGCCCATCCCGCACCCAGCCTCATTCGGGGAGGTGCTGCCGTCGTCCTTGTCCTGACGGCCGGCCAAACACTGCGCGCCGACGGTGAAGGATCAGCTATCACGCCCAGGAGATCCCATATCTCTTTCAGCCTTTCACACTCGGCGCGACAAGCAGGACAGGCCTGAAGGTGAGTTTCCACCCTGCTCCTGTCCTTGGGCGACAATTCATTCGCCAGGTAGGCGGCAAGATCCGAGGTTTCGTGGTTCATGGTTCCACTCCCTGTTGCTTCAGCTTCTGGCGCATGTTTTCCAGGGCGCGCTGGATGAGCGATTCGACTCCCGGCAAACTCGTGTCCATGGCCGTGGCGATTTCCCTGTACTTCAGCCCCTGGAAGCGGTGCAGGACCAACGCCTGCCTCTGGCGAGGGGGCAATGATTTCAGGGCCGCCCTTATTGCCGTCACCGTCTGGTCCCCTTCCATGGCCTGCTGAGGATCGGCCCCGGCGGCGGGCCGGTCATGCCGCCCCGGATCGAAAGGGAGCCATCCAATGACCTTCCTGCGCCTCAGTCGACTGCGCGCCAAATTGCCGACAATCCTCATCAACCAGCTCCTGAATGCGCCTTCGGCACGGTAGGATCGCGCCCCGACAAAGACCTTGACGAAGGTGTCCTGGGTCAGGTCTTCAGCTTCTTCCACGGATCCCAGCATGTGGATCAAAAATGCCCGCACCTGATGCTCCCAGCGCCGGGTGAGGAGGCCGAACGCGGCCTCCTCACCCCTGGCGACTGCGGCCATCAAACTGTCGTCGCTCACGTCTTTTTCCAATGAGGGCATCCTCGTTCACGGCCACAGTTCCCGGTTCGTCAATCGTTGACCATATTCCCGCGTCCCACACACTTGCCCGGGCCTGAGCCGTCACAACCGGAACGCGGACCCTGCCCGACTCCGCCGTGGCTTCCCCGACCCGAAAATCCCGCGTGCCCGCCGTGGCGCATCCCGCGTTGGGATCTCATGGTGAGCATCATGTCCCGCTGTTCGGGCGTCAACTGTTTGCGGATTTCCAGATGGGCTTTGGCGCGGTTGACCTGCATCTGCGTGCGCAGGGCTCCGATTTTCGCCGTCAGATCCAGCACCGTTTTCTGTGCGGGATCGTCCTTGAGCATCTCGCCCTGCTTTTCATTGCGCAGGCGCATCAGTTGCTTGCGAAGTTCCAGATTGTCCTGCCGGGTCTGCTGGTTGATGGCATCGATGGCCGTCTGCTGGTCCGCGGTCAGACCCAGTTTTTCGGCGAACCCGGGAGCCAACATTCCCCGGCCCATGCCCGATCCGTGCCCCGGACCCAGGCGAGAGCATCCGGCGCGTCCTTGAGCCGGGCCCTGGGCCAAGGCGCAGGTGGCCCCCAGAAGAACGGCCATGATGGCCAGGGCGGTCAGCGTGCCCGTGCGGTTCAGTTGTTTCACTCTCATGATAATCCCTTTCGAAGAAAGTGGTTTGGCTTGCCTTCCCGGCCAGGCCGGAATTCGTGCTTGCAGGTACCAAACGTATCCAACCCCACTTTCCAGCGGAACAACTTCGCCGTGCCTTGAAAAATCAGTTCGTCCGCATATGGTGCGTGCGGTTCAAATCCCTGCGCACCTCATCCAGCCAGGACTTGAAATCGGGATAATCGGTCGTGCTTACCTTCGCGCCGGCAATGGCCAATTCCCTGGTTGCCGTGATTCCACCCCGGTTTTTTACATAATGGGTCGTATAGTGGCAAGCTCGCCAAACAAGATCCTTGCCCTCCGGCACGCTGGCCAGAAGGCGGCCGGCAGGAAGTTGGATCTGGAGTATTTCCTTCTCGCAAAGATCCATGCTCCAAAGATCAATGGGGAGTTCCCGTACCTGCTGGGCCACAACAGCCGAGTAGCGATCAACGAGCTGGCTGCTCCACGGCAGTTTTATGGAGAGGATTCCGTCATCCATCTCGCCGAGTTCGGGGACCTTGTATTTCGTTTTCATCACCACGGGCGTGGTCCCGGGCTCCAGACCCTCCACCGAAACCTCGAGGACTTCTGCGCCGGGATACTCGATGGCCTCGGCGGTATTTTGTCGTGCCTTCAATTCCTTGTCGGTCATCCCGCTCAATTCCGACCGGAGCCAGGCGATGTGATCGACCTGATTCAGGGTTTCGGTCTGGGTGATGACTCCGTCACCCCGGTCGTCGAGAACTGCGGTCGCATCGACCAGGTACGGATACTCCCGAAAATCCGCGGTGGTGATGTTCACCAGCTCCGAAACCCTGGGATCGGCGATAAGGCTGGGGACCCCGGCCAGATAGCGGGGAATCTGCTCGGGTTCGCTTTTGGCGTAAGTGGGGTCATACCAGTGCACCGTCTTGTCCTGGTCCAGCTTGAAGACAATGACATGGTTGAAGCGCGGTGAAGGCAGGAAGGTGCAGTCGGCAGGGGCGCCTGGCGTGACCAGGGCGAAGCTGTATCCCTGGTAACCTGCCGTGTTGAGCAGGGAGATCATCAAGCAGGCCTTGTCCTTGCAATCCCCGTAACCGTCCGCCAGGACATCCCCGGCGGCACGGGGAACATAGCCCGACTGGAAGAACGGCACGCTCTCATACCTGATGTCATTGGCCACGAAATCAAAGATGTGCGCGACCGCTTCGGATTCCGTCTGGCAGTCCGCCGTAAGCTCCTTTCCCTTGGCCTGGACATCGGTATCCGCATCCGTTTGGCCGCCGGCGATATCCAGGTACCACCCGGCAATGTCCCGCCATGAATGGATGGTCGAAATATCCAGCCAGGGCATGGTTTGCAGGCTGGAGGGCGCCAGGGGTTCACGCGTCGCAGCCGGCAAATTCTCGAAGCGCCAAACGGTCTTGACCCGTTTCCCGTCCATGGCTTCATTCCGGGGATACCCCTCGGCCAGATAAGTCCCGGCATTCCACAAATGGGTCTGCGGAACCAGGCCGTCGGGCAGGATGAGCTCATACGTGGATGTAACGCACGGCGATGACCGGAAGGAAAAAACATGTTGGTCCCAGAAATTTCCCGCAAGGTTTCCTGATACATAGCTGTTGGTCCGGTAATGCACCAAAATGACATCCCCGGTCGTCAAACCGGGAAACATGATCTTGTTCAGGAACTTCTTGCCGGTGGACTGAGGGCCGTCCTTCTTGATGATCTCCTTGGCCAGAACCTTGAGATCCCGAAAGGGATTATCCCCCAGGTCGATATTCTCCCACTGCTTGATCCCGTCTTCGCTGAGGATCTGCACCGCCATGACATTGTCCAAAAGGCTGGCGCGGCGGTCGAATACCAAACGACGCGAGGACGAAAACAGGACAACGGAATCATCCCCCGGATAATCCTTGGGGTCCACCCGCAGCTTGACGATATCCTCGACCTTGGGGTCGGGCAGGGTTTTGCTGATCGGCGGCATGTCCAATAGCGCGCTGATCTTGTCCCGGATCTCGAAATTCCCGGGGTCGACATCGAGAGCCCTCTGCAGTATTCGAGTCGCCCCCTTCTTCAGGAGCTTCCTCAGGGCTTCAACTTCCCCAGGATCTCTTCTCTTCAGGATGGCCCCGATTGCTTGGGCCAGATCGGGCTTGAACATTGTTTCATATAGTTGGCTCTTGAGGGTGTATTTCGACTGGGCAAAATCCGCGAGGTTGGTCAAAAGGGACAGGCTTTGAGGGAAACTCTCGAGACTCCAGATGTTTTGTCTAAGGGCATTTTCGTTATCGGAATCCCACGCCATGGCCAGGACCGTGTAATACCAGAGCACGTCGCTGGCAGGAAACAAATCCCGCAATTCGGTGATGTCGCCCCTGGCATTACCGAAGTTTTCCTTTTCGAAATGCATCCTGAATTCCAGGGAAAGCCGCTTGAAAGGGGTCAACCTTGCCATCGCTTTCTTGCGGTGGTCATTCTTGTCTCCCATGGCTCCCATCTTGTCATCGTAACGAACGAGAGCCTGATACGGCCCGGGTTCGTCGGGGAACTCCCTGGCCGCCTTCACAGCTTCGCTCTTGGCGTCCGCCCAAAGCTCGCTGCCTTCCAGACTCATGATCTTGAGCATGGTTGCCGTCAGGCACGAACCATCGGGGGCCGACACCCCCTTCAGGGCTTCCCGAGCTTCGGGATTGCGGTCCTTGTCCAGCTCCATCCGGGCCTTGATGATCGACGCCTCGGCAAGACCGGGAGCCACCTTCAACATGTCCCTCGCCAGCGCCGACCTTGAATCCCCCCGACGATCCATGATTTCAAAGGCGGCCAACCGGATCAGACCGCAGTCGGCATGGGCTACCAGGTCCTGGGTGCAGAATTCTTCCACCGTGTCCGGGACTTCCTCGAGGCGAACTCTCAGGATGTTCCAGAAGAAGGCCTGGGGATCATCAGGAGCAGCAGCGGCCGTGGCGGCAATTTTCTGGAGCAGGGGATTGGGCACCGGGCGCACATTCAGGTCAGGCGCGGGGTTGAATCCGTTCCCCGCGGCATCCACGACAAGACCTTGGGTGGGTGAGCCATCGACCTGGGACAGGGCGCAGGAAAATACGGAAGCATCCTCTCGGTTACTGATTTTTACGCCGATCTGCGTCCACCCGGCGGGCAAATCGACAAGCCAGTGAAGGGATTCATCCGCACTGCTTTCGCGGGGGCATTGCCGAAACAACTCACCATCGAGATACAGATCGACATCGCCACTGTACCCCACGGACAGCATGTAGGTCCCTGCCTCCTTGACGCCCACACGGGTTTGGGCATAAGCGGTGGTGAACTTTTTCCGGAAAAAATATTGTTGCGGCGCGAAGGTCCCGTCCAGGGAATAAACCCGTGGATGAAACCAATGAATGGGTTGGCCGAACTTGCCGGTGTACTTCGTTTGGGGTTCAAAGTTGAAGTTTGCAACGTGGTCTTTGCGGTGCCCTGAATCGGACGTGTTGTCGAACGGGCCCAGCAGTGTCCAGTCGGAAATACGATTCAAGGGTTGGGCACATTTGAGGATCTCGTCCTTGACCCCCAGCTCCTGGAGGTAGTTCAACTCTTTGGATACGATCCACCGTTTGGAAACCGGATCCAGCTGCTTATCCTTGGCCAGTTGCCGAGCGAACTCGTACATCAATTTACGAAACTGCTTGCCCTCCATATCCGTGTTGTGTTCGAGCCAGCCCAGGAGCAGATAGTCATACTGGCTGTGAGGCGCCTTGGGGGTGTAATCCTTGAGGGTTTCCAGGACGCCCGTTTCGTTACCAAGAGCAAGCTGAGCCATCAAGAGACCGCGCCGGGCATCCTGGTTGTCCTTGTCCGCTGCCAGAATCCGGCTGAAGGAGGCTGATGCCCCCTGATAATCGTTGGTCCACAAGAGGCCCCAGGCTGAGTCGTTGGAGGCGGCCAGGGAAGACGAGAAGGCAAAAACGAGGAGACACAAGCAGGCCAGCGCCGGCAGGGGATATTTCTTCATGATGATATCCTTCAGGCAATGGGCGATACGAAAAACGATGAATTTCCGCGATCTTGTGGCGACATCCTAGGGGATACGGACGGGAATCATCAACCTCAAAAAAACGGAATCGGTTGTGCCTCGGAAATTGTGTCCGCCGCGCTGGAATATGGCGCCACAGGTGTTCCCGTCAGGCATAACCCCTTGTATCATGGCGTCATGG
>CAZJGK010000027.1:31935-35455 GCA_964545545.1 uncultured Fibrobacteraceae bacterium | reverse complement strand
CAACCTCGGCATTCCGGCCCCTCCGCCCTCCATGGCTCCGGGACCTCCATGACGCTATGATACAGAGGGTTATGCCTGTTGGGGACACCTTGCCGGTTCCATTTCCGGTCACCAGCAACAATTTCAGAGGCACAACCTAAAATTTTTAGGATAGATTCCATCTAATTTAACCCAAAGACCCGAAAATATGCTAAAGTTTTAGATTAATTTCTGTTTTCACAGATAGGCATGGACCTGGGCCACGGAGGAGACTATGCGCAAGTATGGGCTGATTCTTCTGCTTCTGTTCCTCGGTGGATGTTCTGCCGGTTATTACGGCCAGGGCGTCAAACTCAGCCAAAAGGGGCTGCATCAGGAGGCCGTCGAACTCTTCTATGCGGAGATCAAGGACAACCCCGCCAGTGGGGCCGCGTGGCGCGAGCTCGGCATTGAATTCTATCACCTGGAGGACTACAGCCGCGCCGAGGAGGCCTTGGCCCAGGCCAACCGCATCCAGCCCGACGCCCGCGTCCAGCTTTACCTCGGACTCATCTACGAGCAGTACGAGGACTACGACCGCGCCCTGGTGTCGTACCGCCAGGCGGTGCTTCTGCAACCTGACGGCCGCACGGAAAAAATCATCCGCGCCCACATTCGCAATCTGGTCGAGAAGCGGATGCAGAAGGAAATCGATCAGGCCCTGGCAAACGAGGAAAATCTCGACACGGCCGGCATCCCGGCCAACACCATCGCCGTGGTGGATTTCGACGTGGCAGACCTCCCCGCCGATTTGGCCCCTCTGGGCCGCGGACTGGTCGAGTTCACTTCCCTGGATCTGGCCAAGGTTCTGGCCCTGCAGGTGGTCGAACGGGGGAAGATCGGCTTGCTGCTGGATGAATTGGACCTTAGCCGCAGCGGCATGACCGATCCCCAAACACGGTTACGCGTCGGGCGTTTGGTGGGATCCCGCAGACTGGTGACCGGGTCCTTGGGCCTGGCCGGCCAGGACGAGCTGGAAATCTTCGGAGCCATCGGCAACACCCTGGACGCCGGGGTGGTCCATCCCAAACCCGCCGTGGGCAACATCAAGCAGTTCTTCGCCCTTGAAAAGGATCTCGTGTTCGGAATCATCGATTCCCTGGGGATTGAATTGTCCCGGCAGGAGCGCGATGCCATCGAGGAGGTTCCGACGGAGTCCTTCCTCGCCCTCCTGGCCTACTGCCGGGGGCTTGAAGCCGAGGCGAACGGCGACCCGGGACAGGCGGCGGGCTACTACGGCCAGGCCGCCGCGGCCGACGCCGGATTCGGCCAAGCGCGGTCCCGCAAGCAGGACGCCGCCGCGGCCGCGAAATTCGGCGACCTGTCCCCGGGGGCCGCCGCCGGTTCTTTCCAAGAAGCGGTCCTCAGCTCCCTCACCGAGACCTACGAGCAGCAGCTCTACCTGATCAACCTTGTCGAAAGCTCGCAGTTTCTGCCCTCGGACATTCCCGATGTCGGGTTGAACAATGCGGATCCGGTGATGCCGGAAATGAGTACCCCGAGCGGAGTCTCCGTCATCGTCAGGGGGCGCATCGATGGCTCGCGGTAGGACATGGCTCATCGCCTGCGTCCTGGCGGTCGCGGCGCTCAATCCGGTTTCTTCGCGGGGGCAGATCGTCCACGGGGAGGGCACCAGGGGACGCCTGCGTTTGATCTCCACGACCTGGACCGTCGCAGGAGACCGGGAAATGCGCTTGCATCAGGTCCTGATGCCCTTCTTCGGCTATGTGCCCCTGGGGGAGAACGCCGAAGGGATGGTCTACATCGCGCGGTCGACCAACACTCTCAGGGGGGATGGCCGGAACGACCACCTGCACGGATTCACCGATGCCCGCCTTCAGGTCAACAGGTCCTTTGCGGAGGACCGCCTGCTCATCAGCGGCGGCGCCTCCCTGCCCACGGGCAAAGTGGGGCTCAACCTTGGCGGGGACTTGAGGGTCATGGACATGCTGTCCCATGATTACCTGACGTTTCCCAACCGCCGCCTCGGCGAGGGTTTCGGCCTCAACGGCATGGTCGGCGGGGCGCTGGTCCTCGGGGAATACCGCCTCGGCAGTTCCCTGTCCTACCATTACTCAGGCGCATACGAAGCGTTCGCGGGCCAAGGTTCCTACCGACCGGGGCCATACCTGCGGGCCTTCGGCGGTGTGAAGCGCAAGGTCGGTTCCGTGAATTTCGCCTCCGGAATCACCCTCACCAGCTTCGGCGATGACACCCTGGCGGGGCGGAAGGTCTACAATCGGGGCCTGCAGACCGAATTCAACCTCCAGGGCAGTCTTGCGAATCCGGGTTTCCAGGCGACCCTCCAGGGCCTTGCCTTTCTGCGGGGCAGCAACAAGATCTTCGATCTCACGGGAACAGAACTGAGCCAGATCGACCTGTTCGGCAATGAGGTGGCCCTGTCCGGGGCCTGCAGCTGGTTTTTCCGGGGACGGGCGCTGGAAATCGGTCCGGTGGTGAATCTGAGATTCATCACGGGCAACGACCTCGGCGTGGGCAAGGCCCATGCGGTGGCCGCGGGTGTCCAGTCGTTCGCCATGCTGGCCAGGATCGTGCGGCTGGGACTGTCCTATGAGCATTTTACGGGCGAGGCCGATGGCGGTGCCCTGGATATTTCCGGGTACCAGATCGCCGCCTCCTTGAGCGGTGCTTTCTAGCAATACGGGGTTGATCATGAAACGCGCAAGAATCCTGATGCCCCTGGCCATGTGCATGTTGGCGGTCCTATCGGTCTGGCAGGGGTGCACGGAGAACATCGTTGCTCCGCAGCCTGCGGGCGACGGGTTGAAGGTCCAACTCTCGGCGCAGGCCGGCGCCGTGGACCACGGCTGGCTGGTCCTGGACGGAGATTCTGCGCACCGGAAATTCATGGCCAGGGTGGGGGATTTTCTGGAGTCCGCTCCCATCGTGGTCCAACCGGGCTTGCACCTGTTCGAGGTCACCGCCTTTGACGCCCAGGAATTCGCCCTTTTCTACGGCCAGGCCTCAGACACCATCGGACAGGGAGCCTTGTCCCTGGAACTGGACATCGCCCTGCGTCCGATCACCCCAGTCTGCAGCGCGAGCGCCGACACCCTTGATTTCGGGGTCATTGAGGTCGGGTCTACCCGTCCGGATACGCTTGTGATCCGCAACGACGCAGCCGCCCTGGGATCTCTTGCTGTCGATGTCCTTTCCGACTGCGCGGAATTCCGCGTGATCGGCGGCGGAGGCGCTCGGATTCTCGCCCCCGGGTCCCGGTTGGACATCATCGTCGAGTTTGCGCCCACGAGCCCCGGCCTGGTGAGCTGCGCCCTGCAGACGGGACTCGATTGTCCCGCCGTGGTGCTTTCCGGAAGCGGCCAGGCCGCTCCTGCTTGCGCCGTGTCACCGGCCGACCTGACCGTGGATTTTGGACCCATTGAGATGGGTCAGACCGCCCGGCGGGAAATCACCGTGACGAACAAGGGCGGCGGCGTTCTCAGCGGAGCGGTCCAGCTGAACGCTTGCGGCGCTTTCAGCC
>CAZJGK010000027.1:15328-31835 GCA_964545545.1 uncultured Fibrobacteraceae bacterium | reverse complement strand
TGACGGTGGGCGAGACGGCCCGGCAAAGTTTCATCGTGACCAACACCGGCGGCGGCGTGCTCCAGGGCGCCATCGCCTCCCCGTCATGCGGCGACTTCGCCGTCGTGGCCGGTGGCGGCAGTTTCACCCTTGCGGCGGGAGCTTCCCGCCAGGTGACGGTGGAATTCGCTCCCCAGAGTGAAGGGGCCCAGACCTGCACCATAACCACGGGCACCGACTGCGGCGCGGTGAACATAGGCGGCACCGGAACCATCGATCCGGTTTGCGCCGTGGTGCCCGCTTCCCTGAGCCTGGACTTCGGGGATCTCGTGGTCGGCGAGACCGCAAGAATGAGCGCGAGGGTGACCAACACCGGCGGCGGCGTTCTCAGCGGAGCGGTCCAGCTGAACGCTTGCGGCGCTTTCAGCCTCGTATCGGGCGGCGGCAATTACGTCCTCGCCGCGCAGGAAACCCGCACCGTGGAGATCGAGTTCGCTCCCTCTGCCGGTGGCGACTTCAGCTGCACCCTGACAACCGGCACCGGCTGCGGCGATGTCGCTCTGGTGGGCGAGGGCGTTCTGCCGCCGGCCTGCGCTCTCGACACTTCAGCCCTTGCGTTCGGCGACTTGACGGTGGGCGAGACGGCCCGGCAAAGTTTCATCGTGACCAACACCGGCGGCGGAATCCTCTTCGGAACCATTTCCATACCGCCCGACTTCGGCTTCACCCTGGTCTCGGGCGCAGGCGCTTTCCAGCTTGCCGCCGGTGAATCGCGGGTGGTGACGGTGGCGTTTGCTCCCGTCCAAGAGGGAAACTACTCCTGCATGGTGAAAACCGGCACCGCATGCGGCGAGGTCGCGCTGGCGGGCGAGGGCGTCCTGCCGCCGGCCTGTTCCGTGGAACCGTCCGCCCTCGATTTCGGCCTTGTCACCGTGCGTCAAGCCAGCCAACGCAACCTGACGGTGACCAACACCGGCGGGGGAATCCTCGCCGGGGAGATTGCTGTCAACGGGGTCGGTTTCGCGGTGAGCCAGGGAGCAGGCCCCTTCGCTCTCGCAGGTGGGGACTCCCTGCATATCGTGGTGGAATTTCTGCCCCTTGACTCCGGTTCCTTTGCGGGATCGGTGTCCACGGAAACGCCCTGCGGTGTGATCGCGCTGGCGGGTGAGGCCGAATTCCTCGCCGAACCCCGGCCCGTCGAACCGTCATCCCTGGATTTCGGCAAGGTTGTGGTGGGGACCACCTCCCGGATGTCCTTCACCGTTAACAATATCCTGGAAGAGACGGTAAGGGGTCGGATCAGGGAGTATTGCCCGGCCTTCATCCGCATCCTGGCCGGGGCCGGGGACTTTGTGTTGCCGCCGCACGAGTCCCTGGAGGTCCTGGTCGAATTCGCCCCCACCGAAACGGGCCCCTTTAGCTGCCGTGTGAATATCGGCGTCGACATGCACGCAGCCGCCTGCTTAAGCATGCAGATCACGGGCGAGGGTATTCCTGCTCCCTGACACCCGACGGTCAGGACGACATGACCAGAGGGCGGTAGACGTCCATCTTTTGCTTAGCCTCGATGAAGGTGTTGTCCAGCTTGTAGGCCTGGCTGAAAAAGTCGTAGGCCTTGGCGTACTCGTATTTGTCCATGTAGTAGAGACCCTGGGAGTAGAGCTCGGCCGCGGTTTCGTTCGGGGTGCCGTTGGTCTTCAGGGCCTTCAGTTCGTCCCTCTGGAGCAGGGGCTCGAGATTTTGGGCCAGCTCGATGACCATCTCCTCCTGCATATGGAAGAAATCCGGCTTGCCGCTTCTTTCGGCGAAGGTCAGGATCCGGGAGGTCTCGACGTCCACGGCCTTGACCACCATTTTGGCTTCCTTGTCATCCATCTGGACGATGGAACCGAATATCATGACCTGGGCTCCTAGGAGTTTGCCCACCTTCACTGCGGTTGCGGGGTCCACCAGGCCGTCCTTGGTCATGAGGATCTCATTCTTGATGAAGTCGATCTTGTCCCGCTCGACCACCCGCAGGGTGCTGAACTGGGCGAAATCGGCCTCGAAGAACGAGGCCAGGCCCTTGGCGAGGTACCCCAACTTTTCCTGGTACTTCCCGGTGGAGAAATTGTCGAACTCCATGATGGCGATGGTCCGGGGGCCGGCTCGTGATTCATCTTTTCCGGCGGCGTCTCCCGCTGCGTAGGCTGCCGGTTCGGGGCAGGTGAGCATGCCGCTGTTGTTCAGGATCCTGTACCACTGGTCGCGCAGGTTTTGCGGCCAATAATCCGAAGGCAAAGGAGCCGTGCAGGGACCGAGCTGGGCGATCTTATCCAGGTAGGAGTAGGACCGGCCGAGATACTGTTCCCCCTTGGCGTAGGTCAGCATGCTCAGCAGGCTGTAGATGGCGATCCGGTCCCGGTCGGTCAGATCGGTTTCTTTCAGCAGGGAAGAAGCCAGGTCAATTCCCTGATCGAACTCGAGTTCTGTGTAGCACTGGAAAACGGGTTCGAGGCGGGTCGCAATCGAGGGCCCCGTCTGGGCGGTGGCCATGGGCGGCGCAAGGTCGGCCAGGGCAAGGGCGGCCAGGGCCGTCGCCACCAGGATAAGTCGGAAGGTTCTCATCTTTGCTGCCTTTCTTCAGGCGCCGAGGCGCGGGAAAAACCGGCTCCAGGCCGCCGGCATCAGTTGAAACGGAAGATCTTTTTTTGGGACTGTCCGGCCGTGATCTGGATTGATTCCTCCTGTTCCTGGGGAACCCCGTCGGTTATGAGCACAACTTTGATCTTATACTCTCCGGCGCCAAGGCTGAGAGTGAACGGCGTGGTGTGTTGGGTGTCGACTCCGTTGACGAAAATGCCGGCCCCCAGGACGGGCCATGATCCCACCACGAGTTCTCCGCGTGCGGCTTGCGCCGGGGAGGCGTGGGAAGACTCCGTTGCCGGGCGTGGGGTCTGTCGGGCGGGGGGCGAACCGGCGAGGGCATGGTCCACGGGTTGATCGTCCAGATGCACGTCACCGGCGGACGAGAGGTCGGGGTCCCCGGTGGCGGGCGGGATGGAGTCCACGGGGGCAGGCGAACCCGCGAGCTGCGATTCGGTTTGACGGGCGCCATCGTCCGGCGAACCGGTGAGCAGGGATTCAAGAGCGAAACCGAGGGCGGCAAGAGCCAAGACTCCCACCGGCACCATCCAGGCCCGAAACCGACGCCTGGCACCGGAGCCTTGAGAGGTTGGCATGTCCCGGGTCAAAGGGATAGAGGCAACCGTCTGGTCGCCGGGGTTCAGGATCACGGTGGCTTCCCCGGCAGAGGTTGTGTTCTTCCCGTATTTTTCCAGGATGTCGTCAATGTTGCGTGGCCCCGACACCAGGGCGCTCTTCATCTCGGCCGCCGAGGCGAACCGGTCACGGGGGTCATGGGCGATGGCCTTGAGGATCGTTGCCTCGACTCCCGGCGGGATGTCGGGGTTGAACAGGGTGGGGCGCGGCACCTGGGCCTGACCCTTGGCCTCTATGATCTGGTAGAGATTGTTCCCGGAGTGGGGAAGGTGCCCGGTCAGCATGAAGTACAGCGCGATGCCCACGGCATAAAGGTCGCAGGGAATGTAGTTCAGACCCTCGGACGGATTGAACTGCTCGGGCGCCATGTAAAGAGGGGAACCGAGGGAGGTCCCCACATGGGTCAATTGCGGATCCGAATCGGATTTGGCCAGCCCGAAATCGATGATCTTCAGGTTGCCTTTCTTGTCGATCATGATGTTGGTGGGCTTGATGTCCCGGTGGCAGATGCCCAGGCTGTGGGCGGATTCCAGGATGTCCAGGATCGTCCGGGCCAGAAGCAGGGCCTGACCCAGATCCAGGGGTCCCTCGCCCTCGACTAATTCCTGCAGGGTCTGGCCGTCGATGTACTCCATGGCGATGTAAAAGACGTCGTCATGATCGAAGAAATGCTTGATCTGGCAGATGCCCGGGTGCCCGTCCAGGGCTGCCAGCTTGTCGGCCTCGCGCTTGAACCGCTCGACAAGTTCGGGGTCGCCGAGTTTCTTCAGCACCACATGCAGGTTGGGGATGTCCTTGTGCACAGCCAAAAAAACGCTGGCCATGCCGCCGGCGCCGATTTTCCTGATGACGCGGTACTTTCCGATGATGATGTCGTTCATGGGAATACTATACCCGAAGGGCCACGGGTGAGCAAGCAAAGTGGATACTAATGATCTTTATTGTTGGGGTTGTCAGCCGTCCCTTCCGCGATAAAAGAGGACCCGGGTAGCCCCGGGTCCTCTTTCCACACAGGATCAGGTTACATGGCCATCATCACCGGAACAGGGATTTCACTTCGCCCCAGGAACTGTTCTCGTTGTCCACGGGGTTGTCGCAGCAGATGATGTCGGCATTCATGATCATTTCACCGGGGAGCTCGAAGCCGGTAACCAGGTCGTACCAGCCCAGGCCGTAGTCGTCGTAACTGGTGCAGCCAACGGGTGTGTCGTCGGTGACGAGGTCGGGTTCGCTGGCGAATGACGTCAGGAAAGTCATGCCGAGGGCATACTTGTAGCCGAAGAAGGCGCAGGGGCAGTCATCCGCGATCAGGGGCAGGGCGATATCGTACATCCCCGCCTTATCGATGGTGACGGTGTAGACAGGGGATTCGCAGATGATCGCTCCGGGCAGGAAGCAGCCCAGGGTAGGATCATAGACGGTTTCCTCGAAATCCCCTTTGCAATCGAAGGTGACCGGCACATCATCAGCGGCGAATTGCATGAAGAAATGCACCGCTTCAACCTTGAACCCGGAGGGGCAAGTTGCGCACCCTTCCTGGTTGGCGTCGAAAAGATACTTGTAGGTTTCGTTGCCCCAGATCCAGTCCGTGATGGCATAGACAGGCGTATTGAGATTGCCCATGACGCAGGCGGCGTTGGCGGTGGATTGGTTGATGTTGATGACATTCCCGGAAACCGGAGTGACGACGACGGCCCTTTCGGCGGCCATGGCCGAACCGGCCATCAGCAACAGACAAAGACTCAGCAGTAACAAGTTGCGCATGATTACCCTCCTCAAATTCAATTAGTCCAGATCAATAATAGGAGAAACCCGGTGGCATAAATGCACTTAAGAACAAATACATATAATTGTTCAACCGAATAATCTCCCTCCACATTGCGTATCATACTTCATTTGATGCTTTATAAGCAAGAAAATTCGCATGGAATACATGTTCAGCAGGAGGGGGAATCACGGTTGGTTCCTTTCGCCCCTCCACCGGAGGTATTATCTTGGGAGCGAATGGAAGCCTCCTTACCGGAGGCCATGCAGACCGACTGGCCCGGCTGCATGTGTTTGCGGCCTACCATAGGTTTGCCCGATCCGGGCCAACATGCGGGATGACGACACAGGAGGCGGGGTCATGGACTCACCCACGAACGAAAACGAGTTGAGGGAGCAGTTCCGCCACAAAGTGGGCCTGGCCGAGATGCTCAAGGGCGGGGTCATCATGGATGTGACCAATGCCCAACAAGCCAAAATCGCCGAGGACGCCGGTGCCGTGGCCGTCATGGCTCTTGAACGCATTCCCTCGGATATCCGCAAGATGGGCGGCATTGCCCGCATGTCCAATCCGGGCATGATCACCGAGATCCAGCATACGGTTTCCATTCCGGTGATGGCCAAGGTCCGCATCGGGCACTTTGTGGAAGCCCAGATCCTGCAGGCCCTCGGTGTGGATTTCATTGACGAATCCGAGGTGCTGACCCCGGCGGATAACCAGAACCACATCTATAAGCACTACTTCAAGGTGCCGTTCGTTTGCGGGTGCCGGAATCTGGGCGAGGCCCTGCGCCGCATCGGGGAGGGCGCGGCCATGATGCGCACCAAGGGCGAGGCCGGCAGCGGCGACATCGTCGAGGCCGTGACCCACATGCGTGCGGTCACCGAGGGTATCCGCCGCCTGCAGATGATGCGCAAGGATGAACTCATGGCCGAAGCCAAACGCCTTGGCGCGCCCTATCATGTCCTGGTCCAAACGGCCGAGCTGGGCCGGTTGCCGGTGCCGAATTTTGCGGCCGGCGGCGTGGCGACCCCCGCCGATGCCGCGCTGATGATGCAGCTCGGCGCCGAGACGGTCTTCGTGGGCAGCGGCATCTTCGCCAGCGAGGATCCCGCTCCCCGCGCCAAGGCCATCGTGGATGCCGTGACATTTTATGACGACCCGTCCAAGCTCGCGGAAGTTTCCCGAACCCTGGGCGAGGCCATGAAGGGCCGTGCCGTGAACGAGATGGACGAAAGCGAAAAGATGGCCGGCCGCGGCTGGTAAAGCTGCGGGAAATTTCTTCGGCCCGGGTCACCATGTGCTCCGGGCCGTGTTGTCGAGGCAGGTGACCGATGAAGCCCGTGGGATTGCTCACCCTCCAGGGGGATTACCAGAAGCACCGGCAGGCCTTTGAGGCCCTGGGCCGGGAGACCCGGGGAGTGCGGCGGCCCGTGGAGCTGGACGAGGTTTCCTGTCTGGTCATCCCCGGCGGCGAATCGACGACCCTGAGCCGGCTGATCGACCGAGTCGGTTTGCGCGGTCCGTTGCAGGATTTTGCCGCCGCAGGCAATCCGATCATGGGCACCTGTGCCGGTCTGATCATGCTGTCGGGAAAACTTGCGGACGAGGATCCCGCCGATTTCGGGGTGCTGACCCTGGACCTGATCGATTGCACGGTCAGGCGCAACGGCTATGGCCGTCAGATCGATTCGTTCACCGCGGATGTGGATGCGATAAGCCTGGTCGGGGACGGCGAAACCTTGGCGGGAGTTTTTATCAGGGCGCCCCGCATTGTCACGGTCGGGCCCCGGGCGCAGGTGGTGGCGACCATGGCGGGCGAGCCCGTGGCCGTGCGCCAGGGCAAGGTTCTGGGTCTGACTTTCCACCCCGAACTCACCGAGGATTTCAGGATTCATCGCGCCTTTCTTGAACTTGTCTGAAAGGACGCGGACCAGGTTTCCCTGTTTCAGGTCGGGCCGACTATCTGTATCATATGAGAGGATTCACCGGGGGCATGACATGCCTGTCCAAGGGCGATAATCAAGGGACGCAACCATGAACAAGATTCGATTCCTCTTGGGATTCCTCATGGCCGCCGCGCTGGCGGTCCTGCCCGGCCAGGGCTGTAAAGGCGGTGATGGCACCACGCCCCCTCCTCCCGGCCCCTGTTCGCTGACCATGGTGGCGCCTCAGGCCGGAGCCTCTTTCGATTCGAATGATCAGGCCAACATCCGCTGGGAAAAAGAAGGCGAGGCGGATTCGGTGATGATCACCCTGCTCCAGGGAGGGACACAGGCAGGCCTCATTTCCGCGGGAACCGAAAACGACGGCTTCTTCCCCTGGAATGCCGATGTGATGACTGGGCATGGGGGTGACTTCGTCATCCGCGTTACCGCTCTGGGCCAGAATGACTGCGTGGCCGAGTCGGGAACATTCACCATCCTCAATACGGCGGCCTGCAACATCACCATGACGGGCACCATTCTCCCGGACACGTTCCTGGTTGAGGGCCAGACTGTGCCCCTTACCTGGGATAGCCATGATACCAAGGGAGGCATCGGGATTGAATTGAGACACGGCCACCTCAACAATGTGCTGGTGGGAACCATTGCCGAGTTCACACCCGATGACGGTTCGTTCGACTGGACGGCGGATTCCTTCAACGACGCCGCTCACCGGCCGGTCTCGGATAACTCGGTCTACTGGGTGCGGATCTTCGACGAGGACGTGCCCGGATGTGAGGATCACTCCGTGGATTTTTCGCTGTTTGATTCCAATCTCTGCACCATCGATCTCTGGGTAACTCCTTCGCAGCAATCATATGCAATGGGAGATACCCTCCTCATCGGTTTCGATGTCAGCGACTATGAACCGGGTGATCTGGTCAAGATCCGCCTCTATGCCGGCAGCATTCCGGTTCCCCAGGGCTACATAACGGTTCCGGGCGAAGATTTGCCGGCCAATTCAGTGACGCCGTACAAATGGGCCGTTGATAATTACGGTTACCTCCAAGGTGGCAGTCACTTCAAAGTCAGGGTTTCCAAGGTTGATGACATCTATTGCTGGGGTCAATCGGAGGAATTTGAAATCCTCAACTGAAATTCACAACCGGACTGTTGGTCTCAAGTGGATGAAAACGATGGTCCTGTTGGTGTTTGCCGTGTCGGGATGGGCCACGGCCCGTGCCCAGACCTGGACCGAGTTCGGCCCGGTCAAGGATCCCCCTCCGGTTGACGGCAACCGGATCGTCGAACCGGTTTTTGCGTTCCTGGTGAAGCTGGCTGAAGGTGATTCCCTGGGTGTATGGACCGGGGAAGATGTGAGTCGGTTCGCATCCGGCTTGGGGGAAAAATCCCGGTTTCCCCTGGAGGAACTGGTCAGCATTCGCCGCCAAAGACCGTCGCCGGCCGAAAGATTGCGGTGGCCTGGAGTAAGGGTGGAGGCGCACTGGGATCTGGATTTGAAGTCGGATCTGGACCGGCCCATGCCCTACGACATCCTGGGTTATCATCCGGGCAGCCTGCTGGTTTCCCGGCATCTGGAATTGGTGGAATTGTACTCCGGATCGCGGACCCTGGGTTTTCGGGCTGATGGTCGGGAAGAAAAGGCGGTCTTCACGGATATACGGGTTTTTGCGCTGACCCGGGGCCACCTCGTGCTGGACGCGGACGGTTTCGTCGACGCCCTGTTGGGCTCGGCCCTGGACGACTCCTGGACCGTGGGGCTGGTTATCGCCCGGGAAAAAATGCATCGCGTGGGTCTGGGGATTTCACTGGGGCGCAAGAACCGCAAGATCTACGGCGAATTCGATTTTGCCCATGACAAGGTATTGGCGCACGGCCGGCCGGCGATGTCCGCGCTCAGCGCCTGTTGCCGACAATGGTTGGATCCCGGGCGCGGCCTTGTCCCACCCCCCTGGGCCGGTCTCACGGAACCTTGAGGTGCCGCCTTTGCAACGCATGGAATTGAAGATTTACGGCCGTGTTCAGGGTGTGGCATTTCGTTGGTACACCCGGAGTGCGGCGCAGGCCCTGGGTGTGACCGGCCGCGTGGGCAACCGGCCGGACGGTTCCGTGCGGCTGATCGCCGAGGGGTCGCCGGAGGCCCTGGATGCCTTGAAGCGCTGGGCCGAGCGGGGCCCCGATCACGCCCGCGTTGATCGTGTTGAGGAATTCCGGAGCGAAGCCACCGGCACATTTTCCACTTTTGAAATCGTGGGATGAGGAAATGAATTCAGATAGACCCTGGCTGGTCGCGGTGGATATCGACGGCACCTTGCTGAATACCGAGGTGGACAACCGCTTGGCGCCGCGGGAAATCGAGGCCCTGGAGGCGGTGCGGGCCGCCGGGCACAAGCTGGTGATGTGCACGGGCAGGAACCTCAACTCCACCCGTCATCTGCTGGAAAAATCGAATTGGTTTCCGGCCGACCTGCCCCTGATTCTTTTGAACGGCGCCGTGGTCTGGGGGGACGTGCCCCGTCGCCAGCTGGTCTGCAACACCTTGGACGCGACCCAGATCCGGACCCTGGTGCGCCTCTTCAAGAGCCACGCTACCGTGCCCATGATCTACGCTACCGATGAGGACGGCGGGATTCTTTACCACGAACAGCGGTTGGTGAATGATATCCTGGGACGCTACCTGGGCAACCGCCGCATGGAGGTGGGGGCCATCGAGGCGGTGGCGGATCTCGAAGCCCTGCCGTGGCGGCAGGCTCTGGAGGTCGGCACCATCGACACCCGGGAACGGGTCCGGATATTGAGCGCCGCCATCGGTGAGGCCCTGGGTGACCAGGTCAAGGTCATCAACACCCGCTCCCTGCTGGGCGGGGGCCGGTTCTACTGGGCGGAGGCTTTCAATGGGGCCAGCGACAAGGGCTCGGCCCTGACGTTCATGGCGGCCCACTTGGGGATCCCCTTGCGGCGGACGCTGGCCATGGGCGACAATTACAACGACCTGGACATGTTCCAGGCGGCAGCCTTCAGCGTGGCCATGGCCGATGGTCCCCGGGAGGTCTGTGATCAGGCGGACATGGTGACCGCGGGGGTGGCGGCCGGCGGCGCCGCGGATGTGCTCCAGGCCCTGGCCGCCGGAAATCTTGCGTTACCGGACCGGGACTGAATTTCCGCAAGCGAAAGGTGATGCCGTGAAGGCAGGACGGGACAAGGACAAACCCCAGGCGGGACAACAGCCTGTCGGCGGCGACGAACTTCAGGAACCCCAGGGGGATTTTTCCCTCAATGAGACGCGCATGCGTGAGATGGGGTACGCCATGGTGGATCTGGGCGTGGAGTACCTGAAGGGTCTGGAAGGCCGCCGGGTCTACGGCCCGGTTTCCCCCACGGGGCTTGACGAGATGTTCAGGGAACCGTTGCCGGAAGACGGCATACCGTTTGCCGACCTGGTTCAGGATTGCCGCACCCGGGTTTTTCCCAACACCATGGGGATCGGGGGGCGTCGTTATTTCGGGATGATGAATCCCGCGCCTTTGCCCGTGGCGGTGTTCAGTGAGCTTTTGTGCGGCGCCATGAACCAGAATGCGGCCTCCTGGAGGCACGCTCCCAGCGGCACGGCCATCGAAAAAACCGTGATCCGCTGGCTGTGCGATCTGTTCGGGTTGCCGGCCAACAGTTTCGGCACTTTGGTGCCCGGTGGATCCCTGGCCAATATCACGGGCCTGAAGCTCGCCATCAATTTCAAACTGGGCCGGCATCTGTCCCAGGTCGATCACGACGAGAATCCGGGTTCCGACATGGCGCGCCTGGTCTTCTATGTTTCGAGCCAGGCCCACTACAGTTTCGACAAAGCCGTGGACCTGCTGGGGCTCGGGCGCAGCCAGTTGCGCAAGATACCCGTCGACAACCTGTTCCGGGTTGATCTCGATCAGATGGCGGCTGCCATCGAAGCCGATCGGGATGCCGGCCTGGTGCCCTGCGGGATCATCGGTATCGCCGGGACCACCAACACCGGCAGCATCGACAAGCTCGACCGCCTGGCCGACCTGGCGCGCAGGTACCACTGCTGGTTCCATGTGGATGCGGCCTATGGCGGCGCGGTGATCCTCTCGAAAATGTATGGCCCCATGCTGCGGGGCATCGAGCAGGCCGATTCCATCACGATCGATCCCCACAAGTGGCTGTACATGCCTTTCGCCGCCGGGGGGATCCTGGTGCGGGACGGGGATTTTCTGCGGCGCAGTTTCCTGGTCCATCCCGAGTACTACATGGAGAAGATCCTGAAGGACGGGGGCGAGGCGATGGAACTGCAGAGCAACGGCCACGACAAACGGGTGCTTCCTGATGAGCGTGGATTCCATCACGGCGACAAGGTCAATTTCTTCCAGTATGGCATCCAGGGCAGCCGCCGCATGGATGCCTTGAAGCTCTGGATGGCCCTGCGCATGGTGGGCCGGCGCCAGTATGCGGCCTGGGTGGAAAAGGATATCGAGCTGGCGCGCGTCACCGCCGCGCGCATCAATCGCCACCGGGATTTCCGTCTGCTGGGGCCCAATACCCTGGGAATTTGTAATTTCCGCTGGGAACCCCGGGACGGCCGCGGGGGTTTGCTGTATTCCGATGAACAGAACGATCAGCTCAACCGCGACCTGCAGGAACGCATCGAACGCGAAGGTGACGCCTGGTTCAGCTATACCGTGCTGAACGGCCGGGTGGCCTTGCGGGTCAACGTGGAAAACCGTTGCATTGAACAGACGGATATCGAACGACTGGTGCAGGTGATCACGAGGGCCGCCGCCGCGATCCTCGCTGCCGAATAATTTTTTAGGAGGATGACATGACGCAGGTGAAGATGACGGTTCTGGCCCTTTTGATCCTGGGTGTCGCCGCAGGTTGCCAGGCGGCGGTCAAGGGCTCGGCTGACGTGATCACGGTAACGCCAGCCGCCGCCTCGGTCACGGCCCTTGCCGGTCAACGGGTGAATTTCACCATCAAGCTGGACATTGCCCCCCGCTGGCATATTTACGCCCACGCCGACACGAATTTCATCGGAGTGGATCTGGTGCCTGCCGAGGGTTTTTCCCTGCAGGATCTTCAGGTGGTTTATCCGGCCGGCCACGAGAAGGAATTTTTCGGTGAGAAGGTCTTCATGATCGCGGGCCAGGACGTGATCAAGGGGTCGGCCCTGGTGCCGGCGGGCATGGCCGCGGGCCCGCACCCCCTGGAATTCAAGGTCACGGTGCAGGCCTGTGACGACAAGACATGTCTGGCGCCGGCCTATATTCCGGTGCTGGTGAATCTGAAGGTCCAGTGACGGTGACGATCTATGTCGGCAACCTGGATCCGGCCGCGAATTCCGCGCAACTCGGGGCGTTGTTCGCCCCCTACGGAAACGTGGAAAAAATCACGCTGATCACCGATCCGGAAACCGGACGGGCGCGTGGTTTCGGGTATGTGGAGATGGCGGCCGTTGCCGCGGAACAGGCCATTGCCTCGCTTGACGGCGTCGAATTCCTGGGCACGGTGTTGCGGGTCAACCAGGCCCGGGATCGGGGCGCCCGGCCTCCGCGCCGGGCCTGGTGAACATCGTCCAACACGAAAACGAGGGGACCCACCGGTCCCCTCGTCCCTAGCCAACCCCATCAACGATTCTTGTCGGCGGACTGGTCAGCCTTTGCCTTGGCTTCCGTTGGGGTGGCGGCGGCTGCGACTTCCACACCGCTGCCGTCGGATTCCAGGACCGGGTTTCCCTGGGCGGAGAACGCGGCGGCGGTGGCGGCGAGGTCGAAAGGGGCCAAGCCCGCGGTTTCCCGGACCGCTTCCAGGCGCGCCACCGAGGCCTGGGCCTTGGCGTAGGTGGAATCCAGGGCCACGGTTCGGGCGTAGGCATCCTTGGCCGCCGCCAGATAACCGGACCGCTCCAGGGCCACACCCAGGTTGTTTTGCACGCAGGCCAGTTCAGGATCAAGCTGGGCGGCGCGGGCCAGGGCGGGCAGCGCCGCGGGGAAACGCTCTTGCTGGATCAGCAGCAGCCCCAGGTTGTTCAGGGACCATACGTCATCGGGGTGGTCGGCGAGCACCTTGCGGTAGGTCGCTTCCGCCTCGGCGTGCAGGCCCAGATTGCTCTGGGCGCGGGCCAGCACGCGCCATGCCTGCTGGTTGTCGGGTTCCAGGGCGACAGCCTTGGCAAGCGCCTGCCGCGCTTCTTCCGCGCGGTTGATTTCCAGCAACGCGCGGCCCTGGTTGATCAGGCTCTTGGTATAGTCGGGTTTGATCTGCAGGGCCGCCTCGAAACTGCCGATGGCGGCTTCAGGATCGCCGGCCTTCCACAGGGCCATGCCGAGCATGTATTGGGCCCATCCGTTCCGGGGGTTCTGCTCGGTGTAGGCGGTCATCAGATCGACGGCCTCGTCATAGTCGCCGTTGGTGTAGGCCTGCACGGCCTCGGTGGCGCTCACCGGTTCGGTGCGGGCCGGGCTCGTGGCGGCCATCTCGTCGGCTTGAGGTGCGGTTGCCGGTTCCGGGGCCTGGGCCACGCAAGAGTCGGCGACCACCGGAGTCGCCAGGGCGGGTTGATCCGCTTGGCTAACGGCGGATGTCTCGGCCGTTACCGGTTCAGGGCTGTCCTTGTGGGAGGCCACCCGGACTCCGACAAACACCGTCAGACCCAGGATGAGAGCGAACAGGACGGCGGCTTCGGCAAACTTGATACCGCCTGTGGGTGGTTGTTTGGTGTTCATGATCTGATCTCCTTGCTTCAGTGTGCATGGAACCATGTGGTCCCGGGTTCTCTGGGCACCATGTCGCAAGAAAAAAGCCCGTTTTGGCGCAGGTCATGAAACCTTTAACTTTATGAAAAACAGCGCTTTAAGTTTTAGGCGGGATCTTGTTGTGTACAAAGAGACACGTGGCTTGTGTGTCCCTTTGTACACAACGAGACTGCCCTCGCAGGTGCTTGTCACCGACCTGGGGTCACAACCTCCGTATCACCGTCAACGTGCTGCCAGGCCTCGGGCAGCAGATCCGGATCGACCATCAACAGGGGATGACCCGGCCCGGCCGCCACGGCTTGCAGAAATTCCCGTTGCAGGGGCCGCAGCCCCCAGGGGTCAGGATGATTTGCCGTGGTCGTGATGGTCGTGGCGGGCTCGCTCAGGGGAGCCAGCCAAGTGGCGACCAGGTTGGTCAATCCGAACAGCGAGGGGATGTGGGGCAGCAGCGTGGGGAGCTTGACCAGGGGCCGTGGCGGGTATTCCACGATTTCCACTTGTTGCCAGGCGGGAATCCCGGCGAGGTCCCGCGCCCGCGCGATGGCGTCGGCCAGACCGCCCATGCGGTCGCACAAACCCCTGTTGATGGCATCTTGTCCCATCCAGACCCGGCCCTGGGCGATGGAATCGATACGGGCCTCGGGCAGGTCGCGCCCCTTGGCGACCTGGGCCACGAAGTCGTGATACATGGCGCGGATCAAATGCTCGGTGCGGTCCAGCTCGTCGGCGTTCATGGGTCGGCGGGGAACCCCCCCGATCAGGGGAACATTCACGGTGGTGAACAGATCGGCATGGATCCCGCGCTGGACGGCATCGGACGTGATTCCCATCTTGGCCGCAAAACCGTCGTCCCACAGCCAGCCGCTGATCACGCCGATGGAACCGGTGATGGTCAGCGGGGTGGTCAGCACTTCGGTGCCGTTCATGCTGATCCAGTAGCCGCCGCTGGCCGCGACGTCGCCCTGGCTGACGATCACCGGCTTGCCGGCGCGGCGCAGGGTAGTGATGGCGGCGGCGATCAGGTCGCTGGGCATGGGGTCGCCGCCGGGGGAGTCGGCGCGCAATACGACCGCGGCCACGGAGGGATCGTGGGCCAGGCTGCGCAGGTAGGCGCTGGTCGCCCGGCCCTTGATGCCCTCGTCCATGGCGCAGGTTCCCACGGCATAGACCACGGGAATACGCCGGGCCTGGCCCCATTGCTCATCCCAGTGGGCGGCGGCGGGCAGGGTGGATTCCGGCGGCACGGGGCGGGCGTGGCGCACCTTGGCCAGCCAGTCCACCAGAGAATCCCAGCGGTCGAGCGTGTCCACCAGACCGGCGGCCAACGCCTCGTCGGGAATCAGCCAGCCCTGCCGGTCGACCAGGCTGTCGTATGATGCCGGACTCAGGGCGCGCCCTGCGGTGACGCCTGCGCGCCAGGCGGTGTAGGCGACATCGACGATGCGCTGGCGCTGCTCGCGGTCGGCGTCGGACATGTGGTCGCGGCTGAGGGTTTCGGCCGCGCTCTTGTACTTGAAGTAGCGGTGGGCCTGGAAGCCCAGGCCCAGTTTGGCGAGAGTGCCTTTGAGGTAACTGCGGGCCAGGGCGACGCCGGGGATCAGGATCTGGCCCTGGGGATCCAGGCTCAGGCGATCGGCCACGCTGGCCAGGTAAAGCGTGGCGCCATTGAGACGGTCGGCCTGGATGACGATTTCCTTGCCGGAGATTTTGATCTGCTGAAGTTGCTCACGAAATTCCCACAACAGGGAGGGGCGGCCTGAAAAGCCGGACAGGTTGACGGCGACAATATCCAGGTGCGGATCATCGCGCATGGCTTCCAGTTGGGGCAGCAGGTCGAGCCAGGCCACATGACGGTCGTCGAACAGTCGATACTTCTGGTAGGTCAGGTACTTGTGTTCAAGGTCCAGGGTCCGGTAAAACGGTTTTCTGGATCCCGGCAGTTCACGGGGATCGATCCCGGTCTGGGGCGGACTGGAACGCAGCAGCCAGGCGGTGCCCAGACTGTTGCCGTCCCTGTCGAAGGCGGGCAGGCCCCAGAAACCCGTGCCGGCCACGGTCACACCCATGGTGAAGGCCAGGTCGACGTTTCCGGAAGTGCGCTCTCGGGCGCGGACTCCCAGCTGGATTCCGTGCCACGGGCGAAGATCCACGCCCCCGCCCCAGGTGCCGCTGCCGAAGAAATCCTCGTTTCCGTTGACCGTCCAGTCGCCGAAGAGGGTGAGCCAGGAGCGCCCGAAGGGACGCAGGCCCAGATCGAAAAGGTACTGCGCGGAGTTGGACTGCAAGCTGATGTTGGCGGCTGATCCGAAGCTCAGCCAGCGCAGGCGGGAGACGCCGCCCACCGCGAGACTGTTTTGGTGCGGGTGTCGTCCGGTGGCGCCGGTGGCCCAGCGGTAGGCCAGACCCAGGCTTCCTGCCCGGCCTCCCTTGGCCAGGCCCAGCTGGTAGTCGTATACCCGGCAGGAATGATCACCAACGTCGAATTCATTGCTCAGGAAACCGAAGTTCACCGTGCGGCCCAGGGCGAAACCGTACTGGTCGTTTCCCGTGGTCTCATCATGTCGGAACCAGGAATCGGACCCCGCCCGGGAAGTCATGGCAAAGGCGGCGGGATTGAACAGCCCGCCGACCGGCCCGGCGCTCACGCCCGGACTCTGGGGCACAAACCAGCTTTCGGTGCGGTAGTCCAGCAGGGGCAGGGGATCGGCGGCGCAGGCCACGCCTGCCGCCATGGTCATGACGACGACCAGCAGCAGAATCTGGAATGTTGAGCGCATCGGATGGATTTCCTTTCG
>CAZJGK010000027.1:0-15228 GCA_964545545.1 uncultured Fibrobacteraceae bacterium | reverse complement strand
TCACCTCTTGATCCCTTGCCGCCGCATGATCTTCAACAGACTGCTGTGATCGGCCAGTCCGAGGGCGCGGGCCGTATCGGTGATGTGCCACTGATGGCGTTCCAGGGCGGCCAGGATGATCTGCCGCTCCGCTGCAGCTTTGAGATCCCGCAGCGTTCCCGCGGGCGCCGAGGCAGGGTCTTCCAAACGACCAGGGCCAGGGGACTTGATCTCGACCGGCACCGTTTCGGGTCCGATGATGGCCTGGTCGGTGGCAATGACCATGCGCTCGACAGCATTGCGCAGCTCGCGCACGTTGTTGCGTTTCCAGTCGTACAGCTGCAGCGCCGCCAGGGTCTCGGGCGCGAATGTGCGCCGCGGCAGACCGAACTTGTCACACACGACGTCGAGAAAATGGGCCGCCAGCAAGGGCACGTCACCCTGGCGCTGCCGCAGGGAAGGAACCTGGATGACATGGGTGTTGAGCCGGAACAGCAGATCCTGCCGAAAGGCACCCTCAGCCACCAGGGCCGTGAGGTCGCGGTTGGTGGCGGCCACCACGCGCGTGTCGGTGGCGATGTCGGTGTGGGAGCCCAGACGGGTGATCCGGCCGTCCTCGAGCACGCGCAGAAGCTTGGCCTGGGCGGCCGGCGGCAACTCGCCCACCTCGTCCAGGAACAAGGTTCCTTTGTGGGCTGATTCGAAGGCTCCGCGCCGGGTCTTGTCGGCGCCGGTGAAGGCGCCGCGCTCGTGGCCGAACAGTTCGCTTTCGACCATGGCGTCGGGCAGGGCGGCGCAATTGACCGCGATGAAAGGCCCCTTGGACCGGGGTCCGGCGACGTGCAGTCTGCGCGCCACGAGTTCCTTGCCGCTGCCGCTTTCCCCGGTGACCAGCACCCCGCTGGGGATGTGGGCCAGCCGGTCGACCTGGTTCTTGAGAGCGACCGCCGCGGGACTTTCACCCAGCAGGGAATCATCCTCGCCCATCTGGCGCCGCAGGCGGGAGACCTCACCGTGGAGCCGGGCCCAGGCCAAGGCGTTTTCAACCTCCTGGACGACCCGCTCCAGGGGTTCGTCCTTGTCCAGAAAACCATAGGCGCCGAGTTTCACGGCCCTGACGCAGCGCTGGAAATTGCCGGTGCCGGTATAGACGATGACGGGAACCGGGCAGCCCTCCTTCTTCTTCAGGGTGGCCAGCACCTCGAAGCCGTCCACCCCGGGCATTTCCAGGTCCAGGATCACGCAGTCAACGGGCTCCCGTTCGATGAGGGCCAGGCCTTCGCTGCCCCCGTCGGCGGTCAGGGTCTGGAATCCTCCCAGACGTTCAAGATCGTAGGCGTACTGATCCCGCATGGCGGGGATATCGTCGATGATCAGGACGAGACTCATGGTCATGGGCTCCCGGGCATGGTCAAGGGTAGGGATATGATGAAGGTGGTACCACGGTCCGGTACACTCGTCACCTTGATATTGCCGCCCAGATCGCCCACCAGCCGCCGGACATTGCTCAAACCAAGGCCCGTTCCGGCGGGGCGCGTGGTGAAGAAATCCTGGAAGATTTGGTCCAGGTTCTCCGGCCGAATCCCGCACCCGTTATCCGAAACGCTGATCAGGATGCGCGGTTCGTCGAGGTCGGCGTCCTCGCTGATGGTCCCGTCCACGGTGATGAGACCGCCGCTGTCGGGCAGGCTTTCGAGGGCGTTGCGCACCAGATTGCTGAAGATGCGCCGCAGGGCGATGGGGTCGGCAACGACCGCGGGCAAAGTGCCGGGAATGTGGTTGGCGAGGGTAGTGGGCGCGGCGGCCCGCGCCGGCTGCAGGTCGTTCAAGACCTCCTGAACAATCTGGTCCAGATGACAGGGCTCGGCCCTGGCGACGGGCGTCAGGCGGGCATAACGGTCCGCCAGCTGTTCGAGGTAGGCAAGGCCTTCTTCAAGGTTTCCGCGGCGCTGCTGGAAAACCGCCGGCAAGTGTGACGGATCGTCGGTGGCGACTTCCCCCAGATGGCGCAAGACGTTGCGCAGGGGGGTGATGCCGTTGCGGATGTCGTGGTTGACCTGCCGGGCCACCTCGCCCAGGGTTGCCCGCTGTTCGGCGGCCCGCAATTTTTCCACACCCTGTCTGAGCCGTGTGGTCATCTGTCCGAGCAGGCGCGACAGCTCCCCGACTTCGTCCGTGCCCTCGCTCTGGAAATCAACGTCCAGGCGGTCGAGATCCACCGTGGCCGTGCGTGCGGCAAGCTCCGACAAAGGGCGCGTGATGCGCCGGGTGAGCCACACCGCCAACAGGGCGGAAATCACCACGGCGATGGCCAGCATCAGCCACAGACCGCGGCGCAGGCCGGCGAGGAAAGTGCGCAATTGCTGCTGGTCGGCGGCCACGATGAGCCAGGCCTCCTGCAGGGTGCCGTCGCTGATGAAGGGCAACGCCTCGCTGCGCAGGATGTACCCGCGACGCTGCAGGTCGTAGACGATGCGGGCATGGTCCTTCAGCTGGTCGCAGATGGTCTGGAGTTCCGGGGAACCGGCGATGGCGCCGCCGGGCCAGATGACGGCCGCGGCCAGTTCGTTGCGGCGGCCCCAGGTCTCGAGCTGGGTGCGGTCCAGCCTGGTTCCGGCCACCAGGAACAGGTGTGATCCCGCGAGGTCCAGGGAGCGTGCCCGCAATAGCGCCAAAAAGGATCCAGCCGGTGAGCGGACCGACAACATGGCCCGACCGTCCGCGGCATTGGCCAAAAGGGTGGGCAGTTCGGGCGCCAGCAGACCTTGGGCCCCGGTCAGAGGGGCCGCGCTGAGTATCCGTCCGGAGGAATCCTGGATCTGCAGCATGTCCAGCCGCATCAAGTCCATTTGGCGGGCGGCATATCCCGACAGGTAGGCCTTGTGGTCGGGATCGGAGGTGGCCAGGGCCAAACGGAAACGATTGTCCGCCTTCAGGGCATTGGCCAGGGTGTCGAGCAGGACGGCCAGGTTCCGGTCGCGGGCGGCGAGGTCGGCTCTGACGATTTTGATCCTGGCCTCGACCCGGGCGGTGTCCTGGGTTGCAAAGCGGGCGCCGATCTCCCGCCCGCTCAAGAGGATCACGGCCACCAGCGGCAGGGCGGAGAGCAGGATCGCCAGGATCATGATCCGGTGGCGAAGTTTCATGGGTGCCCTGTCTGGGGCGCTGCGGCCCCATCCAGTCGGCCCCAGCCTTCCAACCAGGGGACCGCGTCGTAACTGAGCTTGATGCCGCCCATGCCGCGGCGCAGGACAAGCCAGCCATGGCTGGCGCCGAGAGACCGCGCGTATCCGCTGTCCAGCAGGGAGGAAACCGGGTCGCCCGGGTGGAATTGCGCCTCGTTCTGGGCTTGGGCCAGGGAATCACCCTGGGTGGCGGGGGTCCCGGGCAGAAGCGCCTGCAGCCATCCCACCGAGCCGATCAGGGCCGAGAGTTGCAGGCATCCCGTGGGATATTCCTGGTCGACGGTCATGATTCCCGCTCCGGCCATTTGCCACTGCAGAACAAACTTCAGGGGTTCAGGCGCCAGGGGCACCAGGCGGATCTCGCGTGGCAAGCGCGCCGCAAGGTATTCGGCCAGATCCTTGGCGCCGGCATCATCAGCGGGATACACGAGGGTATCGGCATCGAGTTTCTTGTCGGCCAGGCGCCACGCCAGGGGGGCTGCGGCCAGCGCCGTGACCGGTCCGTGAACCTGGGGGCAGGCGCCGGTGCCGGGGCCCGGGATCACCAGGCGGGCCCATGGTTGCCACGCCACGGAGTTCATGGCCTGGGCGAGGTCGTTGGGCGGGGTCTCGTTGTTCCAGGCGGAGCAGCCGGTGGGATTCTTCAGGGGCGGACAGAGCAGCAGATAGGTGCGGGCCAGGGGCAGAGGCAGAATCTGGAAAGTTGGAACCTCGCGGAAAAAGGCGGCGTCGCGTGCGGTGGAGGATTCCAGCAGATCGCAGCCGCCGGCCACCAGGTCGCGGGGGTCCATGCCCGGACGGCACTGGAAGGTGAGCGAGTGCCAGGCGGGGGCGCGCGGGTGGTGGGGGTTGGGTCGGCAGACCAGGTCCGGCAGAGGTCGCGGAGTGTCCGCTCCTAACCGGGCCGGGCCACTGCCCACGGGCCAGGTCCAGCCCTGGCGCGTGACGGCCACCGCGGTGGCGGGATGGGCCAGAAGCAGAGGGAAGGCTGCCTGGGGTTCCGGCAGGCTGATGGACAGACGCCGGCCGTCCAGGGCCTTGATGGTGCCGGCATGGGCGTTGAGCCAGGTCCAGGGATCCCGGCGGCCGTCCTTTTCCTGGGCCTGGTACCACGAGGCCAGGACTGAAGCGGCCGATACGGGTGTGCCGTCCCAAAAACGGGCGTTTTCGCGCAGGCTGAAGATCCAGGTCGAACTGTCGGCCGTGCAGGTCCAGCCCGAGGCCAGGTTCGGCAACAGATGGCCGGCGCAATCCACGCGGACGAGGGTTTCATAAAGCTGGGCGAACACCAACCTTTCCCCCGGATTGGTGGGAATGGGTGCGTGGGCCGGGTCAACGCGATCCGCCACGGCCACCGTGAAATCGCCCCCGGGGATGATCGTCCCGGTGGGGAGGTCACAGTCCGGTCTGGTGCGCGAGGTGTGGCCCGAATCGGGCCAGATCCCGGTGGAGTTTCCCGGGATGCCGTAGTCTACTGGAGATGTGCGGTGATGCTCGGCGCAACCGGGGAATCCGACGAGGGCTGCAGCGAGGATCAAGGTCGCCACCGCTCCATGATGATATCCACTGCTCACCGCATGCCCTCCTTGACAGCGACTCGGATTCGAAGTTCGAGGTTATCATATCATGGAAAAATGCTGTTTGTCCGGTGCGGTTTCGCACACGAGAGTGGATTTGATTCTGGTCAGGGAACTCCGGTTGGGGTTCAATCATGACCTGTACAGGAGGTGATGATGCACAATCCGCGCTGTCCGGTTTGCCACAACCGCCTGAAGTGGCTGCCCACCCTGGGGCAGGTGCTGGGCCCGGGCCGCCGCGGCACGGCCCTGTGGGGGGCGGTGTGCCCGGAGTGCGGGGCCGACCTCAAGGTCCCCAACGGGCATGTGCTGCTCATTGCCGCCGCGGGCATTTTTTTTGGTGGCCAGACCTCCGTTCTGCTTACCCTGGGAAACCTTGCTCCCTGGCAGGGACTGCTCGTGAAGCTCATGCTGATTCTGGGTTTTTACGCCATCGCCATCTGGTTTTTTTTCACGCTGGAGAAGGTCACATGAACCGCAAAACCGATTTACGGGCCCTGCTGGTCCTCTTGCTGGCCATGTTGTTGGGTCTGTTGATGCCTCCAGCACGCCAGGCCGCGGCCATGACACCCGAGGATATCCTGACCATGCGCACCATCGCCGTCGCCGATCTTGACGCCACCGGGAAGCGGCTTCTGTATACCATCGGCGCCTGGAATCCGGAACATGAACGCCGTGAAAACTCGCTGTATCTGCGGGATCTGGACAGCGGCCGTGATCTGCTCCTGCTGGGCTCCGAGGACGGTGCCTGGGGTGCGGTGTGGCGGCCTGATGGCGGGGCCGTCACCTATCTGAAACAAGGGTCTGCGGGCACGGAACTGTGGTCCATGACACCCGATGGGGGGAATCGGCACCGGCTCAGCGCCGAGGCCGCGAATTTCGGGGAGCTGCACTGGGCGCCCGACGGCTCGGCCGTGGCCTGGACCGCCTCGGCGCCCGTGGGTGATTACGACGGGGAGCCGGGACGGTTTATCGTGGCCGACGACCTGGGTTACCGCCACCTCGGCACGGGTTACCGGGAAGGTCGCCTGCACCAGTTGTTCGTCCTGGATCTGGCCGCCGGCCAGGTGACGCGGGTCGTGCAGGATTCCCTGGATGTCCGCAGTGTGGATTGGTCTCCCGACAGCCGGGATCTCGTGTTTGCCGCCAAGGCCCAAGCAGACCTGAACCGGAACCTGAATACCGACCTGTGGGTCGTGTCCCGGGCGGGAAAGGGTCTGCGCAGGATCACGGCGAACCCCGGCAAGGACGCGGATCCGCGCTGGTTGCCCGAGGGCGGTATTGCTTACCTGCGCTCCATGGATCCGCTGTCGGAAAGCGGACCCCAGGCGGTGGCGGTCATCGATCCCGACGCGGGGGATGCGGGTCCGATGCAGCTCAACGGCACAGGTTTCGGGAATTGGGTGTCGAGATTCACGGCCAGCGAGGGACGGTTCTTTGTCCTGGGAGCCCGGCGGGGCCACCTGGATCTGGTGGAGGTCAAGGGTGACCGGAGCACCGTCCTGACGGACGGGGAACACGACTTCTGGTCGGTCAGGGTGGCCGGACCGCGGGTGATCATGACCGGGGCCGGTCAGACCCTGCCCGGCGCCATTTTCACCGTGGATCTGGCCGAGAAGAGCAAAGGACCCCACCATGCCCGGATCCTGATCGATCCCAATCTTGCCTGGCGTCAGCGCGTGGATCTGGTCGATCCCGAACATTTCACGGTCCAGGTCGACGGCCGCGCCATCGAGGGATGGTTCTACAAACCGCCGGATCTCACCGAGGATCAGAGTGTGCCCACGGTGTTGAGCATTCATGGCGGTCCCGAATGGATGTACGGGGGATATTTCCTGCCCGAGTTCCACATCCTGCCCAGTTACGGGTATGCCGTGGTGATCGCCAACCCCACCGGCAGCATGGGATACGGATTCGATTTCCAGCAGGGCGTGCGCGGGGACTGGGTCGAACGTCCAGGGCGGGAATTGCTGGCCTGCGTGGATCTGGCCGTGGCCCAGGGTTGGGCCGATCCGGGGGCCTTGGCGGTCATGGGTGGCAGCTACGGGGGACATCTGGCCGCTGATCTGACCACCCAGACCGACAGATTCAAGGCCGCAGCCGTGGACCGCATGTTCCCCGACCTGATTTCCTTCTGGGGGACAACGGACGAGAAGTGGTTTCCCGAATGGGAGTTCAAGGGCCGGCCGTGGGAGCCCCAGGCCCGGGAGATCTACCTGCGCAACTCGCCGCTGACGCGCGTTGACAAGGTGGTGACGCCCACTCTTATCAGCCAGGGAATGGAGGACTATCGTTGTCTGATCGCCGGCGGGGAGATGTGGTTTTCCAGTCTCCGGGCCCAGGGGGTGCCCAGTCGGTTCATCCGCTTCGAACACGAAGGTCACGGCATCGGGGATCCTCGGGACCAGGTGTTCTATCAGCGCCAGTTGCTGGATTTTTTCGACCGTCATGTGCTGGATCTGCACCTGGATGAGGGTGAGGCGCCGGAGGATTCCCTGGCTCCTGGTGGTTCTCCGCTGAACCGGTAGACGGGATCGGCATGATATCTGATGGCCCTGATGTTCCGGCCGGGCGCCTTGGTCCTGGCCGCGTGGATTCTTGTGGGGGAATAATGCCTGAAAAGCGATGCAGGACGGCGCTGGTAATCCTGGCTGGCCTGGCTTTGGCGGGTTCGGGCTGCCTGGGCCGGTCCGCTGTCCCGGGGCCATGGCGTGTTCTGGAGCCCGGGCTGGAGATATCCCACTTCGATTCCCGAACCGGCGCCCCGGTTGCCACAGGCGATTTTACCGTGCTGCGGGTCGATCCCCGACACTGGACCTTGAAGGTCATCACGACCCAGATCGCCGGCGATGACCGGCCGCGCACGCTGTCGGGCTGGTGCGAGGATTTTCACCTGATCGCGGCCATCAACGCCGGTATGTACCAGCAGGACGGCCGCACTCACGTGGGGTACTGCCAGGTAGACGGCAAGGTCATCAACCCGGTGGTCAACAAGTACAAATCCGCAGCCGCCATGGATCCCGTGGAGCCGGGCGAACCTCCCTTCCGGATATTCGATCTGGATGAGACGGACCTGGCGCAGGTGAAGGCCGCTTACCGGACGGTGGTGCAGAACCTGCGCCTGATCAAACGGCCCGGCGAGCCGCGTTGGCCGCGCACCCAAAGCAGCTGGTCGGAGGCGGCGCTGGGGGAAGACAAGGAAGGCCGGGCGCTGCTCATGCACTGCACCCGGCCTCTATCCATGCACGATTTCAATGAAATCGTGCTGTCCCTGCCGCTGGATCTGGTCTGCGCCCAGCATCTGGAGGGGAATTTTCCCGCCCAATTGTGGGTCCAGCACCCTGGTCTGGCGGGGGATTCCCGTAACCAGGTGCTGCCGGGCCAAGCCCTGCCCCTGATCCTGGGGGTGGCCGCCCGGACTCCCTGACCCCTCGGCAAAGGTGGTTACTTTACCTTGTCCACCGCGGCGCAGGTTTTCCTGACCGCATCGGCGGATTTCTTGAACGCCTTCTTCTCTGCCGGCGTCAACTTGATCTCGATGATTTTTTCGATGCCTTTCTTGCCCAGGATGGCGGGCACGCCGACGAACAAGCCCTTGACCCCGTACTCGCCCTGCAAATAGGCCGCCACGGGAATGATCTTGCGCTTGTCGAAGGCGATGGCCTCGACCATTTCCAGGGCGCTGCTCGCCGGGCTGACGAAAGCCGAGCCGCTGCCCAACAAGCCGACAATTTCGCCGCCGGCTTTGCGGGTGCGCGCCTCGATCTTGTCGAGTTCGGCCTTGCTGATGAATTGTTCCACGGGCAGACCGTAAATACGGCAAGCGCTGCGGATGGGGACCATGCTGTCCCCGTGCCCGCCCAGCACCACGGCTTCGACGTTTTCGACCGAGACACCGGCGGCCTGGGCCACGAAGTACTTGTAACGCGATGAATCCAGCACTCCGGCCATGCCCATGATCTTGTTGGGCTTGAACTTCAACTTCTTGAACAGCCGGTAGACGATGGCGTCCAGGGGATTGGCGATGGAAATCAGAGTCGCGTTGGGCGCGAATTTCTTGATGCCCGCGGCCACCTGGTCGGTGATCTTCAGGTTGACGGCCAGCAGTTCCTCGCGCGAGGGGAAGGTGCCGTCAGGCCGCACGGCGCGGGGGACCCCGGCGGTGTTGATGATGAAGTCGGCGCCCTTGAGCACTCCGTAGGTCTTGCTGCCTTCGACATTGATGTCGCGGCGGAGGATCGGGGTGCCTTCGCTGATGTCCAGGCACTTGCCCTTGGCGAACTCGGGCGGTTTGACGTCCACCAGGGCCACGTTGCGGGCCAGACCGCGAGAGACGATTTCAGAGACGAGAACGCCACCAATGTTACCCCCGCCGACGATTCCGATCTTGTTGATCATGACAGCCAACTCCTTGCTGTGAATGATTAAGAAAATGACCTCGTGAACAAAGTCACATTAACACCGGGCACTGTATAATTCCAGCCCATTACCCGGGTTAACACCGATGAATCTGCTTTGGTTTCGCCCGCGGTGGCTTATCCGAACAACCCGCTGATGGCGATGCGCGACCAGTCCTCGAAATCGGCGCCCTCGGGACCAGCGCCCGGCCGGGTCATGCCGGCCAGGTCTGCGACAGGGATCCAGCGGGCCTGATGGGGTTCGGACTGGGCGCCGACCAGATCCATCACTTCTGCGTCGCTGCCGGGGATTCCGCTGATGTCCACGCTGAAGACCACGCCGAAGTGGACGCTGGAGACATCCTCGCGGTCGGAGTTGATGAAACCTCGTCGGGTCATGGCTTCGGCGCCGGGGGTCAGCCCGGTCTCTTCCTCCAGCTCGCGCAGAGCGGTGGCCGTGACCACGTCCATGGTGGCGGCCTCACCGTTGCGGTCGATGGGCTCCATATGCCCGCCGAAGCCCACGCTCCACAGCCCGCCCAGGCGAGACTCGGTGTGCTTGACCCGCCGCTGGTAACACAGGATCCGGGCCTCGGGGTCGGTGCCGCGCTGGAGCAGCATGTAGGGAATGATCTGTTTGAAGTGGGAGTTCTGTTCCATGTACCGGCGCTCGGCGAAGAACAGGCGGCCGGCCAGGCCGTCCAGGTCAACGGTGTCCGCGGGCAAAAAACCCTGGGGGCTGAGGCCGGGAAACAGGTGCTTGCGCTCGATGACCAGGATGCTCTTCATGGGAAATCCTCGAGATACAGGTGAACGTCCATTTTGCTGGACGAAGGTAACACGGGATCCAGTCCAGTGCACGGCCTGGCTGCCCGCTGAGCTTTCGACAGATTCCAGGCGCCCCAAGGGGCCATGACAGGCAGGGAGTTGCCTACCCGTTGCGTGAGCGCATTGGAGGGCCGTAAGCCCGACCTAAGCTCACGCAACGGGTAGGCAACTCCCTGCCTGTCATGACCCTTTAGGGCAGGAACCTGTTCACCGCCGCCAGTTTCTGGGGCAGGTATTCCTCCATCACATAGTTCAGGCCGTGTTTGGCCAGCGCCTGCTGCTCGGCGCGGACGCCCATCTTGATCATCTGCTCCAGGGCCTGCTGCCACGCCTTGTAGTGCAGGATGAAGGGGTCGTTCTTCAAGGCGTCCTTGGCGCGTTTGATGTCCACGTCCTTCAAAGGGTGGGTCGGCAGTTCGTAGTCGATGATGTCCTGGGGCGTGATGCCCAGCAGGTGGGCCTGGGGGACGCAGAAGTACTCGTTCAGGTGGGCGGCGTTGCCGCTGCCGACCTTCAGGGTCCGGTAGATGTTGCTGAAGCCGTAGGGGTCGCCGTCCACGAAAACGTAGACCGGCAGGCCATGGCTGTCGGCCAGCCGACGCACGAAGCGGCGGCAGGCGCGCGTGGGCACTCCGCCCAGGGAGATCAGGATGCACTCGGCGCTTTTCCAGTAGTTGTGTTTGACCAGACGCTGGAACATGCCGGCGGTCTCGATGCACAGGATGAACTTGGCGTCGGTCTCGAAGGACAGTTCCTCCACGGAGATGGGAATGGAGTAGGCGCCGCTGCCGAAGCGGGTGCAGTCGATGCGCAGTTCCTCGCCCGTGTCCCGGTCGTGGTCGATCACCACCAGACGCCCGGCGATATCCCCGCCCTTTTCCTCGGGCACGAAGCCCAGCTGCTCGCGGTTGACGCCGAAGAACGCCTCGACGTCTTCCATGACCGTATCGGATTCGGGCTGCTCCTTGAACCGTGCTTCCCCCCAGTTCTTGCTCACATAGTAGGCTTCCCGCTTGGTGGCGATGTCGTCGGTCTCGACCAGTTCCTTGGACAGGGCCATCATCTTCAGCGTCTGGGCGAAGGTCTTGACGGTGTTGACCGTCAGGGTCCGCTCCTTCATTTTGCCCTTCATCTTGAAGAAACCGGTCGTGGAATTGTAGGTGACGTTGCTCAGGGAGCGCAGCGGGAATTTCATCATCGGCTTCTCGCCCAGCAGGATCTTCTGGCGGATGATGTTGGATTCGCTGCGGATACGGCGGGCCACCTTGGAGAAGGCTGCGCCGGGGGGAGCCTGGACGGACGGAGCGGCGGGGGCCTTGGCCGCCGAAGCCTCGACCGGGGGTGTCGGGGCGTTGAACCCCAGTTCGCCCTGGGACGCCACTGGTTTCGGCGCGGCCTTCTTGCGCGGGGCGGTCGGTTTGCGGCTGGGTTTCTTGGCGGGAGCCACGGCGGCATCCTTCCCTGTTGGGTTTATTCTCGCTACATCTTGCGGCTACGCTCAAGCGTCTCGGTCAAAGTCGCAATAATTTCGTCTTTTTCCGGGTCACCGATGTCCAGGATTTCCTGCAGGGCATCGCCGATATGGGGAATGTATTTCTGGATATAGCTCTGCTTTTTGGCCGCGTCCTTTTCTCTTTCCCGACGCCGGATGTGGAGGTTCAACCGGCGGCCGGCCTCCTGCAGCGCCAGTTTGACCTCTTTGATGATCTCGGGATAGTGGGCCACCGCCTCCTTGCTCTCGGAGGTGAACGGCACCCACACCGAAGCCATGTGCACCAGGATGACCAGCGGCCCGTTGGGCAACGCGCCCCGGCTTTGCTGCAGCCCGTAGCTGCGCCAGTTGCTGGCCAGAACCGCTTTGTGGATGGCGCACGCCGAGGCCATGTACAGCAGGGGCACCCGGTTGGCGAAACGCATGACCCTGGCCAGCTCGTCGCCGGGCAGCTTCCCCCCGTAGGCGAGGCCCACTTCGATCTGGAAGGGATTGCCGCGGTATACCGAGGCCGGACGGGTCACCGAGGTGTAGAAATCCGCTTCCACGCCACTTTTGAGCCCGGCCATGACCAGGTCTTCGCCGATGGGCGAGAGGCAGTCGGTGGGTGGCGCGGAAATCTTCGTGTCGGCGATGCCCTCGATCAATTTCTGGATGTCGTCCTGCACCAGCCGCCGGGGATTCTTGCGCGCCGGAAGATCGGCATTGGCCAGGATGGTCTCGGCGGTTTTGGCGCCGACCTTGCAGAATTCATCCTTCAGGAAAGCGCCCAGGTTGCGGCACTTGGTGTCCTTGAGCATGCGCGACAGGATGCCGAGCTCGACACCGTAGGGATGGGGACGAATTTCCAGGGCTTCGGGCGGCATCTCCGTGGTGGAGTTGGGGTGAATGACGGTCTCGCCCTTGGGATCCTTGTAGGTCAAGTGCAGATGAGGGTTGGCGATGGCCGTCTGTTCGAGATAGTTGTCCACCGAATGTTGCCCGCGCTTGTAGCTGCCGGTCAGGGTGATCTCGAGGCGGGTGCCGTGCTCCTTGTCCCAGATGGTTTCGTCGCCCGAGAGGATCACCGGCTCGTTCTTCTTCATGTCCAGCAGGATCTGGTAGCGGTGGGCGGGCACATTGGGGGCGGTGCGGCTGTAGACCGTGACGGGCCGTCCGGTGGTCAACTGGCCGTACATGCCGGCGGCCGAGATACCGATGCCCTGCTGGCCGCGACTCTGTTTGAGGCTGTGGAATTTTGATCCGTAAAGCAGCTTGCCGAAGATCTTGGGAATCTGTTCCCGCACAATGCCGGGACCGTTGTCCTCGACGATGACCTTGTAGCGTTCCTCGTTGCGGTTGCCGGGTGCGGTGCCTGCCGTCTTGCCATTCTGGCCGTTCTGGCCGGTTTTCCCCTCGCCGGTCTCGTTTTCATCTCCGGCTGCGGTCATTTCCAGGTTTTTGGACCGCGGGCGATCCTGCCTGATTTCCACCGTCAGGCGCGGAGCAATGCCGGCTTCCTCGCAAGCGTCAAGACTGTTGTCCACGGCTTCCTTGATGGTGGTCAACAGGGCCTTGGCGGGGGAATCGAAACCGAGCAGGTGGCGGTTCTTGGTGAAGAACTCGCTGATGGAGATTTCCCTCTGCTGGAGCGCCATGCTCTCGGCATTGCCGTTTGCGCGCTTTTTCTGGGGTGCGGCCATGGAGACACCTTCCGTGGTGCGGATATTTCCTGAGCTAGGGTGGCGCAGCGTCCGGTCATGCGGAAAACCCAATAGGCTGGCGAATGCAAACTGTAGAAAAAACCAGGCCTCAGGTCAACCGCAGCTTGCCATCGAGGGCGCCTGAAGGCCCGTCAGCGAAACAGGGCCTTGAGGGAACCCAGCGGTTTCTTTTCGGCGGCAACCATGGCCTGGCAGTGGATCTCCAGCGTAAACACCCCCCCTCCCTCGATTTCCGGGGGCAAGAAGGCATCTACGCCCAGGTAAACGGTGGTGTCGGGGAAATCGGCGTTGGACCAGGTCAACGTTTCCCCCTGGCCGGCGGTCTTGTCGTCCGCAAAGTCCAGGCACTGGACATCGGGGCCGCACGCCGGAAACAGCCACAGCACCGGGTCCAGGCCCGCGGGGACGTTGGTCACCGTCGCGGTGAACTCTTGGTAGGGCCCCACCGTCACGGCGTACCATTGCTCGCCGGCCTTGGCCAGGACCGGGCTGCAATCGTTGCTGCGCACCAGGTCGGGCAATCCTGCCAGGTCGCCTTCGAAGGTGGCGGTTTCCGTCTGACAACTGACCGGCACCGCATCGGGGCCGCCGCATACCTCCGCAGGCAGACCCGGTTCCCGGGCCGACAGTTCCAAGGTGAAGGGCCCGGCCTGGGGAGTGGGCTGGCCATAGCCGTCGACGACCAGGGTGTAGGTTCCCGGCTGGAGTCTGATGTTGAACTCGATGTTGGCCCCGACCAGACAGGAATCGTTGTCGCACACCGAAAGCAGGAAAAGGTCCAGATCCACGTCGCCGAGGTCCCTCAGCCCGGCGAAGAAATCCACGGCGCTGTCGATGGTCAGGGCGTAAAAGGCCTCCGGGCCGGTTTCGGTCCATTGCTTGCAGGAATAGCCGTCGACGCTGCCGGTGCCGAAAGTGCTGTCGGCGATGGTGGCCGTCAGTCCGGGCGTGACCGCAATGGTTTGGCGAGGGGTGCAGTCGATGGCGGTTCGGGTGTAGAAGAAATCGGGTTCGGGGGGTTTGACGGCAAGGGTTTGCAGGGGACCCGCACAAAGATTGCCGGCTGCAAAACAGGTGCCCAGGGCCAGAGCTGATATCAAGGGAAAATGCCCGGCCCACCGCTGTCGGCGCAGATTCATGAAACGTCCTTTCCTGGAATTTCGCCGCCGTCAGTATAACACCGAGGCGCAGGCGTTGGCCAGGTCGCGGGAAAGGATACGGGCGGAATCGGCAATCAGGTGACTGCTGTCATAGGATATCAAATTTTCCTGAGGGATGTCGAGCCAGGTGCCGCCCGCGCGCTCGAATTCAGCCCGGAATGCCTTGGGGTCAAGGCCGGCCATGCTGTCTTCGACGGCGATGCGGGGAGGATAAGCCGGAGGGAGAAAGGCAAGAACCTTGATGCCGCGTGCTGTCCAGTCGGCAGTCTGGGTCATGAAATCCTGGACCAGTTCCGGATCGATGTGTTGCCCTTCCATACGTTCCTTGAGCAAGGTGAGATTTTCAAATTCATCCCGAGGCACCTGGTCGGTCTCGATCCAGCCGTCGGGATGGAAGGTCTGCAGCAGGTACTTGTGTGGTTTGACATGGAGTTCCTTGCGTATAAACAGGGAGGGGGAAAGGGGCTGGAACCAGTTGGCGATGAAGGGGGCGTGCTGGTAGAGCCAGACCTCGTCCCATGGCTTGTGAAGATACTGATGATACTGGGAATTACTTCTCTTGGCCGGCATGAAGGCCAGGGCCGTGGGCGCCAGCAGGATGATGCGCGGAGAGGCCGCCGGATCCAGGAGCGCTTCACCGGCCGCATACATTTCCTTGTTCATGCCCCCGGCGTGGAAGGAAAAATTGAAGATGTCCAGATCGGTCAGGGTCTTTTCCATGACACCGGGCGAGATGCCCCGCAGGCCGCGGGAATCGCCGATGATCACACAGCCATAACGCCTGTGTTGATGGGTCTTGTTGATGAAGAACCGGGTTTCCCGGGAGAGGGAATCTTCGGTCGGGTCCGGTGAAGAGGGCCGGAAAACGGCCATGACAACCAGGCCGATTATCATCAACAGGAATGTT
>CAZJGK010000026.1:3304-38828 GCA_964545545.1 uncultured Fibrobacteraceae bacterium | reverse complement strand
ACGGCCTCCGTCAACGTCTCTGTGGGCGGATTCTACGCTAAGGGAAGTTGGCTCCTCGGGTAGGACTTGAACCTACAACCCTGCGGTTAACAGCCGCATGCTCTACCATTGAGCTACCGAGGAACCACGTTCAGAAGAAATGGCTCATTTCCAGGGAGGCATACATCGGCATGGCTCCGCCGGACCTGAACGGATCGGCAATATAGATCCTCGTCCTGGTCCCGTCAAGGTGCGCCGATTCCTTTGGTCAGGCCCAAAACAAGCCGCAGTCCTTGCGCCGACGCCCCCGGACCCACCGGCCAGGCAGCCATGAGCCGCAGCTTTTGCCTCCCGCCCAGCGCGGGCAAGCCCAGGTAACGCTGAAAGCCCATGGCCAGCGAGCCCAACGGACCTCCCGACCATGCCGCCGTGGTTCCGCCACCCCACAGGCCCGGCGCGGTCGTCCAGCCGACCTCGGCCAACCCCACCGGCTGCAACCTCAGTTTCCCCAGGATCGGCACCCGCAAACTGCGCCACGGGTCCCAGGCCCCCTCCACGGCCGCACTGCCCCACACACCCGCATTGCCTCGCAGCACTCCGGCCGGCCAACCGCTCAAACTGCCGGCATCCCCCAGCCACAGTTGGTCCTGCACGGGCGCCGTGTGCGTCCAGCGCCTCCCGTGGGCCTGCAACAACCAGGCGTTGCCGCCACGATCCATACCCTGCCAGCCGGCGTCCAGCCCCAGTTGCCGCAATCCCTTGCGCGCCATGCCGGTCAGTCCGGCAACCTCGCCCTGCAAGCTCCATCCGCCGGCCCGCAGCCCCAGCCCCAGGCCCAACCTTCGCGCCTTCACCTGGTCGGCGGCCAGATTGTCCTGCGGCGACAGCGCAACGCCGGCCACATTCCAGCGCGTCGCCACTCGAAGCGGACGCTGGCGATACGCCGCCACAGAGCCCTCGAGAAAGAATCCCGCGCCGACGTTCCACTTCAAACCTGCGCTCGCCCGCTGGTCCTGGTAATAGTGGCGGGGGTCATGGCCGTAGAGCAGAGCCGCCGCATCTCCCAGAGGCCGCTCACCGACCACGGCGAAGGCCCGCGTTTGCCGCTCGGCACCCAACCACCAGCCAACGCGCCCCCCAGGGGACCGTCCGCCGCCGAACTTCACGGCCCCCTCCAACCGGCCATCGGCCAGGCCCAGACCCACGGCAGCCCGGGCCAGAATCCCTGGTGCCCCTTCGCGCCCCAGTTCCAACTTCACGCGCGGCACCAGGCCCTGCGCCCGGTTGAACCGTGGCGGCTGCGGCGCGATCCTCAGGCGTAACGGCCGGCCCCGCGCCGCCAATTCCGCCAGCTGCCCGTCGGCCCAGCTCACCAAGGAATCATCGTGAACGACCTCGGGTCCCTCACCGGGCAGGACATGATGGTTCACCGACCACGGGCGGTCCACACCGGCCCAGAACACCGCCAGGGAATCGGCCGCCGCCTGCGGATCCAGCCAGAATTCCCCGGGATCCCGGCCGTCGGCGGTCAGCCGGCGGTGACGATCATCAAGGCTCCCTTTGACCGCCACCTCGGTGATCTTCACCCTGATGTCCATGGCTCTCGGCGTTGTCACCAGCGGCGAGGGCTTCAGGTTCATGACCAGATGGACATCCACCGGCAGCCAGAGGCCGTCGCGCCTCTCCTGCTCCAGGCGGTACAAGGGCACCTCGTCGAGCAGCATGGTGGGTGTGGTTCCCGGGTCCATGTGAGCCGTCAAGCGACGCATCACCCAGCCCGCGAAATCCACCCACACCTCGCCCGACGGCAACCGGTCAAACGGATTGCGGGGCGAAAAGGCGATCCGGTACAGCAGCGTGTTGCCCACCAGTTGCCGCTGCAGAACCTGGTAGTCGTACCTGTCGGCCGCCCCGGCGGCGAAAGGCAGGGAATCCAGCAGCGGGCGGGCGGGCTCCCGCCAGGTGGCCGGGCCGGGGTCCTGCTGCCGGGACTCCCAAACCAGCGTTCCGTCCTCATAGCGGCGTGTCGACTGCGCGAGGATCACCCGGCGCACGGACCCGTCGCGGTCCCTGTTCAGGCGGGTCACCGTGCGGTAAACCACCGTCACACCCGTGGTGTCGGCGGGGCCGAAGCGATCCCGGCGCACCGTTTCCGCGGTGTAGGAATAGGGGGCGGCCCGCTGGTCGGCTTCGCGCATCCGCCGGCCCACGGCAGCCACCACGGCCGCCAGGTTCTCGCGCTCGGCGGTGACGATCATGGTGTCGGGCGCCGCCACATAGGGACCGCCCCAGGCCAGGACCGGAACCAGGCCCAGCAACATCACCAGCACAGCCGGCCGCTTCACGGCCGCGATTCCAGGGAAGCGGGACGCCCTTGCCACGAAGGCCGTCCCGCTTCCTTGCCACTGCCCCCTTGCGCCGCCGGTCGCTTTGCTGTGATGAACCCTGAGGAAAATGACTCTGGGTGCTGAATTCTGCTGTTGGTTTTGGGCATCGCCGGGTCAACCTCGTCCGCTGGAGCCATGGATCGACACCCGGTCCCCTGCAATCAACTCGCCTAAAGGGAATCGCTACCGAAAAGACCAGAACCTAGCGGTGGTCCAGGAATGAAACGCGGGGTCTACCGTCCACGAGCCACAACAGGTTAGGGCCGGTGAGACCCGCCTCCAACCGTTCTAAAGTATTCCCGTAAAAAGTCGATAACCACCAAGATGAGGTTATTGGAGTGTCATCTCCGGGAACCGCCTTTGACCATCCCGACCCCAGTGAGCGACAAGGATCCATGAATCAACGACCTCATGCCCGATCCCGAATTATCTGGCTGGTAGCCTTGGCTTCCTTGACCGCGTGGCTGCCTCATCTTTTGACCTCATGGGGAATCTGTTTCCAGGATTCCAGCCCTGGTATCGGGACCATTCCCTATTTTGTTTGGCATAGCTCGGCAAACATCCTCCTTACGGATATCAACACCCTGTTCACCGTTACGATGGCCCTGGTTCTCGCTTGGCTTTATGGCCGCTTCGCTCCCGGGCGTCCCACCCTGATCATGGGCATCGCTTTGTTCTTCGCCGGACTGACCAGCGGCACCCTGTGGGTTCCCCTGAGTCATCAGGCCTTCCCGAACCCCCATGTCGCGGCGGCGACCATGACCGTGGCCCGACTAGGGTGTGTGCTGCAACTGCTGGTGGGTATTATCCTGGCCCGGTGGGGCGGCAAATTCCGCCGCTTCAACCTGATCATACAATCCGGCGCCGGACTTCTGATATTGTCGTCGGCCTGGATCATCATGGACAAAATGTCCCTGGCGGCGGAAAACCTCAGCCCTCTGGAGGGCCCCTTGCCGCTGGCGGTCATCGCCTTGAGCATCTGCGCCGGGATGCTGCTTTTCCATTTGCCGACCCTTCGCCGTCATGAATATTTTCACGCGGGCCTGTGGGCCGCCCTGATCCCCTTCACCGTGGCGCAGTGGCACCTTGGCCATCCGGGCATCGACGAGGGTCACGGCTTCCAGGAAGCCGTCTTGATGCAATGGTCGGTCTGGATGATTCCCCTGGTATGTCTGGCCACCGACCTGACCCTGACCATCATCAGGCGCAGCAACAGTTTTGATCACCAGTACCTGCGTGCGGTGGTCGACGCCATCCCCCATTTCATCTTCGCGCGCAACCTCGAGGGCCGTTTCACCCTGGTCAACCGGGCCGTGGCGGAATTTTACGGACGCAAGGTTCACGAGCTTGAGGGGGAACTGCTGACGGATGTCCACTTCGACCAGGACCAGGTCGAACAGTGGCTGAAGGAAGACCGGCATGTCCTGGAAAACCACACCTCGCTGACCCTGCCGGCGGCCTCCACCATCGATTGCCAGGGCCGTGAAGTCTTCATCACCGCCCTCAAAAAACCTCTGCCCGACTCCAGGGTCAAGTCGCCGGAGGTTCTGGGCGTCAGCATCGTGGTCACGGACCAGATCAAGGCCGAAAAAGCGTTGGCCGGCCGCCTCGATTTCGAGCGCACAATTGCCTCCATTCTGGAAACCTTCGTCCACTGCACCAACGAGGACGTGGACAGCTCCCTGAACGCCATCATGTCCCGGACCACCTCCTTCACCCACAGCGGTAAGATGGCGATTTATCGCCTGGATATCGAAGGCGATGCGGAATTGCTGCACGGCTATGAGTGTGAACCATCGCCCGCACGGACTTCACTGCCGGCCAGGCTTCCCTCCTCTCACCTGACCTGGATCACCCAGATGTTCAGCAACCGCCTGTTCGTCACCGCGGGCAGCCAGGGCGAACTGCCGAGCGAGGGCCACAGCGTGTGGATGGACCTGGGCCTGAGGCCCGACAGCTCCCTGCTGGCCGTACCCATACTGCAGGGGCGGGTTCTGTTCGGCTTCCTGTTCATCAGCGTCGACGGCAACCGGACCTGGCGCGCCGAGGATTCGCATCTGCTGCGCTCGGTGGCCGATCTGTTCATCACGGCGTATTCCCGGCTGGAGGCCGAACGCGTCCTCCAGAACGCCATGGCGGTGGCTCAGCAAAGCAGCCGCGCCAAGGGTGAATTCCTGGCCAACATGAGCCACGAAATCCGCACGCCCCTTAACTGCGTCATCGGACTGACCGATCTGCTGGGCGACATGGACCCCTCACCCGGGCAAGCCCAGTACCTGGAAATGATTCGCCAGTCCGGTGCGGCGCTGTTGAACCTGATCAACGACATCCTTGACCTTTCCAAGATCGAATCCGGGCATCTGGAACTCGATCCCTTGCCGACATCCCTGCGCGAACTCGTGGATGAAATCGCGGGACTGGCCGCCTTCAACGCCCAGGCCAAGGGTCTGGATCTGATCTGCCGCCTGGCCCCGGGCTGTCCCCTCGAGATCGTGGTGGACCCGGTGCGGCTCAGGCAGGTGCTGACCAACCTCATCAACAATGCGACCAAGTTCACCCGCAAGGGCCATGTCTACCTGAATATCGAACCGGTCGGAGGAAAAGATCAGCACACGGCCTTGCGGTTCGAGGTGACCGATACCGGCATCGGGATCGAAAACGACAAGCTGAACCAGATCTTCGACAAGTTCACCCAGGCCGACGCCGGGACCACCCGCAAGTTCGGCGGCACCGGCTTGGGCTTGTCCATCAGTCAGCAGCTGGTCGAGTTCATGGGCGGCAGGATCACCGCCGAAAGCATTCCGGGCCAAGGCTCCACGTTCTCCTTCGTCATTCCGGTGAAAATCACCGCCGGACCCGTTCCGGCCATCACCGATCCGGTGGGCGGCGTCAAGCGCGTGCTGGTCATGTCCGGCAATGCTTTGGACGGGGAAGTCCTGGCCGAACAGGTCCGCCTGCTGGGGCACTCCTGCCAGGTGGCCACGGGGATTCCCGCGGCCCAGGCCGCCTTGAAAGACCATCCCGACTGGTCCTTCATCCTGCTGGACACCAGCCTGGGTGAAACAGGGGCCGAGCCCATCAACGCCTACCTGAATGCCCTGTCGGCGGGGAAGCGGCCCCAGGTGGTCCTGCTGAGCAATTTATCCAGTCTCAAGCGGGAGCAGGAACAGCACGACCAGGGGTTCGCCGGAACCCTGATCAAACCCATCAACGCGGAACGGCTGGCCGCGGTCCTGGCGGGCAAACCGGACTTCCCGCAGCAAACGGTATGCGCGGCCTCCAGCACCAGCGCGCAGAAGAATGGCCCCACGGGTTTGTATCCCTTCAAGCAGCTCGGCGGCCAGACCGCCGACAATACCGGTCCGCTGATCCTGCTGGCCGAGGACAATCCCTTCAACCAGAAGGTCGCCATCAGTATGCTGGGAATCCTGGGCTGCCGGGTGGATCTGGCCATGACGGGCGTCGAAGCCGTGGGCATGGTCCAGGAAAAGGATTACGACCTGGTGTTCATGGATTGCCAGATGCCGGAAATGGATGGTTACGAGGCCACCCGGCGCATCCGCGCTTTGCCCGGCGAGGAGGCCGGCGTGACCATCGTGGCCATGACGGCCAACGTGATGAGCGGGGATCGCAAGGCGTGTTTCGAGGCCGGCATGGACGATTTCCTGAGCAAACCGATTTCCAAGGCCATGCTCGTCGGCGCGCTCGACCGTCATGTCACGGCGAAACAATCAACGGAATAACATCAGGAATTGGGCAGGATTCCGGTCGCCAGGTAGGTTCGTAACTCCCTGCTGCCCAGCGTGTTCAGCAGGCTGCTGCATTTGAGGCCGGCCTCACGGGCCCGCTCGGCTCCGTGGCGAAAATCAACCAGGCGGGCAGCCCGATGGGCGTTGGGACTGATCGTCATGAACACGCCCATCTCCTGGGCAAGGAGGCACCGGCTCCAGTCCAGTTCGCTGCAGGTGGGGTTGGCCGTAATTTCCAGGGCTGTCCGGCCTTTTGCCGCCGCTTCCAGAACCAGATCCATGTCCAACACACCGTTGTGTTTGCGCAGCATGAGATCTCCCAGAGGTTGGCTGAGAATATGCACCTGGGGGTGCTGCGCCACCTTGACGACCTGTTCCGTGAACTTATCCGGGTCATAGCCGCCGTTCTCGGGGAACGAGACGATGACGTAATCGAATTGCCCCAGCATGTCTTCGTCCTGGGGCAATTCACCGTTGGGATCCGCGTCGATTTCAATGCCCTGTAAAATGTCAAAATCCGGACAGATGGAGCGCAGGCGTTGGATCTCACCCAGCTGGATGCGGGCCGCGTAAGGATCCAGACCCTCCTGGTGAGCTGCGGACAGGAAATGGTCGCTGATGCCGAGATACTCCAACCCGATTTCCCGGGCCGTTTCGACCATGGACGCCAAAGAGTGGGCGCCGTCGGTCCAACGGCTGTGGGCATGCAGGATTCCCTTGATGTCACAAGGTCGCACAAGGTCGTCTTTGATGGGCTGTGTCAAAATCATACCTGGCGCAAGAGGCGATTGGGGTTCAAATGTGTGTGGTCAGGTTAACCCCGCGCACCATAGACCGCAACCTCCCACGACACGAGGTCACGGGAGGTTGCACTCGGAAACTGCGCTCGATCAGGAACTAGAAAGCGCCCCACTTCTGCTTGCCGGGAATGTAATGGCTGGGCAACAGGAAGCGGAACATCCGCGCCAGACGCTTGGCCCGTTCCAACTTCTCCTCGCTCTGCTGGGCGGCCGCGGCGATGGAATCGTCGAAGAGGTCGGCGAACAGGGATTCGGCGGCCTTGCTTCGCTCTTCCTCGGTGCCGTACTGGTCGCGAATAGCATTCAATTCGCCGTAATCCAGGAAATATCCGCCGCAGTTGGGACACTCATCCACGGTGACCTCGCGCCGCACGCTGGCGAAGTGCTGCATCATGGGCATGCCTGCGCAGTGGGGGCACGTGCGTTTTTCGTTCTCGATGATGGTCACCCCCGGATCGCGCTGAACGTGCATCAGATCCTCGCCCAGGGCCTCGTGGGGTTCATCGACCTTCTGGAGTTCGTGGCCATCGAACCAGATGCCGCCGCAGCCGCCCTGACAGACGTCCACTTTGATATCCTGGACATTCACCTCGGTCATATCGTGGCTGCAAGCTGGACATTTCACGGGTTTTCCTCCTGCATGATCCTGGGGTCACCCGCCATTCGAGGCGGGACTATTTACCCCATACTTATCGGCCACGCCGGGAAATTTTTAAGCAGCAATTTCCAAGGCGCAACCAATGGATCACCTACGGCCGCGGCGGCGGCAACACCGCCTTGTCCTCGGGCGCCACCCAGCCCGGATGAGCCTTGACGATGACGGTGGTCTCGGCCTTTTCCTCGCCGCTGCTGATGTTCACGGTGTAGGTGCCCGGATCCACGAACACGGGGCCGTTCTGCCTCGGATCGGCAAAGCGAATCTTGGGGTCGGCCTGCAGGTCCCAGGTCAGACGGTTCAGACCCGGCCGCCCCGCACCCTTGAGTTTGCGCACCATCTGCCCTTCGGCATCCTTGATGACGATGTCGACTCCGCCCTCAGGCAGATCCCGCAGCCAATAGGTGATCACCGCGCCGTCGGGCCCGGGTCCGCCGCGGAAGACCCGGTTGCCGCTGCCGTAACCCCGGAATCCGTAAACGTGAGGCGTGGCCGCCGGCACCGGAAACAGGTGCAACGGCTCGTCCGCCACCCGGGGCAGCTCGGCAAACGCCGCGATGCCGTCCATGATCCACAGGCTGCGGCCGTGGGTCGCAGCCACCAGACTGTGGGTCGGCAGCTGGATTTTCAGGTCATAGACCGGCACCGTGGGCAGGGATTTGCCGCCCGGTTTCAGCCATTGCTTCCCGCGATCGAAGGTGACATAGGCCGCGTTTTCGGTGCCGCAGTACAGCACCTGCGGGTTGTCCGGGTCCTCGCGCACCACGCGCACGGGGCTGCCGGCGGGCAGATCCCCGGTGATGTCCCGCCACTTGCCGCCGCCGTTTTCGGTCATCAGGATGCGCGGCGCGAAGTCGTCGCTGCGGTGGCCGTCGACGGCGCAGTAGGCCGTGTCCTTGTGGTGAGACGAGGCTTCCAGGCCGGCGATGTATAAACCGCCGACCTGCTTGGGCGTGACGTCCCGCCAATGAGCGCCGTCGTCGAAGGTCACATGGACCATGCCGTCGTCGCTCCCGGCCCACAACACGCCCTGCTGCACGGGGGATTCGGCCAGTGCCGTGAGGGTGCCGTAGGCCTCGGCCGCCGAGCCCTCGGTCATGATCTTCGTGGTTTCCTGCCGGGTGAGGTCGCCGCTGATGGCGTACCAGAAGTCGCCGCGGTCGGTCAGCTTGAAGACCTTGTTGCCGGCGTGATACAGCACGGTCGGGTCATGGACCGAGACCAGGAACGGCGCATCCCAGTTCCAGCGCAGCTTCGTCTGGCCCTCGTCGGCCGCCGGCTTCAGGGGCCGGGTCAGCATGGTGCGCAGATCCACCCGCCCCAGGTTGCCGTCCTGACTGGTGGCGTAGATGATGTTCTTGTCCGTGGGATCGAAGGTCACCGCGAACCCATCGCCGCCGTACACCGCAGTCCAGTCCTCCTTGAGAATGAAGGGCTTGGCGGCGCTGCCGGATTTGAACTTCACGGCTGACGGACCGATCCACGAGCCGTTGTCCTGCAGGCCGCCGCCGACGCGGAACGGGGTGCTCGTATCCACATCCACATGGTAGAACTGGCCCACCGCCAGGTTGTTCAGCAGGTCCCAGGTTTTCGTGGCGTCGTGGCTGATGTACAGCCCGCCGTCGTTGCCCACCAGGATAAGATTCGGATCCTCGGGGCAGACCACGATGGCGTGATTGTCCACGTGGACCTCGACTGAACCATCGCGGCGAAAGGACTTGCCTCCGTCGTCGCTGACGGCCACATCCCAGCCGGGCATGTAAACGCGCTCGGGATTCTTGGGGTCCACGGCCACCCGCGAGAAGTAGAAGGGCCGGAAGTTCAGTTCGTTGACCCGGCGCCAGGTGTCGCCGCCGTCATCGCTGCGGAACAGTCCCCCGGCGGGCGAGCGATCGTCCCAGGCGTCGCGGCCGATGCCGCCCTGGTCGCTTTCGATCGTCGCGTACATGATGGCGGGATCGCCGGGGTAGATCGCCAGGCCGATGCGTCCGGTGCGCTCGGGCAAACCGCTGGTCAGGCGCGTCCAGGTCGCCCCCCCATCGTCGGATCGCCAGATGCCGGCCTGATCGCTGATGCCCGCGAAACTCCACGGCGTGCGGCGTGCCCGATACAGCGCCGCGAAAACCCGGTCCGGGTTGCCCGGAGCGAGCACCACGTCGCAGGCCCCCACCTCGTCGTCCACCTTCAGGATATGTTGCCAGGTTTTGCCGCCGTCGCTCGTCTTGTAGATGCCGCGCTCGGGATTGCTCCCCCACAAATGCCCCATGGCCGCGACATAGCAGACATCCGGGTTGCGCGGGTCGACGGCAAGGCGCGGAATGTTCCGGGTCTCGGCCAGGCCCACATACTCAAAACTGCCGCCACCGTCGGCGCTCCGGTAAACCCCGTGGCCCCAGGACGAGCTGTTGCGCCCGTTGCCTTCGCCGGTGCCCACCCAGACCACGCGCCCGATGCCCTTTTCGGGCCTGTCCTCGACCTTGGTAGTATCCCCCGTTGCTGCCGTCGCGTCCCAGCCCGGCCAGTCCGCCGGCACATTGGCCACGGCCACCGCACCGATGCTGGAGGTTTCCTGGTCCCGGAACACTTCGCTGAAAGTCGTGCCCATGTTGTCGGTCTTGAACAGACCCCCGGTGGCGTAGCCCACGTAGAATTCCGTGGTGCTGCCCGGGGTCAGGGCGATGGCCGCCACGCGGCCGCCCATATTGGCGGGCCCGATGCTGCGCCAGGCGAGGGAACCCAGGTCGCCTGCGGTGATCACGCGGTGATCCTTGGCCGCAGCGGCCGGTGTGATGATGCCGGCCGCCCCGACGACCAGACACACAACCAGGAACAGGGAGATGCGAACCTTCACTGGATTCTCCTTATCTCGGGAGGACATGTGATTTTCTTTATTCTGCCATAGCTTCGGGAATATTTCCACGGAGAGCATCCGGCTGCGGTGGCCACCGTCCCCGAATACGGTGCCACAAGGGATGCCGACAGGCATAACCCCTTGTCTCATGGCGTCATGGAGGCCCGGGAGCCATGGATGGCGGGAGGGCCGGAATGTCGAGGGCGGTAGCGACAGGATGTCGCTACCAACTGTTCATGAGACAAGGGGTTATGCCTGTCGGCATCCCTTGTGCAGAGGGTGTTCAGCCGGGAGCCACCATTTCAGGGGCACAACCAAAAATATTCAAAACCATGCTAACCAATCTCCCGTATCCCTAGTCTATCGTTTTATATCAACCGGGCCCGAACCGGCGCCCATGGGCGCTCAGCCAGGAGCCGACCTTGCCTCTGAACGATTATGACCTCATCGATGAAATCCGAGCCGGATCCCAGGCGGCCTTCGAGCAGCTGATCCGTCGCTACGAGCATTTCGTTTTTCGCATCGCCTATTCCTACACCGGGAATGCCGACAGTGCACTGGACGTCTCGCAAAATGTGTTCATCAGGATTCACCGCAAGCTGGATGCCTATCAGGGCCGCAGTTCTTTTCGCACCTGGGCGGCCCGCATTGCCCAGAATGAGAGCATGACCTGGCTGCGGAGCCAGAAGCGCCACAAGGGCACGGTCGAGATAACGACCCTGAATGCTCCGGTCTTTCCACCGGACCAGGAAACGGCCCTGGTCGTCGCCGAACGCTCGCGGGACCTTTTGGCCGAGGTTAACCGGCTCAATCCGCGTCAACGCCAAGCGGTTCTGTTGCGGTATTTCGAAAAGATGCCCATTCGCGAAATCGGTGACGTGCTGGAATGCAGCGACGGTCAGGTCAAGAGCATCCTTTTTCGCAGTCTGCAGAAATTACGCACGCATCTGACCCGGCAGGGCGGATGGGACCAGGAGATGGAAGCATGAGCAACTGCCGTCGTTACCAGGAATTGATCGAGCACTTCCTTGCCGACGAAATCTCGGCCGAAGACCGGGCCGACCTCGAGGATCACTGCGTCGCGTGTCCCGAGTGTACGGGTTTGATGACCTTGCATCAGGATTTGCTGGCTCTGGGCCGGGAGATTCCCCTGCCCGCGCGACACGACCTGCGCGAAATGCGCGAAGCCGTGTTGGCCGTGACCGCGACCCGGCAACAGGCGCCCGGAGGATCCGGGAGCCCGGCGCCCAAGCCCGGTTTTTTGCCGGACCTGGGCAGATTCTGGCGCGCTCACCCTGTGCCCAGCGGTCTGGCGACGGCGGCCGTGCTGGTCTGTGCCGTATTCCTGGGCCAGTGGAGTCCGCAGAAAAGTTCTTTTGTGGAGGAGCTGCTGCGACAATCGGTCCAGGAATCAAAGGTCCGGCAAGGCGGTCTCGACGGGTACTGGGAGGCCCCCTATTCCTTCGCCAACGTGTCGGTCCGGCCGCAGGGACAAGGAATTTTGGCGCTGAGTTTCGACGCCTCCCGCCATGTAAACCTGCAGGTGGCCCAGGATTCCCCACTGGCCAAGGAGGTCCTGTTGAACGCCATCCTGGAGCCTTCATCCATGGGTTCGCAGTTGCGGGCCATGGAAGTTACGCCGCCGATTCGGGATGGCCGCCTCAAGGATGCGCTGATTGTCACCATGCTCAACGATCCCGACCCCACCGTGCGCCTCAACGCCCTGAACGTGCTGGCCAGGTACCCCTATGACCAGCAGAGCCAGGACGCCCTGTTGCAGACCCTGGGCCAGGACAAGGATGTGCAGATGCGCCTGACGGCCCTGGATGAACTGGCTCGCCGGAATGTCGGACAGGACACGATCCGTCATGCGGTGGGCGAAAACGCGCCCCCGGGCACCATGGCCATGCTGCGTCAGGCAGCGGTCAGTTTCTAGCAGCGTGGGCACAGACGAGCGGGGCCTGCACGCCCAGCCCCAGTTGAAAGCAGATCACAGCAGACGACAACAAGGAGCAGAACCATGAAATCTCGATCAATTGCAACCCTGTCGACCCTGGTGCTGGTTGCCATGATGGCTCTGGCGCCCGTGGCCCAGGGCCAAGGGGAATGGAAGCAGGAGTTCCCCGTCAAATCCGGCCAGAAAATCGAACTGGAAATGAAGCAGGGTGGATCCCTGGAAGTCGAAGGATGGGATCGCGACCTGGTCCGTGTCGTTTGCACCTCCCACAAGAATGACAACGAGGACGGGGGTGCCGATATCAAGAACTGGGATATCGAAGTCACCAAGACCTCCGGCGGCTTGCGGCTGAGCGCGAAACCGGATCGGAAATTCCGCTCCCTCAATTTTAATGTCCACTTGAACGTGCCCCGAAAATTCAATATCGAGTCGCATTCGGGCGGCGGCTCCATCTCCATCACTGATGTCTCCGGCATATTCCAGGGAGCTACCGGCGGAGGGGGCATCACGCTGAAAAACCTTTCCGGCCAGGTGCATCTGACCACCGGCGGGGGCGGCATCAAGGTTCTGGACTCCGATCTGGACGGCAAGGTCTCAACCGGCGGCGGTGGCGGTCTGGTGCGCAACGTGGTCGGCAACGTGAAGGTTACCTCCGGCGGCGGCATCGTCAGCTTCGAGAACGTAAGTGACCGCGGAGGCGATTTGCGCGGACCGGGCGGGTTGTCCCCGGCCGGGACTTCACCCAAAACCATCATGTACTCCACCGCCGGCGGAGGCATCGATCTGGACGATGCACCCGAAGGGGCGATCGTGAAAACCGGCGGCGGCGACATCGATATCCGCAACGCGTCCCGGTTCGTCAAGGCCAGGACCGGCGGTGGCGATATCGATATCCAGATCAAGGACGGGTATGTGGAGGCCAAAACCGGGGCCGGCGATATCCATGTGAGTGTCGCGGGCGGGCTGGGCAAGGATGGGGAGGGGATTGAACTCAAAACGGGCACCGGCGAGGTTACCCTGGTGTTGCCGGCCGACGCCTCGATTGACCTGGACCTGGATCTGGCCTACACCCGGAACAGCAGCCAGGATTTCGAAATCAAAAGCGATTTCGACCTGCAGCGCGAGCACTCCCAGAAATGGGATTCCAAGCACGGCAGCCCCCTCAAGCACATCTACGGAACCGCCACCATCAACGGAGGCAAGCACAAGGTCGTCATCCACAACGTGAACGGGAACATCCGTATCCAGAAGCGGTAACCGCCGCGGACCAGGGTGGCGACCAGCAACATCGAGGGGATCCGGAATTTCCCGGGTCCCCTCGGATCCGTTCTGCACCGCGACCCTAACAACCATCAACTCATTGTCAATAAACACGTTCCATCACTTCTTACCATTTCTCCTCAAAACCGCTACATTGTTCTACCGGATCTTACCCCCAGGACACCGACCACGAAACCGAGCCATGGCCCAGATTGAACTTAAACAGGTCAGCTTATCTCTCGGGGGTCTCCCGGTCCTCGACCAGGTGGACCTGCGCGTGGAAAAAGGCGAGCGCATCGCCCTGTTGGGACGCAACGGTGAAGGCAAGAGCACGCTGTTGCGCCTCCTGACCCGGCAACTTACCCCCGACCGCGGAAAAATCCTGCAGCCTCAGCGCCTGCACCTGGGGTATCTGCCCCAGGAAGTGCCCGCCCACCTGGGCGGCACGATCGAGACCATCGTCGCGGACGGCCTGCACGATATTCAAGGTCTCGATAACGTCAACACCGATGCGTGGCAACAGGACCATCTCGTCGATCAGATTCTCAGCCGCGCGGGACTGGACCCGAAGGCCCCCTTCGACCAGCTCTCGTTGGGCAACCGCCGCCGCACCCTGCTGGCTCGCGCCATGGTGGGCGATCCGGATGTCCTGTTGCTGGATGAGCCGACCAACCACCTGGACATCGACGCCATCACCTGGCTGGAAAATGAACTGCGTCGCTTCACCGGCACCCTGTTTTTCGTCACCCACGACCGGGTTTTTCTGCGCCGGTTGGCCGGGCGCATCCTCGAACTGGACCGCGGACGCCTGCGCGACTGGACCTGCGACTACGACACGTTCCTGCGCCGGCGCGACGACGACCTGCGCAACGAGCAATCCCAGTGGGCCCAGTTCGACCGCAAGCTGGCCCAGGAGGAAATCTGGATCCGCAAGGGCGTGCGCGATCGTCGCACGCGTAACGAGGGCCGGGTGCGCGAGTTGATGACGATGCGCCAGGAACGCAGCCGGCGCCGAGAGCGCCTCCAGGATGCCAACCTGCGCATGCAGGACGCCGAGCACAGCGGCAAGCTGGTCATTCTCACGCGCAACCTGGAATTTGCCTATGAAGGCGGCGCCCCCCTGGTCAAGGATTTCAGCCTTCGCCTGGCCCGCGGGGACAAGATCGGGATCCTGGGTCCCAACGGCGCGGGCAAGACCACCCTGTTGCGCCTGCTGCTCGGGGAGCTGGAACCGACGGGCGGCACGGTGAAGCTCGGCACCAGTCTGCAGATCGCGTACTTCGACCAACAACGCAACCAGCTCGACGAGGACAAGACGGTCCAGGAAAATGTGGCCGATAACGGGGGCGACACCATCTGGTTCAACGGTCGGCCGGTCCATGTGATCACCTACCTGCAGAATTTCCTGTTCACCCCCGACCGCGCCCGCAGCCCCATCACCAGGCTGTCGGGCGGCGAACGCAATCGTCTGCTGCTCGCGCGGCTCTTCACCCGGCCGGCGAACCTGCTGGTCCTGGACGAACCGACCAACGATCTGGACCTGGAAACCCTCGACCTGCTCGAAGAACTGCTCCTGGATTTTTCGGGCACCCTGCTGCTGGTCAGCCACGACCGCGAGTTCCTGGACCATGTCACGACCAGCACCCTGGCCCTGGAGGGTGGAGGCCGCATCACCGAGACCGTGGGCGGGTACAGCGAGTGGGCGCGGGTCTCCTTGGCGCGCACCGAACCCCTCGCCGCCAAACCCCGCAAGGAAAAGCCGGCATCCTCCCCGGCGCCACAGCCGCGCCGTCTGTCCTTCAAGGAAAAGCAGGAACTGGAAGCCTTGCCCGCCAGGATTGAAAAACTTGAGGCGGAGCAGGGCGCCATCCACGCCGACCTGGCCGATCCCGAGGTTTACCGCACCGCCCAGGACCGGGTGGCCCAGCTCAAGCAGCGGCTCCAGGAAATAGCTGCGGAACTGCCGGGGCTCTACGCCCGCTGGGAAGAACTGGATAGCCTGGCCTGAGGATTGTGCCGCCTGACCGCTGCAACCGTGCGTTTCGCCTCAGCGGAGATCCTGCCGCTGCGACTCCCGGTTGCTGAAGCAGGTGAGGTGCCCATCGTGGTAAAAGACGGAGAATTCTTCGGGCAGGAAATCCCGGAGGCAGTCGGCGACGCTGAAGACAACCACCTTGCGCGGCGCCTGCGCGAGCACGGCGGCGAAGTTCTCGTAGAACCGGCGGCCTTCGCCTTCCGGACGCACCGGACGATAGAGATAAACGAAATCCACGTCGCGCGGGGAATGGTCCAGCACATCACCGACCACCCAGGTTACCCGGCCCGCGGCGATACCCAACCATTCCTGCAGCTCTCTTCCCCAGGCCACCATGCGGCTGGATATCTCGATCTGGATCGTTTTGGCGTGGGGATAGAGCTTCTGCAGCAGCAGTCCCTGCAGACCGTTGCCGGCGCCGAAATCCGCACTGACGGTATCGGGCCCGATGTGATCGCCGGCCTTCAGGATCGGTGACAGCCCACCGGCGTGGCACCAGTAGCCGCCCAGTTCGTCCATCCTCTGGCGCTCGCTGGCGGAGTAGGGCGCCTCGTGGCCGTGGACGTGGCAGTAGAGATTCAGAAAGGCTTCTTCGACCTGATCGGCTTGAGCCGAGGCAAGCGACTTTATGAAGATCCGTTGCAGGTGCGCAAAGTCGGGACACAAGCCGAAGGGATCCGGCGGGGGCGGCAGGGTGGCGAACAAATTCATCAGGATCAGCAGGCGGTCACACTCGACAGGAGGGCGGTCATCGTCCCGGAAAATTCTCGCCAGGTCGCCTGGGAGTGCCCGGAATTCATTCATGTTCGAGATCCTTTTTCGCGGGCGTAGCTTGGCCGTGGGTTTCAGGGCATAAATTTTACGTCTAAAATCGGGAAAATACATGTAAATACTTGTGCTTGCAAAAAAATAGATGCACAATGGGGGAGTGCAAAAACACGGCTCAATCCGCTCCGGCCATCACTGTCGAATGGTCGGTTTTGACCGTTCGAATTGTCCCAAGGGGAAGGCAATGAACATCACCATCATCGGGCCCCAGGCCAGCGGCAAAGGGACCCAGGCCGGCCGGGTCGCCGAGCATTTCGGGATCTTCCATTTCTCCACCGGCGATGCTCTGCGCGCCGAGGTAAAAAGCGGGTCCGACCTGGGCAACGAGATTTCCCAGGTCATGAACGCCGGCCAGTTGGTCGGCGACGAATTGATCTACGGCATCGTCAAGAAGACCGCCCGGGCGCATCCCGAGGGCATCCTGCTCGACGGCTATCCCCGCACCGTGGGCCAGGCTGAAATGATGAAGCCGGACTTGACCCTCGACGCCGTGATCGAGATCGTCATCAGCGACCAGACCGCGGTCGATCGCATCAGCAGCCGCTTCATGTGCAGCCAGTGCGGGCACGGCTACAACACCGTGAGCCTGCCGCCCAAGACCCCGGGTCTCTGCGATATTGACGCGGCGCCGCTGGTCCAGCGGGACGACGACAAGCCCGAAGCGGTCAAGAAACGGCTGCGTCTGTATCACGAACAGACCGCACCCGTGCTGGAATTCTACCGGAATCTCGGGGTGCCCGTGCACCAGGTCGACGGTGAGCAATCGATCGAGGACGTGTGGCAGAATATCAAGCAGGCGATCGGGAAAGTTTGATTCCCCGATTCAATCATTCGCGACCGGGATCCGGTCAAAATCACATAGGAGGGCTTGACGATGGCTGAAAAGAAAACCACGAAGCAGATCCAGGAAGAACTCGTCACTTCGATGAGGCAATGGCAGAAGATCGAGGACACCTCGGTGGAATCCTGCGGCCGGGTCATCGAGTCGACCAAAAACCCGCTGATCAAGCTGGTCATGGAAATCATCCAGTCCGACTCCAAGATGCACTACCGGGTCCAGGGCTTGATCGCCGAGGCCCTGGCCAATCCGATCTCCCTGACCCCGGATGACATGTCCGAGGTCTGGGAAGGCATCGAAAAGCACCTGAAGCTGGAGAAGCAGATGGTGAACCAGGTCGAGGAGGCCCTGGCCGATGTGAAACAGCGGAAAATGATGATTCCGGAGTACTTGCTCAACTATCTTCATACCGACGAGGTCAAGCACAACGAGCTGTTGTCGCTTCTCGAGGGGATCAAGAAGGGCATGTATCCTTACGGCTAGAGCGGGGTTTGACCCTGAAGAAGATCCCCCGGTCCTGAGGGCCGGGGGATTTTTTCTGCCCGCCATCCGGGAGGCCTAGTGCCATTCCCAGTCGATGTAGCCCGGCTTGACGTCCACCATCGCGTTGACCATCAATTCGACCAGCCCGCCGTAGGCGATGCCCGCCTTTTCCCAGGCGTTGTAATACTGGATGATGTCCCGGATCTGTCCCTTGCAGTTGCTGCACGGTGCGCAGACGTACTTGGGATGTTCCTTGTCCATGGGTTCATCCTGGAAGGCTTCGAGAATCTGGCGGAACTTGCGCCGGCCCGAGAAGCGGTGCCGCCACTCGTCGAAGTTGTGACCGGACATGATGGCGAACCCGGATCCGCCGCCACAGCAGTAGTTCTCGACGCCGTGGGGCGCCATTTCGCGGAAACGGTGTTCCGGAACCACGGCCTTGATGATCTCCCGCTGGGGGGCCACCACGCCCATCAGCCGGACCATGTTGCAAGGGTCGTGCAGGGTGACCGGGAAATCGTTCCGGCTCTTGTCGAACTTGACCTTGCCCGAACGCACGATGTCCAGCAGGACACTCATGCAGCTCTCGCGCGGAATGTTCATGTCGCCGGAAAGCACGCGGTCCGCGATCACCGCCAGGGCCTTGTTCGCGTGGCCGCACTCCCCGAGCACGATCTTCTTGACGCCGAGATTCCTGGCGGCCTGCATGTGCAGCATCGCGGTGCGGGCGAACTGCACGTCGTCGTACCAGACGCCGTAGTTGATCCCGTCGTAGGCCGCGAGCTCGCTGGACAGGGTCCAGCTCAGGCCGGCGGCGTTGAACAGGACGGCGAAAGCCCCCGGGTTCTCAGGCCAGGCCATGATCTCTCCGGCGTTGTGGATCAGCAGGATGTCGGCGCCTTGCTTGTCGAAGGGCGTCTCCACCGGGATGCCGGTCTTTTCGGCGGTGTCCTCGTCGATGAATTCCAGGTTGTCCTTGACCACCAGGGAGTTCATGCCCGTGGAAGATCCCACCTTCTGCTGCAACACCGAACCGGCCTCGTGCAGTTCCTTGGCCGTGATGCCCATTTCCTGGCTCGCGATCTTGCGGATTTCCCGGGCCAGCAGGGCGTTGTCCACCCCGATGGGGCAGGTCTGGGCGCAGCGCCGGCAAATGTTACAGCGGTAGGAGAGCTCGATCAGCCGAGCCACGGCCTTCCAGTTCAGATCTATTTTGCCGTGCACCCATTCCGATTCGCCCTTGATATACTTGTGGTAGATGCGGCGGAAGATCTCCGAGCGGTACGAGGGGCGGTACAGATCATTCTCGCCGCTTTCCTGATAGATATGGCAGGCCTCCGAGCAGGTCTGGCACTTGGCGCAGTGTTCGGCGGAAATGATCAGGGGCTCCAGGAAGATCCAGTTGTTCTCCTCCTCGAACAGCTTCTTCATGCCCGACAGGAACGACTTGACCAGCCGCTCCTCCTCCTCCTTGCTCGCGGGCTTGGGAATGCTCACGGCGATCGTGCCGTCCAGATCGCATTCGTATTTTTCCTTGGCGGCATCGGTAAGGGGCGTGGGTGTCGGCTCGTCCTCCGGCTTGTCGAAGGGAGGCGGCAGGGGAATCTGCTGGCTCAGGGGAATGTCGACCAGAGGACCACAGTCCTTCGAGATGTCCGTCAGCTCGAGAACCTGCTTCAATGCCGCCCTGCGGGTGGCGGTGTAATTCCGCTCGACCATGTTATTTCTCCTCAGTCCGGGCCGGGTTTTCCATGGCTGCCTCGCCCCACGTTTTCTTGGCGTCGGCGCCCGCGATATGGGGGGCGGCCCAGGTAAGATGCTGATTCAAAAGGTCGCCGACCTTGCCCTCGGTCTTGCTGCCCGGCAGATTGGGCTCGTCGTTCCAGCGAACGGCGTGATAGGCGAAATACTTACCGACAAAGTGGGACATGTGGGTCAAGGGAATATAACCAACCAACAAGCTCAACAGAACCACTGAAACGGCTAATAATCCCGTCCCCCCACCATCAAGCGGCGCCGCGGAAAGATGGAAACTCACCAGGTTGTCGACAAACGCACCGACATGCAGGAATTCCCGATCGACGATGGCGAAATTCAGGAAGGCCACGCCGAAGGCAACCACGAAAAAAACCAGATTGAAAATATCGACCGGGGTGGTGAACCCCTTGAGATCCCGAGCCGTCAGCCGCCTGAAAAGCAGGCCCAAGGCTCCGTAAATTGCCATGACCATTCCACTTACGCCAAAGCCCACCGTCGCGTATTGCAGCACCTTGTCCAGGGAGCTTGCCGCCAGGTTCGGCCAGATGGCCGACAGGATCCCCGCCAACAGCATGCACATGGTGCTGGCGATGATCAGGTAGAGTCCGAAGTGGAAGGGGAAGGAACGGGACCACATCTTGCGGTTGTGTTCCTTCAAGGCCACCAGGAACAGGATTTCCGGCACCATGACCTTCAGTTCACCGGAAACGGATTTTTCCCGCGGTTTGGTCCACCACTCGAATTCCTCCAGGTAGGAACCGCCGTAGCTGGATTTCTTGCCCTCGTGGGCGACGGGATAGAGTTCCCAGCGCAGGTGCATGGGCAATTTCGAGAACATGATGAAACGGGCGACCACGGCCACGGCGAACACGAGAATTCCCGCGTACGCCACGATGTAGGGAATAATGTACATTCAGACAACCTTTGCTTCTGCGGCGAACCACCAGCCCTTAAGCACCGGATGAGGTCACCTGTCCCGAGGGTCGGGGTGAGTGCAACATCAAGGCTGAAACTAGGTCCACCTCGGTCATTGGTCCATCCAATTGTTCTATCTTCTGCCAGCCGAGACGCCTAGCGCGTTCAGCAGTTTTCCTACCGAAACACCAGGCGATCACATCCGGTTCCCACCCCAGACCCAGGCGTTCCTCATCCAGGGCCTCCAATTCCTCTTCGTTACGGAAAATGCAACCCGAAAGCGGCAACGCACCCATGACCACGCGCGAAGCAGGTGTCACCGGTAGAGGCACTTCGACCAGTTCAACGCCCGCAAACTCGAGTTTCTCGCCGAGGCTGCCTCCGGGCCCAACCATCACCAGACGCTGGCCGTGCAGAGGCCGCGTGCTGAACCAATCCAGGTGATCGGCATGGAGCACGGTGGGGCCGATGATGAACAGGGCCGGGGGTTCCAGTTTAGCCGCGAGGATGGCCGCAGGCAATGCGGAAACCGTCGCCTGAACCACCTGCTGGGCGGATGTTGTGCCACGGGAGATCATGGCCGCCGGCGTCATGGGATCCATGCCCGCTGCCAGGAGCTGTTCGACGACCTTGGGCAACGACGTGACGCCCATGTAACCGAGCAGAGAGGCGTGGGGATCGGCCGCCATCAGGTCCCAACGGACCTGGGGCCCGCCGGTTTTGGCGGATTCGTGGGCGGTGACCATGGTCGCCCGCACCGCCTCCCGCCGGTAGGTGACGGGCATCCCGGCATAGGCGGGGACGGCCACCGCGGCGGTCACACCCGGAACGATTTCGAAGGGAACGCCTGCGGCGCGGAGATCCTCGGCCTCTTCCCCGCCCCGGCCGAAAACGTAGGGATCGCCCCCCTTGAACCGCACCACCCGCTTGCCCTCCCGTGCCAGGCGCACGATCAGCGCGTTGATCTCTTCCTGGGGTACGGGATGGTATCCGGCCACCTTGCCAACGCAGTGCAGTTCGACACGGGCCGGAAGATCGCAAGGCAGGGCCGTGGCCGCCAGGCGGTCGAATACCACGGCGTCGGCGGCCATCAACCTGTTCATGCCCCGCAAGGTCAGCAGCCCGGGATCACCAGGACCGCCCCCGACCAGGGACACCAGGCCCACCTTGGTTCCCTCGGGCCGGGGATGTGCGACCGAGGCATGATCATGGGCCGGGTCAGCATGGTCTTCAGAATCGTGGTCACCCTCGGGGAACAGGAAGGACTCCTCTTCCTTCTCGGTCGGGACGCGGGATTTGAGGGAGGCCGGGTCGACGGTGGCCCCGAAAAAGGTGTCGAAACATGCCTCTCTCTCGGTTTTTGGCAAATCCAGGCTGAGCACCGATCGCCGGAAACGGGCTGCAGCTTCCATCCACTCCGCCCAGGAATGGTCGAAGCGGTGTTCCAGCAACTGGCGCAACCGGCGGACGGCGAACGGAGCCTCACCCTCCGAGGCGATGGCGATCTGCAGAGGGCCCCGCTGGACCCGCGCGGGCAGGTGGAAGGAGCACAACGGAGGATCATCGACCACGTTGACCAGGACCCCGGCTTTTTCGGCGTCTTCGTAAACCTGTCGGTTGACTTCACGGTCGTCCGTGGCGGCTATGGCCAGAAAATATTCCGCCGCTTCCCCCGGCCGGTAGGGCCGTCGTTCGATCTTGATCGAGTCCACGGTGGCCAGCGCCTCTAAGGCCTCGATGGGCTGGGGCGCCACCACGGTCACCTGGGCGCCATTGGCCAGAAGGGCATCCAGCTTGCGCAGGGCGACGCCGCCGCCACCTACAACCAGACATGGTCTATCGTCCATGGTCAACATGATCGGGTACATGATGACCCTCCCTTCAACTGGCTACTATTTATCCGTATCCGTTTGCGAGTCAAGCCCCGCCAGGCTTCGCCAGCGCAGGCCGCCGCCCAGGTAGGCCGCGTCGGTGCCGCGTCCCTTGAGCCAGCGAACGACCTCGGCGGAGCGGGTTCCTCGTTCACAAACGACTATCCAGGGTCCCGAATCGACAGCATCGGGTTGGTCCCGCAGCTTATCGAGGGTCAGGCTGGTCACCCCGGGCAAATCCAGGGGACGGGCCTTGATTTCGTCCGCATTGCGGGCGTCCAGGATCTGGAATCCGTCGAGCTTTCCTTCGGGACTGCGGATGTCAACGCCGTCTTCGGCGTTTTCCGCCACCATCGCAGCCACGGCCAACGGTTCGAGGGCCGGGGCGAAGGGAGGCGAATAGGCATGCTCGATCCGGGCGAAATCCGCCAGGGTCGCCCCCGTGAGCAGAAGTTGCGTAGCCACGTCAATGCGCTTGGCCACCTCGCCCGCGCCGACCGCCTGAACGCCCAACACCTGCCGGGAACCCGCCCGGTAGATCAACTGGATGGCGATTTCCTCGGCTTCGGGCCAGTAGTCCGCCCGGTCGTGGGCCGATGTCCAGACCGAACGCACGGCATCCCCGCCGGCGGCAGCCCGACGGGTGATCCCGGTCGAGGCCACGTTCAGGTCGAAAACCTTTACCGCAGCCGCAGCGGCTACGGCCCCGAAGTGGTCATTTCCACCGGCCAGGATGTTGGCCAGGGTTCTGCCCTGGCGATTGGCCAGGGATCCGAGCGGGACCCACACGGGCTCACCGGTCACCGCATGTTTCATTTCGACGGCGTCGCCGGCGGCCCACACATGGGGCACCGAAGTGGCCAATCGATCATCCACGGCGATGGCGCCCGTCGGTCCGAGGCGGATTCCCGCGGCGACCGCCAGTTCAACCGCAGGCTCGATGCCGATGGCCACGACGGCCACATCCCCGACCACCGGCTCGCCGCCCTGCACGTGCACCTGGACCTGGTCATCCGAAACTTCGAGCCGCCCAACCTGGGTGCCCAGCCGCAGGTCCACCTCGTTGTCCCGCAGGGCCTTGGCAACCAGGGCCCCGGTTTCGGAGTCCAGCTGGGCAGGCAGGGGCCAGGCGGCCGCTTCCAGAAGGGTCACCTCCGCTCCCCACAGGGTGGCGAAGGCCTCGGCCAGCTCACACCCCAGAAACCCGGCGCCGATGATGATGGCGCGTGCAATCTTGCCCGTGGCCAGCCCCTGAGCCAGCGGCTTCACATCGTCTGCATTGTGGAAGGTCACCACGCGGGGATGTTCCGGCTGGCCAGGCAGACGCCGCGGCCGGGCCCCCGTGGTCAGAACCAACTCGTCCCAGGCCAACGTCTGTTCCCGGTTGTCCCCGCCCCGGATCCGCAGTTCCTGTTCAGCGGTATCGATAGCCACGGCCCGCCAGCCGGCGAGAACCTCGACACCCTTGGCGCCCCGGAAATAATCACCGTCGCGCGTGGCGCCGTCTGCGGTGCGGTGCAAGGCTTCAAGGTCGGTGATGTCTCCGGAAAGAACGTAGGGCATCCCGCAGGCGGCGTAGGAAAACGATTCCCTGGCTTCCACGACCGTAACCCGCCACCGGGGGCGCAGCCGGACCAAGCGGCTGGCGCACCGCAACCCCGCGGCCGAAGCCCCAACGATGACCACTTCATGCGGCGCGGCAGACAAATCACTCACCTCCGGCGCAGCGCCATACCCGTGGCGGGCCGTTGGCCGATTCCCTGCCAAGCCTAGAGATCATCGATTTCCTCGCGAACCGAAATGGCGATCTTGTACAGCGCGGTCAGGATGAGAAATCCGATGCCGTAGACACCCGCCATGATCATGACCTCGGGTAGGGTCGGGAAATATTCGGTGATGCCGCCCACGAGATTCGGGATGAAGCCGGCCACCACCATGCCGAGGCCCTTTTCGATCCAGATGGCCACGATCACGGCCCCGCAAATGAAAGGCAGGATCTTTTCGTTACCGCGAATACGCTGAAACAAGAGCAGGATCATGGACAATAACGACAGGGAAACCGACAGCCACATCCAGGGCATCAGGGCCGTCTTTCCTTCCATACCGAAGTACAGGTACTGGAAGTGTTCCGCGTGTTCGGGTATGTTGCTGTACAGACCCGTGAACAGCTCGACGCCCACGAAGAAAATGTTTATCGACAGGGCATAGGTGACGATGAGCGAGAGTTCCCTGAGAGCCTCCCGCCCCGGGTCGAACTTGGTGAACCGGCGCAGCAGCAGCGCCAGGATGATCAGCAGACTCGGCCCCGACGCGAAGGCCGAGGCCAGGAAACGCGGCACCAGAATGGCCGTCAGCCAGAAGGAGCGCGCCGCGAGTCCCGAGTACAGGAACGCGGTGACGGTGTGGATGCTCACGGCCCAGGGAATCGACAGGATGATCACCGGCTTGATCCAAGGCGGCGGCGCGACACCATTGCGTTCGGACCCGAAGACCACCAGGCTGATCACAATGTTCAGCAGCAGGTAACCCGAGAGCGACATCATGTCCCAGAACATGAGTGAGTGGAGCGACGGGAAACGGATCACGTTGAGCACGCGCGCCGGTTGCCCCATGTCGACGAAGATGAACAGCATGCACATGATGACCGCGGAAATTGCCAGGCATTCGCCGAGGATGACCATCCGGCCGAACGGCTTGTAGTGGTGCAGGTAGTAGGGCAGGACAACCATCACCGCCGAGGCGGCCACGCCCACCATGAAGGTGAACTGGGCGATGTACATCCCCCAGGGCACGTCCCTGCTCAATCCGGTGATGCCCAGACCGTAGTTCAACTGACGCAGATACGTGAAGAATCCTACGGCGATTATCAGTACGAGGAAAGCAACCCAACTCCAGTATCGCGGGCCGCCTTTGAGTGCCTTCTCCAGCATGACTACCTCACACTCCTCACACGATGTAGAAGATACTGGGCGCGGTGCCCAAGTCCGGTTTCCGGCGCAAGCTGTTGTTCGTTCTCAGCAGCCGTGAAACCTCGGATTCGGGGTCGTTCAGATTCCCGAAGAAAAGAGCGTCGCAACCCTGCGCGCGGCTTGTTTCGACACAGATCGGCAGTTTCCCCTTGTCCAAACGCTCCACGCAGAAGTCGCACTTCTCGACCACACCCCTGGTGCGGGTCGGATAATCCGGACGGATCTCCTTGATGTAAGGCCGGGGGTCGAGCCAGTTGAAACTACGCGAGCCGTAGGGACAGGCGGCCAGGCAGTACCGGCACCCGATGCACCGGTGCATATCCATGCACACGATGCCCTCGGCGTTCTTGAAGGTGGCCTCGGTGGGACAAACCCTGACGCAAGGGGGGCGATCGCAGTGGTTGCACAAGACCAGCACCTGCCGCTCCCTCACCGATTCCTCGGTGTAGGGGTGCACCTGGCTGGGAAAGGCGTGGGGATATTCTTCCTTCCAGACCCACTTGACGACATGGTTGGGGTCGGGAATATTCGGCACGTTGTGCGCCAGGTGACAGGCATCGATGCAGGCGGTGCAGCCGTTTTTTTGCTGGCACTTGCGGGTGTCGATGACCATGGCCCAGCGGATTCCTGTCGCGCCCTTTTTGCTGGCTTCACCTGCAGCAATGGCGATCACCGGTGCGCCGACGCCGAGACCAAGCAGCGAGGTGCCGGCTATTTTCAGGAAATCCCTTCTACTTTTTTCCATCTAACAGCCCTCCCTGCGGTGCGACGTGGCAGTCCCAGCAACCGGGACTGACGCCGACGTAGTTATGGCAGCGGTCGCAGAAAGCGGCCTTGTTCTGGTGGCATTTCAGGCAGGTGCCCTCAAGGCTCATGTCGTACTGGTGATGGTCCGCATTCGAGATGTACGTCCGCACGCTCTTGCGCACGACCGAATTCCGCCACTCGTTGAGCAGACGCATGTGCGAGGCTTTCATGTATTCCGTGGATTCCACGCAGGCCTTCTCCCCTACCGGGTATTCCAGTTCCGGTCGGTAGCGGGACTGTCCGTGCGTGCCTGTGTACCAGATCGGGAAACTGACCAGGACGAGGAAGATCGCCACTCCCAGGGCGATTTTTCCTGAATCTCGGCTAGTCATCGCTCGCCTCCTTCCGGCCGGCGGCCTGCGGAAGAGGTTCGAGCCTCAGGTTCATGGTACGCTCCTTCTGGCCTTTCATCACCATGGCGTTGGCCACCAGTTCGTGCACCCCCGTGACCTGGACTCCGGGAGCCCAGTAGTCACACACCGTGACCAGGGTGGCGCGGTCGATGGCGCAGACGCAGGCCAGCTGGTTGACACCGTACTTGTCGCGAACGTGGCGTACGGCGTTACCCCGGGGCAGCCCCCCGCGCAGCCGCATCTCCATGTTCTCGTCGGTGCCGAGCCCGGCCCCGCCGCCGCAGCAGAAGGTCTGCTCGCGGATCGTGTTCTCGGGCATCTCGAAGAAGTTGTTGCACACGTTCTTGATGATGTAGCGCGGTTCCTCGAGCAGCCCCATGGCCCGGGCCGGATTGCATGAATCGTGGAAGGTCAGCCGGAGGTGGTCGTTCATGCTCGGATCCAGCTTGAGTTTGCCGTTCTTGATCAGGTCGGAGGTGAACTCCGTGATGTGGACCATCTTGGTCGAGCGGGCATTGTCGAAAACCGTACCGGTGATGGGTGAGCGCGGCACCTCCAGGAAATCCGCGGGCCCGGTCATCGTGTCCATGTACTGGTTGACCACCCTCCACATGTGCCCACATTCGCCGCCGATGATGTACTTGACCCCCAGCCGCTTGGCCTCGGCGTAGATCTTGGCGTTCAGCTTTTTCATGGCGGAGGACGAGGTGAACAACCCGAAGTTGCCGCCCTCGGAGGCGTAGGTGCTCCAGGTATAGTCCAGCCCGATCTCGTGGAAAAGCATCATGTAGCCCATGCAGGTGAAGGTTCCCGGCTCGGCCAGGAAATCACCCGAGGGTGTGACGAAAAGAACCTCGGCGCCCTTCTTGTTGAGGGGGATATCAACCTTGATCCCCGTCACGTCCTCGATGTCGTCGGCGAAGAACTCGAGGGTGTCCTTCAGGCCGTGGGGCTGGATGCCCAGATGGTTGCCCGTGCGGGAGCAGTTGGCCACCGGTTCCATCACCCAGTTTACGCCCAGGCCCAGCTCGTGCATCATCTCGCGGGCCATCATCGTGATCTCGGCCGTGTCGATGCCGTAGGGGCAGAAGACCGAGCAGCGCCGGCATTCGGTGCACTGGTAGAAGTAGTAGAACCACTCCTTGATCACGTCGTAGGTCATCTTGCGCGCACCGCCGATCTTACCCAGGATCCGGCCCGCGGCGGTGAAGTCATTGCGGTAGACCGACCGCAGAAGCTCGGCCCGCAAAACCGGCATGTTCTTGGGATCGCCGCCGCCGATGAAAAAGTGGCACTTGTCCGCGCAGGCGCCGCAGCGCACGCACGTATCCATGAAAATCTGGAACGACCGGTACTTGCCCAGCAGCTCCTTGAACTTCTTATGGATGATCTCTTGCCAGTTCTCCGGCAGCTTCCAGTCCTCATCGGCGGGAGACCACTCGCGAGGGTTGGGCATGCCAAGGTATTCCAGGTTTTTCGGCTTGGTCGGGTAGATCCAGCTGCCCGGCCTGAAGTCGACCGGGGTATTCTGCCAGCGCTGCTTGGGAGGTTTCAGATCGACCTTCCCCATGGCGTCGTGCTCGTAGAATTCGACCTGATCCGGCTTGAAGTCCGTCATCTCTACTCCTTCTCCACAGGAATGCCGGCCGCTTTCATCTTATCGCGGAATTCATCCTCGTATTCCTCGTAGGTGCGGAATTTCAAGGTAGGGTTCCAGGGATTCACATGGCGGATCATGCGGTTGTTGTTGGCCAGGTTCCGCGTGGGGCTCATGAACACCCCCGCCATGTGCATCAGCTTGCTGAAGGGGAAAACAGCGAACAGCACGCAGACCAGGAAAAAGTGGATTGTGAACAGGGGGCTAATTGCTTCCGGAGTCACCGGGTGCAAACTCAGAAGGCCCATGGCCATGGCCTTGACGCCCTCGAGATCCGTCTTGAAGAAATGCCTGAGCAGGATGCCGGTCGTGCCGATGCTCAGCAACAGGAAGAGGGGGAAATAGTCGTTGGCCAGCGAGATGTATCGCAGAGAGGGTGTGACCAGCCGGCGCAGCAACAGGAAACCCAGCGCGCCGAGGAACAGGAAACTGGTCAGGAAAATGTGCGGCACCCAGATATCCAAAAACCCGTCCACCGCCTGGATATGGTTCACGAACCCGGGCACCGGTTCCGTGAAAAACCGCAGGTGACGCAGAATAATGACCAGTAACGAATAGTGGAAGGCCAGCGCGGCGGCCCAGAGCCATTTGTTGGGCGTATGGACCACCTTCCCGCCGGGTCTGACTTCCACCTTGGTGTTGCGGAACAGGGAACGGAACAACAGGACTTCCAGAGCCATCCTGCCGATCACCCCCAGCGTCGTGCTGGGGTTATCCAGCTTGCTGGCGCGGATCCATGACAGGGATTTCTGTTGCCCACACGTGGTGGGGATGCGGAAGGGCACCGGCGCCCTGGCCCACTTGGCCACCCGGTAGATGAAGCCCCCTAAAAACAGTACGATGGCCGCATAGGGAACGATCACCCCGAACACGACGTGCAATCCGGCGACCTGGCCGCCAAAAAAGGCCAGCAGAACCAGGACCAGGGTCGCTACGAGAGCTACTAAAACAGTCATTCAGCCACCACCTCACCGAATGTCATTCGGGTTGCACGTATCCGGCTTTGATCTCGCGCACCCGCAGGCTATATACCTTTTCCCGCCACTTGACGAAGATGTCGAAGGCGAACAGGGCCAGCTGGTCGATACGGTCCTCGAAGGCCACCAGCTCGGACCGCAGCCCGGGGACGGAAAGTTCGTCGGCGAACAATTCCCTGACCGTGTCCTTGAGCAGAAAGACGAAAGAAACCGCTTCGGAGGGCGTGAACTCCTGGATGGCCCGGATCTTGACGATCTCTTCCAGGTGAAGGCATAGATCCGCCGCATCCGCCCGGGCAATCAGGCTGTCCACGATGGCCCCCGTTTCGGTGACCAGGGTATGGCCCACCGGATTGGCGAAGCGATTTTTCTGCTGCCGGAAAAATCCCGCCGAATCCTGGCCGTAGGAAGCGAGGGCACCCTCCAGCCACCGTTCTTTGATGGTGTCGCTGTTCTTCTGGAGGAGTTCGTCAAGCACCTGATAACCCGCCTTGGGAAAATCCTTCCACCTCAAGGTACGCCCGCGAACCATTCCGCCTTGAGGCCGGAGGGACAGGCACTGTTCCACCGGACCCGGGCCCCGGCCATAACCGGGACCCGGTTCCGCTGCTCCTAGACGCAGCCCGTGGGCTTGGGTAAGCCGGCGATCTTGCAGGCGCCCTTGGCCGGACCCGAGGGGAACAGCTCGTAGATCTCACCGAGCTTGAGCCCGGTAGATTTGCAAAGCTTACGGATCATCGGGGCTACACCGAACTCCAGGTAGTACTCGCGCAGGAAGTTCACTACCTTCCAGTGGGCTTCGGTCAAATCATCCACGCCCTCGGTTTTACCCATGGCCGCGGCTACGATTTCGTTCCATTTGTCGGGTTCCTGGAGGAATCCGTCCTCGTCGACGTCCACGATCTGATCACCCGCATGAAATTCCGCCATCATCGTCCTCCTTCATTAGACTTGTCTTCACTCCGACCGTCGGATCTTTTGTTTGCGGAGCCTGAGCCGGCATTCTTGTCCTTGTTCTCCATCGCTTTCATGAATTCTGGTGCCGGAGAGTACCCCAGTTCGAGCGCCCGCTCGAGGGCGGCGCGAGCCTCATCCACTTCACCGATCTCGAGCAAACCCACCGCCAGGTGGTATTGCCCGGCCGCATGGTTCGGATCGATCTCCAGAACGCGGCGGAAACAGGCGATCATCTCGTTGGTCTCATGCAAATAGAGATGACCAAGACCCTCGTTGTAATGGGCCAGCAGGAGACCGGGATTGCGGGCGGCGACCTTGCGGTTCACTTCCACGCAACCGGCGAAATCCCAACTCCCGAGCAGGACACCGCCGAGGTTGACCCAGGCCTCGTCAAATTCGGGATCGATCTCCACCGCGCGGCGCAAGGCCGCTGCCGCCTTCTTGGCTGCGCCGGCCTGCAGCCAGGCCGTGCCCAACCTCATGTGGGCGATGGCGGAGTCGGGATTTTCCGCAACCGCTCTCTGCAGTTCGTCGATCTTCACTGGTTTTCTTTCAGGGCCCGAAACCATGGGTCTTCCTTTTCTTGGAGATCTTTTTCAAATCCTTGACCAGGGAACCTTGAATGGCTCGCCCCACACTGCCTGGAAATTTTTCGGCCAGCAGATACAGGACTTCGGCCAACCGTTCCTGGAGCCCTTTGTCCGCGGCCAACCGGGTCAAATCCGGCACCAAAGGCAGCAGCAGCTCCGGACTTTCCTCGGCCACCGCTTTGACCACCTCGGGCGCGGTGAGCGAGTTGGTTCCGGACTCGTCGTTCATGGCCCAGATCAGGCGTCTGACCACCTGCTGGACCAAGTCCGGGTGATGGTGCGACGCGCGTCCAATCGCCCGGCAGGCGACCCCGCGGATCCGTTCGTCCGTCTGGTAGGTGCAGCCCACCAGGTAGCGGATCGCTCGAGGTTCTTCAGCCACCAGGGCGCCCAGTTTTTCCGCTTCGCCTCGGGTGACCAATTCCAGGACCTGATCCCTCAGATTCACTGCAGAGACCCCACGGCTGCCTTGACCAGCCCGCTCGCCCACGAGGGCGTGGCCAGGGCGTGCAGGTGGGTATAGGAGGCCACCGTATTGCCGACCAGCAGGCCGTCGCGTCCGTGACCCACCCCAACTCCTCGGGTGAGCCCGAAGACGGTGGGCACATGGTTCTGCTCCTCCATCAAACAGGAGTAGTGAAACTCATGCCCGCAAAGCTCCGTGCCTTCGGCCAGGAACGGGTTGGACCTCTCTGTGCTGGCCTGCACGTAACCGTGCCCCTGCGGCGTCATCGTCTGCTCCACGATCACCGGCAAGGCGCCGACCATCTCGTAAAATTCCCCATTCTTGACCAGGGCACGGGAGAGATACATCAGCCCGCCGCACTCGGCCCAGACCGGCAGGCCCTGGCCGATCATCCGCGCAAGGGATTCGCGCAGGGATCTGTTGGCCGCCAGTTCGGCGGCGTATTCTTCCGGAAAACCCCCACCGGCGTAGAGCCCGTCGATGGCGGGCAATTCCTTGTCGGCCAGAGGGGAGATCTCGTGGATTTCCGCCCCCGCAGCCTCGAGGGCGGCGAGGTTTTCCGCGTAGTAGAACGAAAAGGCGCGGTCGCGCAGCACGCCGATGCGTGTCAGCGGCCCGGCCCGCTTCGCAGGAGCGGCCGTCGAGGAATCCCGACCCGCCGGAAGGTCTGCGGCCCTACCCGCCAGTTCGATGAGCCCGGGAATGTCCGCGTGATCGTCCACGATCTGGGCGACCCGCTCCAGAGTCTCTCCGATTTTCGGATGTTCCATGGCGGTAACCAGCCCCAGATGCCGGCTCGGCAGGTGCTGGTCGACCAGCCGGGGAATGGCGCCCAGCACGGGCACCCCCGTGGCGTCGGCCACGGCCTCGCGAATGACTTTTTCCTGCCGCTGGGTTCCGACCCGGTTGAGGATGACGCCCGAGACCGTGATCTCGGGATCCATCATGCAACATCCCAGGACCTGGGCGGCCACCGTGCGGGTCGACTTGGTGACATCAATGACCAGAACCACCGGAGCGCCGATAAGTTTGGCCAGCTGGGCCGTCGAATGGGAGCCGTGCGCATCCATCCCGTCGAAAAGGCCGCGATTACCTTCGATCACCGCCAGGGACGCATCCCGGCTTCCCTGGACAAGGGAGTCGCGAATGACTTCCGGCGACATCATGAAGGAATCGAGATTGCGACAAGGTGAGTCCGCAGCAGCGCCCAGCCAGGCGGCGTCGATGAAGTCGGGACCTTTTTTGAAGGGCGCCACCTGGAGGCCACGTCGCCGCAAGGCCCCGATGAGGCCTAGCGAAACAAGGCTCTTGCCGCTATCTCCGGCGAGCCCCGCGATGACCAGTCGTGGCAATTTGGCCCTGACCACTTCATTTCTCCTGAACTGGATCGGCAGTCAAGACGGCAACCGCGCAAGCCGCAGTAAACCGCCGGGGTACCGGTCTTCGGCACGACAAGCGCGCCGAAGACCGCCCCTGTCCTTATTCCTAAGCTTCAGGGGGCAGCACGATGTAACTGCCACCGACATAGGAATAGGTGCATTTGCCCGAATCGATAAGTTCACGGATGGCCTCTTTGCACAACGCCTTGTCGCACTGGTCTTCCCCGAACTTCTCGATCATGGCTTTCCTGAGATCCAGGGCCTTCAGGTTCTTCTTACCGTGGTAGTCCTGAACCAATTTGTACATGGCCTCTGCTACTTCATGCGATGTTGCCATGCCAATCACACCCTTTTCATTGTTTGTGCCGGAAATGCACCGACCGCTTGAAGCTCTCCCCGGCATGTTTGAAGTCATCAATGTGGTACTTGGTGAACTCGATACCGGTTAGGTCGAAGAAAGCCGGCCAGCCGATACGCTCGATCCACTCGCCCATACGCTCGTATTTTTGGGCGCCCTTGGCATACACCTCGACGATGTTCTTCACCGCTGCGACCGCTTCGGGCCAACGCGGCGGGTTGTTGGGGATGAAAGGAATCGCCAGCTTCGAGAACATGGGCTCGCTGCGTGCGTTGCTGACCTTCCCGCCGACCCAGATGGAAAGACCATCGTTTTCGGGATCGTTCAGCTTCATGGCCGGGCAAACGGTGAAGCAGTTCGCGCAGAACATGCACTTTTCCTCGATTACTTCCACCGTATCGACGCCGTCCACCTTGGTGGGGCGGATCGCCCCCGTGGGACAAGCGGACACCGTGGAGGGAATCTCGCACTGCGACTTCATCAGATCATGCCTGATCACCGGCGCCCGGCGGTGCACGCCGAGAATCGAGATGTCCGAGCAATGCACGGCACCGCACATGTTCAGACAGCAGGCGAACGCGATGCGCAACTTGGCCGGAAGCTTCTGGGTGCCGTCGAAATAGGGATAGAGTTCATCCATCACCGATTTGACCACTCCCGAGGCGTCGGTTGCAGCGGAGTGACAGTGGACCCAGCCCTGGGTGTGGACCACGTTGGTGATCGACGCGCCCGTGCCGCCGACGCCGTAGCCTTCCTTCCTGAGCTCCGCGATCAGGGGATCGACCTTGGCCTCGTCCACGACCAGGAATTCCACGTTGTTGCGGCTGGTGAAGCGCAGATGGCCGTCACTGTACTTGTCGGCGAGATCGGCGAACAGACGGATGGTCTCGATACTGACCAGCCGCGGAGTTGCCGCGCGCACCGAAAACAGCTTGTCCCCCGACTTGCCCACGTGCATGAGCACGCCCGGCTTCGGGATCTCATGGTACTTCCACTGCCCGTAGTTCTTCTTGATGATATCAGGAAGGAACTGTTCATAATGCGGAGGACCGATGTCCGTCTTTCGGGGTACAGGATTGACTGACATATTATTCCTCCTCATCAAGTTCGAAGAAAATGTAGGGGTTTGTCCGAGGATGGATAACCATCTCGGGCTGCGGATCCAGACCGATCTGCTCCAGGAAATTCCCGAGCCCGATCCTCTGGATGAATTCACCCACGCGTTCACGGTTCATGCCATGCTCGCCCCAGACATCCCAGATCGCCTCGGCCAGGTCGTAAATGTCCTCGGGATTATCCATCTCCAGGAAGGGAACCATAACCGACGCGAGCAGTGCGCCACCGATGATGGGAGCCTTGGCGCCGATCAGGATGGTGGCACCGCGCTTCTTGCCCGGGGACAGGGCCTTGGGCAACACGTTGATGCAGTGCATGCACTTGACGCAGTTGGCGTTGTCGATGGCGATGGCCTTGCCGTCCCACTTGAAGCATCCGGTGGGGCAGCGGTCCACGATGTCTTCCTGGAAGTTCACCTTGCCGGACTTGGCGTAGGCGGTGACTTCACCGGCGTCGATCTGGATGTCGTCGTCCCAGGTTCCGATGATCGACATGTCCGAACGGGCGACCGAAGCCACGCAATCGTTGGGACAGCCGGACATCTTGAACTTGAACTTGTAGGGGAAAGCAGGGCGATGGAGTTCGTCCTGGAAGTGATGGGTGATTTCGTGGGTGAGCTTCATGGTGTCGTAGCAGGCCCATTCGCATCGCGCCTCGCCGCAGCAGCAGCTGGGCGTCCGCACGTCCGAACCCGAACCGCCGAGGTCGAAACCGAGCGCGGTCAAGTCAGAGAAAATGGGCTCGAGCTCTGCGGTCTTGGCGCCCAGGAGGATGATATCCCCCGTGGAACCGTGCATGTTGGTCAGACCGGAACCGTGCTTTTCCCAAACATCACAAAGTTTGCGCAATACATCGGCGGTGTAAAACCAACCGGCGGGCTGATTGACTCGAAGGGTGTGGAATTCCGAGCACTCGGGGAATTCTTCAGGCAGATCGTTGTACCGCCCGATGACGCCTCCGCCATATCCCATGACTCCCACAAGCCCGCCGTGCTTCCAGTGGCCGATCTTGTCCTCGTAAGAACGCTCAAGTATCCCCAACTCATCGTTCGCCATGGGATTTTTTACGGCGCTCTTCTTGATCTCCTTGACAAAACTTGGCCACGGGCCTTTTTCGAGCTCGTCCAATAAAGGCGTCTTACGCAACTTTTCGGACATGGCATCCCCTTTCCAATTCTGGGGGGTTTGGCAACGCTGGACTTCCCGGATATGCTCGTATATGGAGTACTCGGCACCCGCAATGCCAGCACGGGAAAAGGCCCCGCACACGCGAACGTGGCCAAGGCCGAAACCCTATTTACGAACCCAATTAAAGAGAATCTGTTCTGCCAAGTCAAACTGGCAGTTTGAATGGGGTCCATAAAAGGCCTTGATGGCACTTTTCGAATCAATCGGGAAAAATTGAATTGATCGGTTGTGCCTCTGAAATTGTGTCTGTTGATTTTCCCTTGCCGTTTTCTTCGGCAGCGGGAGCTTCTTTAGTACGCCAGGGTCAGATCATTCGTCCTGTTTCTGGCCAAAGCCCGGGTT
>CAZJGK010000026.1:0-3294 GCA_964545545.1 uncultured Fibrobacteraceae bacterium | reverse complement strand
GACCTGATCATAATATTTGGCCCACCGCGACGGCAACGCGATCCGCGTCCTGAATAACCGTTTACATAGTAGCATCTCCGTGGTCAGCGGCTCCTCCATCAACCCCTTAACCATCGCCGGGGTGGGACTGCCCCGCTCCTTCTCCCGCCTTCCCTTCATATAATTGCGCCACACAAGAAAGATCACCAAACGATACGCGCTGGACTGCCTTCGCTTCGACCACGCAATCGTCTCCCGCTTGTGGTTCCCACTGGCATGGCGGATCAACAGATCCAGCAAGTTGACCTCCCACAACGGGTTGTTCTTGTCCCGGTGCGCCTTGCCTGGCGTAACCCGGTGATCAACTTCCGTCTGCAACTGCCTGATCGCCCGCTGGTAGGCTGGGTGGTCATCGCTGTACACCGTGGCCTTCTCCCGGTCTTGAAGCACCACCCGGAGAACCTCCAGCATGTCCTTCTCGATGGCCTTGGGATCTGGCCGGCCTAGAGTTCTTTCCAGTTCCTGACGCCGGCGCTTCTGGGCCGCCGTCATCCGGCCTTTGCGGCGCAATTCGCTGTCGGTGAAGTACAGGAAGAAGTCCGTGCCCTTTTCGACAGCTGTATGATGGTGCAGGGGGAAGTACTGGCTGTACTCGAAGGACTCGAAGCCGTCGATGACGATCTCGGAGGGCGGTAGGCAGTATTGCATGATGTTCTGGTGGAATATGATACAGTGTCGACCAAGGCGGGCGATGTGGCGGTTGATGGTCTCGGGCGCGACCTGGAGATCGCGGGCGATTTGGCGGTTGGCCATGCAGCCGGTGAGCTTGGTGATGAGTTTGGCGTCGAGGTCAGGGCGCTTTTGCCAATAGGTAGTGGAGAAAGTTTGGGTGCTGAAGCTGCGTCTGCAGGCTAGACATGTAAACCGCTGGATACGATATGGTGGGTTGAGTCTCCCGAAGGAACCACACTTTTTATAGGGCCAGGAATCATGGTTTCCGTTGTGGTAAATACAGTTAGGGTTAGGACAAAAGGGCGGAGTCCAGGCAGAAGGGGTTTTTCGTGAAGTGGCCATGACCAGGATTGGGCAAGGCCAGGGCCGGACACAATTTCAGAGGCACAACCCATTCCTACACATCGAACTTGACTTCGGTGGGGTCAGCCCTCAGCTTTTCCTATAAGTTCAGGTTATCGAGATCATTAAATAATAGAATGATCTAATGCCGTAACCGCTCCGGGCAGGGATCGATCATTTGCCGGCCCGGCCTTCCTTTTCATGTAGGTAATCGCGATGGAACTTCGACAACTTGAATGCTTTGTCGCGGTTGTGGAAGAAGGCGGTTTCAACCGGGCCATCACCCGTCTGCACATGACCCAGCCCGCAATCTCCTATCAGATCAAGCTGCTGGAGACCGATCTGGGCGTCCCTCTCTTTTATCGCCGGTCTCGCGGGATCAGCCTCACCGAAGCGGGGAGGGTGCTCTACCAGCACGCGCAAGTGATCCAGGACAAGGTCCGCAAAGCCCATCAGGCCCTTGAGAGGCTTTCCAACGAAGTGGCCGGGGAGGTTCGGATCGGGACCGTCAATAGCGTCGGAATCTATTTTTTGCCCGAAGTTCTGCATAAAATGCGGATGCAGGAACCCTCGGTCCGGCCTACGGTTCTGTATCGGCCCTCGTTTGAGATCATCGAAGCCCTGCTGGCCAACCAGGTGGATCTGGCCCTGGTGGCCAATCCGCAACCTGACAAGCGTTTACGAATGAAAACCATCATTGATGAGCATATTTCCCTGGTCAGCGGCAAAACCAGCCCCTTCTACGGGCGGAGGACCGTCGAGCCTGAGGAACTGCGCGGCCAACCCTTCGCCACTCTGACCGCTGAGAACCCAACCGGAAAGCTCGTGCGCGATTATCTGACCATGCTGGGAGTCAATGTCGACATCGTTGTCTCCACGGACAATGTGGAAACCGTCAGGGAAATGGTGGAAACAGGGCTGGGCAGCGCTTTCCTGCCGGACATGGTCACGGCCCGCGGGGTACCCTGCGAAGGTTACCCCCTGGGTCCCTTCAGCAGGGCCAAGGTTGAACCGCCTTTGACCAGGCGCATCGTTCTGGTGACCTGGAAGAATTTCGACCCTACCCCGGCCGTGGCGGTCTTTATGGACGAACTTGTGAAACAAGGCTCGAAATGGAAGGATTGCCAAGACAAGACCCAATTGGACTGATTTTCGACCCACCCCCCATACAAATGTTCTTTATAGGTAGCATCCAAAGTTTTGCGTTGCTTTTATCGGTACCGGAGACATAGTTACTTCGCAATAGGCACTAGAGCAGCCACGGTCAATTGTTTGGGCTGTGTGGTTCTACCTTGGAGGTATGTAGATGCCAAGTTTCGTGAATCCCGAAAAGTGCGATGGATGTAAGGCGCTGGACAAAACGGCCTGCCAGCACATCTGTCCGAACGACCTCATGGTTCTCGACAAAGAGCAGATGAAGGCGTTCAACCAGGACCCGACGCAATGCTGGGAATGCTACAGTTGCGTCAAGATCTGCCCCGTGAGCGCTATCGATGTGCGCGGATATGCTGATTTCGTTCCGATGGGCGCCTCCGTGGTTCCCCTGCGCTCGACCGACAACATCATGTGGACCGTCAAATTCCGTAACGGTACCACCAAGCGCTTCAAGTTCCCCATCCGCACCACTCCCGAAGGGGAAGCGAATCCGAACGGCGGTTGGGATAACGATCCCGATCTGGATAGCCCGGTGCTCTACACCGAGCCCGATTCCAACGGCCTGTCCGCTTTGTGGACGAAAGGTGGTGCCTAACCATGGAGAACTTCACGACAAAAGTGGTCGAAACTGACCTTCTTATTCTGGGTGGGGGCATGGCTGCCTGTGGGGCCGCCGTCGAAGCCGCCCACTGGGGCAAGAAGCATGGGCTCAAGGTGACCCTGGTCGACAAGGCCGCCATGGACCGTTCCGGCGCCGTGGCCATGGGCCTGTCCGCGATCAACCAATACGTGGGCCTCAAGGACGGCGAAAACACGATCCGCAACTACGTGGACTACGTCCGCAACGACCTGATGGGCGTCACCCGCGAGGACCTGGTGGCGAACATCGCTCGCCACGTGGATTCCTCGGTCCACCTCTTCGAGAAGTGGGGACTGCCGATCTGGAAGGACAAGGACGGCCATTATGTGCACGAAGGTCGCTGGCAGCTGATGATCAACGGCGAGTCGTACAAGGTCATCGTCGCCGAAGCAGCCAAGAACGCCCTGGGCATTGAAAACGTCTACGAACGCGTCTTCATCACCGAA
>CAZJGK010000025.1:0-39899 GCA_964545545.1 uncultured Fibrobacteraceae bacterium | reverse complement strand
CGCCGGTGGTGGTCTCGGGGTTGCCGAACATGACCCCGATCTTCATGCGGATCTGGTTGGTAAAGATGACCAGGGTGTTGGTCTTGGAAATTGTTCCGGTCAGCTTGCGCAGAGCCTGGCTCATCAGGCGGGCCTGCAATCCGACATGGGTATCGCCCATTTCACCTTCGATCTCGGCCCGGGGCACCAGGGCGGCAACCGAATCAATGACGATGATATCCACCGCCCCCGAGCGCACTAGCATCTCGGTGATTTCCAGGGCCTGCTCGCCCGTATCAGGCTGGCTGACCAGCAGGTTGTCGATATCCACGCCCACCTTGCGGGCATAGGCGGGATCCATGGCGTGTTCAGCATCGATGAACGCCGCCATTCCCCCTTGTTTCTGGCTGTTGGCGATGGCCGAAAGAGCCAACGTCGTTTTGCCGCTGCCTTCGGGCCCATAGATTTCCACCACTCGGCCCTTGGGCAGGCCGCCGATCCCCAGAGCAATATCCAGTTTCAGACTGCCGGTGGAAATAGCATCGAGATGATCGTAGATCTTGTTATCTCCCAGCAACATGATCGAACCTTTGCCAAACTGTTTCTCGATCTGGGCCCGGGTCAATTCGAGGGCTTTGGCCCGGTCATCCTTCTTGTTTTGCGCCATGGAAGTCCGCTCCTGTCAGCCGACATCAAGGATATTTGTCGGCCCTGTTGAGATGAAATGCCGCCACCTATCCGTGGGATGACATCGCCGGGAAGATAGCACGATCCGCAAGCCGGTTGCAAACTGTTTTTCGCCTTATTTTCGCAACACGAAAGATGCTTCTTCGCGGTAAGCCATCCGGCCGTTGTCCCGGGTACTGGAAAACAAACTGAAGTCCCCGACCCGCCAGCTCGGCAGGGGAGATTTCCCTGTCCAGGCCAACAATGGCTGCGGGACCGCAACCCCGTTCCTGGCCCCGCGCGCCAGGGTCAGGTGGGGATGGAAAGACCGGTCATCCCGGGGACCGTCGGGCCAGGCCTTCGCCACCGTGGCGCCCGCCCTGGCGGCCAGACGGGCAAGCTCCCGTCCTCCGTGGACATGCAAGAACAAAACCCGCAGGGGACCGCGGTCGGGAAACCTGCCCTCTGTGCCCAGTTCCATGGTAAAGCAGGGAAATTCATTCGCCCATAACATGGCCCTTTCCAGGACATTACAGCGTTCTTGCGGCCATTCACCGAGAAACTTCAAGGTCAGGTGCCAGCAGGTCGGATCAACCCAGCGCAAGGTGGGCAACCGCTCGAGATCGTCAAGCCTGGCTGCCAGTTCCAACCGGATCCGTTCCGGCAGCTTGACACCCAGAAAAACCCTCATGATCCTGCATTCCAGGCCGTGGATTTGCTCCAGGGGTCCACATCATCACCGTATTGGAGCACCCGGCGCAGGGAATCCACGGCGGCGGCGACCGCCAGCAGACGGTTGCGGTGCCGGCCGGCGGGAAAACGATAGCGATGGGCGTAGGTTCCATTACCGGTGGCGACAGACACCCAGGTGGTCCCCACCGGTTTGTCCTTTGTGCCCCCTGTGGGGCCGGATATGCCGCTGACCGCCAGCGCGTAGGTGCAGTCCAGCTTCCGGCGGCAGCCTGCGGCCATGGCCCGGACAACCTCTTGGCTGACCGCCCCTTCTCGGGCGATCATTTCCGCCGGCACATCCAGCAAACGGGTCTTGATTTCGTCCGCATAGACCAGAAAACCACCCCGGAAAGAGCCGGAGGAACCAGGCGTCTCGGTGAGTGCGGCACCGATCAAGCCACCGGTGCAGGATTCGGCCACGCCACAGGTGACCCCCCGCGTGAGCATCATCTCCTGGACCACAGCCGGCAAATCCAGGGGACGATCGCTGAATACAAGGTGACCCAGGGCCTGGTCCAGATCCGCGGCCACCTCGTCCAGTTCAGCCTGTCTGTCCCCAGTACAGGCCACACGCAGATCCACCCCCCAGTCGGTCACCCACCAGGACCATTCCAGGCCCGGGTGGGCATCACTCACGGGCCGGCATCGGTCAACGACTTCCAGTTCCGGCACCTGTCCACAACGCCGCAAAAGGGAAAGGCGCCCCTGCGGCAACGACCCGCACGCCTCGAGTTCGTCCACCACCAGCGGCAACAGGCCCGCCAACTCATCAGGAAACCCCGGCAACATGACGACATGGCGTCCCGCAAGCACCCCCGCCAACCCGGGCGCCGAGCCCACGGGATTGGCCAAGGGTTTCATGCCCGTCGGCACCTGGGCCTGCCGCATGACATCGGGCCGCGGAATGAGGCCGCGGCGGCGATAGCGCCGGTGAATCATGGCCCTGGCCGCGGAATCCTCCAGCAGTTCCACGTGCGCCCAGGCCGCCACCGCTTCCCGGGTCAAATCGTCGGGCGTGGAGCCCAGACCGCCACATAGAAAAACCAGGTCGCCGGGTTCGGTCCTGTCCAGCGCCCGGGCGATGGCCTCTGCACGATCGGGGACCACCTGGATCAGGTCCACCTGCACCGCGTGGCGGCCCAGGGCCTGTTGGATGCGACGGCTGTTGGTGTCGACCGTGCGGCCTTCCAGCAGTTCGTCGCCGACGACGATCAAGCGTACCCGTGCCGGCTGGTTCGTCACCCCAGAACCCCCATGCTGCCCAGGATCAACAAGGTGCCGTGGGTGGCCAGGCAGGCCTGGAGGCCCGCCCCGATATCATCCGCCATGATGCCCAGACCTCCCCCGCCGCCCAGATGTTCCAGCTTGCGCACACCCAGGGGCTTGAGAATGTCGAAAAAGCGAAACCAGAAGAATCCGATCACAAAACCCCAGGGACTGACCGCAACCCACAGGTAGGTGGTCAACATCCCCGCGACTTCGTCGATCACGACCAGGGGAGGATCCTCGCCGTGCAGATCCTCCAACCGGCCGGCGACCGGAATCCCGACGATCATCACCAGGACCAGCAGCGCCCCATCGAGCCACACGGGAATGGGTCCGGCAAAGGTCCAGACCAGATACCACAGGACCCCGAAGGCGAAGCTGGCCACGGTCGCCGGCGCGAAGGGGGCGAAGCCGGTGCCGAAAAATGTTCCGACAAGGTAGAGCAGGCGACGCGGCATGACGTTCCTTTCCTGGCGTGAAAGAGAAAAAAATCCAGCCCCCCGACACGTTCGTCGCGGGGCTGAATCATAACAAGGGGGCCGGGGTCCTGCCCGGAAAAAATCAAGTCGTCTGCAACTGCCGCAGAATCTGCTTGGCCACGCTCTTGAGGGTATCGAAGACGCCCACGCCCTTGACCGCGATGCCCTCGAAGTTCTGATAGCCCTCGGGATTGAGCTCCTCGTTGAGTTCAGATACGCTGATGGCGTCGGGCATGTCGCGCTTGTTCCACTGGATGACGAACGGGATCTGATCCAGACTCAGGTCATATTCCTTCAGGTTGTCGTGCAGGTTATAAAGGGCCTCGATGTTGGCGTCGAAGCGCGCCTCGCTGCTGTCGGCGACGAACACGATGCCGTCGACCCCGCGCAGGATCAGCTTCCGGCTGGCGTTGTAGTAGACCTGCCCCGGAACGGTGTAGAGGTGGAAACGGGTTTTGAAACCCTTGACCTCTCCCAGCTCAAGCGGCAGAAAGTCGAAAAACAGGGTCCGGTCCATCTCGGTGGCGAGGGTGACCAACTTGCCCTTGGTCTCCGGTGCCAGCTTCTCGTATACGTACTGGATGTTGGTCGTCTTGCCGCCTAGACCGGGGCCGTAGTACACGACCTTGCAGTTGATCTCGCGCGACGAGTAGTTGATCAGCGACACGGCGTTTCCCCTTTGGATTGCCGGAACCGGAAGCCTTCGCCCCCATCATTAATCAGCGAACAGGTTGTCGATCTCAGCTTCCACCTCGCGGGTGAAAGTCTCGTCAAAGGCGTCGTATTCCTCGTGGCGGAATTCAAGCTTGCCGTAGATGGCTTCGATGATCTTGTCGAGTTCCGCCACCGCCCGCCTGACCCTCAGGCGTACCAGGCCCAGGGTGGTCGTCTTGTCGAACAGCACCACCAGCACCACGCCCTTGGCTATCTTGCCCAGGAACATGCTGTCCTTGGCGCCCTGGTGGTACAGCGTGCTGAAATCCTTTTCCCCGATCAACCGCGCCAGCTGGTAATTGGCCTCGAAGTCGGCGGCGCAAAGGGAAGCGAAGCTGGTCAGGTCAAAATCCACGTCCGCCCCGCAATGGCTGACAAGCTGGCCGGTGCGATCGATCAGCATGACGTTGCCGGCCTTGCTGCTCTTGCACAGATCATCCAGGACATTGTTGATGGCCCAGAAATCTTCTTCGAAAATAGCCCATTCGGCTCTGACCATGGGTACTTACTCCCGCGGCGCCACCGGCGCTCTGGTTGCTTGGAATTTCCACTTCAACAGGGGTATCGGCAGGCGGGGGCTCGGCTTGACCGGAATTATGCCTTAAAAGCTGCGCCGGAATTGGAAAGCGCGCTGGAGGGTCACCTCGTCGGTGTAGGCCAGGGATCCGCCAACGGGAATACCCGTGGCCAGTCGGCTGAGTTTCAGCTCGCGATCCTCGCACAAACGCTGGATATAAAGAGCCGTGGTTTCGCCCTCCACACTCGCATCCAGGGCGATGATCACTTCCTGGACATCATCGGCGGTCAAGCGCTCCTGGAGCCGGTCAAACGGCAGATCCCTGGCCCGTACCCCGTCGAGCGGGGACAACAGTTTTCCCAGCACAAAATAGCGGCCCTGGAAAAATCCGCCCTTCTCGAAGGGCAGGATGTCGATGGGGCTCGAGACGATGCAAAGCTGGGAGGGGTCCCGGCGCTCGGAAGTGCAAATGCGGCAGGGATCGGTCTCGGTGATGGCACCACAGCGGGTACAATGACAAACCTGTCGCATCGCAGTCTCGATGGCTGCGGAAAGTTCCCTGGAACTGCTCTCGGACCCGACCAGGTGCAAGGCGAGGCGGGTGGCTGACTTGCGCCCCAAGCCCGGCAAACGGCCCAGGTTCCTCACCAGATTCTCCAGGGCCGGAGACTGGAATTCGCCCCCGTCGTTGGGCAGGTCGGCATACGCCATTTCCTAACCCATCCCCGGCAGGTTCATGCCCGGAATATTCATGCCGCCGGTGACCGAACCTATTTCCTCGGCTGTCATTTCATCGACCTTCCTGATGCCTTCGTTCACGGCGGCGATGATAAGATCCTGCAGAAAATCGAGGTCGTCCGGGTCCATGGCATCGGGGGCGATGGTGATGGATTTCAGGTTGTGCCGGCCGTCCATGACGACCTTCACCTGGCCTCCCGCCACCTCGGCGCTGACTTCCTTCTTGGCCAGTTCCTCCTGGGCCTTGGCCATCTTGGCCTGCATCTGCTGGGCCTGTTTCATCAACATGCGCATATCCATGACCGGTCTCCTTGTGCCTTGAATCCTTGTTCCCGTTGCATCCGCAGTCATTTCAGTCGGCGGAATCATCCCATTTTTCCTGTTCGCTTGCAGGCAGGGGCGCGGCATCCATCATTTCGACCAGTTTACCGAGCGCGGGATCCCCGGCGCAGGCATGCTTCAGTTCCTCGCGTGCGGTGGGCGCCACCTCACGCCGCAGGTCCTCGCGGGCGGCATCGTCCTGGCCGCGGGAGCCCAGGATGAGATCGACCTTCACCGGCGTGTTCCATAACCCGGAAGCAAGCTCCTCGATCCGCTCCCGATCGCCCTCGATGTTCTTGACCTGGAAATTCTTGTCTGCGGCGAAGGCGATCGTCAAACGCCCGCTGTCCGGGGCGAAGGATGGCAGCCCGTTCATGAGGCAGGCGCCAACCCTGGGGGCCTTCTGCATCAGGACCTCGATCAGGCGGGTCCAGCCGGGCACGGTTTCACCTGCAGCCGGGCGGGCAAGGCCAGGGTCTGCGGCCTGGTGGCCGGAATTCGGCGGTGGCGAAGCCTGCTTACGGGCCGGCCTGGCAGGGGCGGGCCGGTCAGGGGAGCTGGAGCCGGGCGTGGACCCTCCCTGCGTCGCCAGGGCATCCAGACGGCGCGCCAGATCCGACAGCAATACCCGCGACTCGAAACGGGTGTACTCCACCACGGCGGCTTCCAGGAGGATGCGGGGCTGGGTGCTGCGGTGAATGCGTTCAAAATGACGGCTGGACCGTTCGATCAGGGCCAACAGGTCCTGCTCGCTGAAATGCGCCGCCTGGCCGCCAAGCCGCGTCAACTGGTCGGCCGGCAAATCCACCATCCGGGCCAGGTCGGGATCGATCTTCAGGAGCATCAGGTTGCGGAAATTCGTGACGATGCCCCGGGCAAACGTGCCCAGGCTCTGGCCTGCGCGCGCCAGGTCGGCCACCAGTTCCAGGGCCGACCCGGGATCTCCCGCCACGATGGCGTCGTTGAGATCCAGGTAGATCTCGCTGCGGATCAAACCGAACGCCTGGACCACGATCTGCTCGGTAATCTCGCCTTCGCAGGAGGCGATGACCTGGTCCAGCAGACTGAGCCCGTCCCGCAGGCTCCCCTCGGCCAGGGACACCAGCAGCCGCAGAGCGCCCTCGTCAAGCCTGACGTCCTCGGCGAGGGCGACCTCCGCCAGGCGCCCGGCCAGTTCACTCTGGCTCAACAGGCGGAAATCGAAGCGCTGACAGCGCGACAGGATGGTGCGGGGAATCTTGTGAACTTCGGTGGTCGCAAAGAAAAAGAAAACCCGGGCCGGCGGTTCTTCGAGGATCTTCAACAGGGCGTTGAACGCTCCCTTGGACAGCATGTGCACTTCGTCGATGATAAAAACCCGGCTGCTGCCCTCGCTGGGTGAATACTGGGCCATGTCCCGCAGCTCGCGGATGTTGTCCACACCGGTGTTGCTGGCCGCATCGATCTCCAGCACATCCAGGTAGCTGCCCCGGGCGATGGCCCGACAGCTTTCGCATTCGCCACAGGGATCGCCGGCGACCGGATGGGGACAGTTGATGGCCTTGGCCAGCAGGCGGGCCACCGTCGTCTTGCCGCAACCTCTGGGCCCGCTGAAAAGATAAGCGTGGCTGAGCTTGTCGCGGCGCACGGCGGCGCGCAGGGTATCGGTCACATGGGATTGACCCACGACCTGGGCAAAGGTCTCGGGACGATATTTGCGGGCAATGGCTTCGTAGGACATGACGCTCCACTCGCCGAAAGGACCGTCGACCGCAGGCACGGGCCGCGACCGCAAGGGAAGTCGGGGGAACCTGGTGTCAGTCTAGCATACCGCTGGAAAGAGGAAAAGGTGGGCCAGGCTGGCGGCGCACACGTCGAAGGGAACGTACCGCTGCTACTTTCCAGTCCTGACGGAATTAGTGCTCCGGCGTCACACCGGGCCTGGCCCATCATGCCTTCGATCCGTTCAACCGGATCAATAAGGTGGTGGAGATGATCGGGTTCGAACCGACGACCCCTACGTTGCGAACGTAGTGCTCTCCCAGCTGAGCTACATCCCCACCCTTGAATTCCATCCTGCGCCCGTATCCGGGCGCCGGCATCAGCGGTTTGTCCACCGGCTCCCGGCAACAGCAGGATCTGGCGGAGAGGCAGGGATTCGAACCCTGGGAACTCCGAAGAGCTCAACGGTTTTCGAGACCGCCCCGTTCAACCGCTCCGGCACCTCTCCCCGATCCTGATCTTCGCCGGCGGCCATGGCCGCTGGCGGAGAGGGAGGGATTCGAACCCTCGGTACCGTGAGGCACACACGATTTCCAATCGTGCCGATTAAGCCACTCTCGCACCTCTCCGCCTGAACAGGGCGAGCAATATAGCACCGGCCCCCGGGAAAATCAACAAGGCCGGACTCTCGATTTCAGGGGGCGGTCTCCCGTTTGCGGGCGAAAAAATCCCGCAAAAGATCTCCGCATTCGGGAGCCAGGATACCTCCGGTCACCTTCACACCGTGGCCATAGGGATTGCCGTCCAGCAAGCGGGCCCGGGACACCACGGCCCCCGCCCGGGGATCGCTGGCGCCGAAGATCAAACACCCCAACCTCGCCAGCAGAATGGCCCCCGCACACATGGTGCAAGGTTCGAGCGTCACGTAGAGAGCGGCGTCATTCAGACGCCAGTCCGACCTGGCGCCCGCGGCGGCGCCCAGAGCCAGGATCTCGGCGTGGGCCGTGGGATCGCCGAGACCCTCGACCTGGTTGCGCCCCCGGCCGATGATCCGCCCGTCACGCACAACGACCGCCCCGACCGGCACTTCCCCCTGCTCCCCGGCCAGGCGGGCCTCTGTGAGCGCCACCCGCATCCAGTTCAGGTGGGCGGCAAAATCCCCGTCCGCAGCCATCACTCCCCCTTGACCCGGCACTTGCCGACGCCAAGGTTGCCCCGGGCATCAAGCACCTCAACCTGAACCCAGGCCGGGGGGTTGTCCGCTCCGGTAATGGGATGCCGGCAAGTGAAAGCCTCCCGGGTGCTGTCGCAGATCCTGTCCTGGGGATCGAGCCGTTCCCTGCTGCCGTCAGCGTTGACCAGAAACGCACCCGCCAGGGGGCTTGCCTCATCCTGGGCCTTGAAGTTCAACTCCAGAACACCGGCCGCATAATCCGCCGCCAGATCCAGTATTTCCGGCGGCGTGTTGTCCACCACGACCGGGCCGTATTCCCGCTCGCTGCTCATTACGTTTTCTGCTGGATTGTCCGGGCTATCGCTGACCTTGAGCCGGACGTCATAAATCCCGTCGGGCACCGAAGACGTATCCCAGGCGTCCAGTTGCGCGTCGCTGCCGGTGGCCACATCCTGCCACACTGAAGCGCCCCGTTTGCGGCAAGCCAGGACGTACTCGAGTCCATCCTGGTCGGGATCATCGGCTTTCCAGGAAAAAACCACCACCGCATTGCCCAGCTTTACCCGTTCGGCCGGCTGAGGGCGAGCGGGGGTCTCGGCGCGGTTGAATTCCGCCTTGAGCCCACTCGCGAAATTGCGGGTAAGATTGGGCCGCTGGGCCATGAGACCGCCCTGGCGCACGCCCTCAAGGTTCTCGCGCCTGAAGTCGGTAATCACCGGCGCCCGGTTTTTTCCCCAGGCACTGACCGTCACACCGGTCAGACGCATGGAGCTGGCGACCATTCCCGGGGGAAAGTCCACCCGCCATTGCAAATACCTACCGGCGGGGACGGCGAGCCGGTGATTCTCTTCACTCCATGCTCCGGACCAGTCGCTCCAGCTCTCGTCGGCGAACTCGCGATTTCCGGTCCTGGCCGACCAACGCAATTTCCCGCCGGTGGCATCGCCCGCCCAGGACAAACGGCCCCAAGCGACGGGCCGTCCCGCATCCAGCACCGGTCCGGTGGCCGTTCGGTCGCCCTTGATCCCCGAACCGAAGACGTCATACCGGCTGGGATGGACCTGAACCACGCCAACGGTGGCGGGAGCCTGGCCGGGTTGCAGCACCACGATATCCCCCCCCTGCCAGCTGGTAAGCACCTCACGGTCGCCCGGCGGCACCAGGCGGTAAAGAACCGTCAGGGGTTGATCCTTCCCGCGCAACCCCCCGGCCACCCAACCCAGGTCCGGAACATGGACCACGGCAATCAAATCCAGGTTTCCGGACCAGATCACGGCGGGTGAGATGGGACTTTCCAGGTCATAGAGAGCGGCGCTGGGAACTTTCGCACGCTGTCCGGCCTCGGCGCCCGGGATCATCACCACCGATCTGGGCGGCGCTCCGCGGGGCGGGTTGACCGCAGAACCCAAGGCCACATCCAGATCCGACTGCTCGGAATTCACCGCCAGCGCACAAAACCCGCCGCCGGGGCCGCGCACCAGAGTATTCACCTCGCCCTGGGCCGCCTGGAGCACAACCGCCACGTGATCAGGGTGAGCAGGATCCAACCTGTACACCAACCCGGGACCCTGGGTGGCAACCAGGAGCTCACCGTTGTCGGTGACGGCGACATCCAGGGCATTCTCGGCGGGAAAGGTCGTCAACTGATTCAACGTGCCTTGAGCCGGGTCCAGCACGCTCAAAGCGGCCGGACTGCCGGTGGCCAGGTAGATGAGCCCCCGGTCATCGCGGGTCATGGCCCAGATATAACCGCCACCGATCTTGCCCACGGCCTTGGCCTTGGCATCCCCGCCGACCAGGAACACCTGCCCGTCCGGTTCACAGCCGGCAACAACCCGTCCGTCAGACAAGACCTCCAGGCTCAGAACTTCATCACAATCCAGATCGGCCCAGGTAAAAAGGTCACCCTTGGCGTTCAGCCACAGGATGCGGCCGTGATTACCGGTGCCCAGAAAAAATCCGCCCTTGCCGTCGGAAACCGTGGTCCAGACCACGTCCTCGTTGAGCTCGACTCTCTCCCCGCGCGGCAAGCCCGGCCCAAGATACCCGTCCGCGGTGATCTTAACTCCTTCCAGGTTGCACGCGGTAAAAGGCCGACCGTCGGGCATGTCCCAGTAGAGCGGCCCGGCGGCGCCCGCAGACAGGGCCAGGAAGAGCAAGATGATCACCAGAGCCGGAAACCGTGCCGCTCGCAAAAACCGGTGCCACAGCTCGGGAATGATGGGGAACATGACTACCTCCAGGTACGGCGACATCAGGGGCGCGGCCGGGCCGTATATCGCCCAACCCCGGCTTCAATGGTCAAATTCCGCACAGCCGATCCGTGCAGGGCCCAATCCAGCGGCAACGATATGCGCGCGGGAAGTTCCGCCAATGGTCGGCTGATGGTCGGGTCGCCGGATTCGAGCAGACGCATTCGGCTTCCCGGCAGGTTGGGCATTTCCCGGCCATCGACGACAACTCCGCCACCGGGAGCAACCAAGGCGACGACCAAGTGATCCGGTGATCGCGGCCGGCGCAACAGACGCACAAGGTCATGCAGCGTATCTACAGGCGGGGCCCCCCCCAGCCGCTGGATTTCCAGAGCGAACAGATCGGCGGCGCTGGCCGCCACCAGGCGGTACGGCCCCGGCGGCAGATAAGGCGGCAGGGGCAGGGTCACGGTTTGGGTCTGCCCAGGTCCGCGCCGGGGCTGGACATGCACCGTGCAGGTCAGGGAACGCTCGCCCCGGGCCAGCACACCAGGGGCATCCAGCCCCGTGATGGCGGCCACGGCCGCCGGTCGATCCAGCATGAACTCCGCCTCGATACCCGCCAAAACCACACGGCGGTCGCTGTTGTTCATCAACATGGCCAGCGGCGCCATCCAGGCCGCAGCAAGACCCTGGGCTCCTCCTGGTCCCACAGCGATCCCCGTCAATTCAAGGGGAGCGGCCGCCAGCCCGGGATCTCCCTCCCAGCGGGCGACCACCCGGTAACGAATGGTCTGCTGGCTGGCATCATCCCCCTGCACCAGCAAAGAATTGTAGAGGCACCAGAACACCAAGGCCGGCGTCAAGGAGGGATCATCGACGACCTTGAACCGGTAGTCACGATTACCCGCCCCGCCGCGAACGGTGGCTGTGACCGGCACCATGCGGGGTCCCGGGCCCATCCTGCCGGTCAATCCCGAGCGCTGATCGTGATAGACCGATCCCACCACCGAGCCGATCCCCGCCATCTTGAAGGACATCTGGCGACTGGGAAGCACCGTCAGAACCTTGGCGGACGCCAGCGGCCAGCACACCGGTCCCCGCTGCAAGAAGGGGTGTCCCATCATGAAAACATCGTCGCCTTCAACCCAGGTCGTGGTCCCGATCACGCCCAGCAGGGCATCCCCCATGATCAGGGGAACCGCACAGGACGAACCGGGAACAAGGCGCAACGTCCCGGGTCCGGATCCCCCCGTGCCGGCGCTCTGGGCCTGTTCTCCCGGCAGCCGGATGACCCAACCCTCCGGCAAGCCCTTTCCCGTGCCTGCGGTTTTCAACTCGGGCAGCAGGTCCAGGAGCAGATCGTTGGCGTCCGGCCAGGCGCGACCGCTCTCTGCCGTCGGTGGGGGCACATCCCAGCCCAGGGCCGCGATAACCCCACGACCGGCACCGGCCGGAACCAGGGATGCCGGCGCGGGCGGCAAAAGCGCGGTGGCGGTCACCGGGTCAACCGGATCGGTGGGCAGGGACAGCATCTCGGCGGCCGGAGTGACCCCCGCCAGGGGCCGCAGCGCCCCGCCCCAGCCCAAGGCGAGAGCTCCCGCCAACCTTCCGTCCAGGAAGATCGGACTGCCGCTCATGCCCTGGGCAATCCCTGAATTGGCCAGGTCATGGCCCGAGATCTCGACCAGGATCATGCTGCCTGCCACCCGGGTCTTGTCCTGCACACCGATGACCTTCACTCCGAAAGTATCGACCTTATCCCCCGCGAACACCGTCAAGCCGTAACCGGTCATGCCGGGTACGATCTCCCGCAGGGGAATCATGTCGGCAAACACGGTGCCCCGGACAAGAGCCAGCAGGACACTGAGGCAGACAATCCCGGACAGGGACCGCCTGCGGTTGCCGGAGGAGGTGAATGTCCCAGGGGCGGACTGATCTGAGGGGACCATGGCTACCTTTCGCTGGCGAACCGGGTGATTCCGAATCCCGACACCATACACGATGATCCGGGGAGGCGCACCAGGATTGACTTCAATACTGAACTTGGCAGCACGTTCCCTATCCTCTATGATGAAAACGGACAGAGGCCCCATCCCGAAAACCCGGAGACGGTATGCCCTCCATCAATCCAAACCACAAGCCAAAGCCGGATTCTCCCCTAGCTTTCTGGTTTCCTTTGGGCTTTTTCCTGGTCTGCGCGGCCAGCATCTGGTTTCTGTGGCGCACGGCCGAAAACATGGAGACCGGAACCCTGCAGGCCGAAACGAACGTGGCGGCCGAGCAGATCAAAATGCGTCTGGAATCCTGGATCCACAGCCGGATCGCCGTCGTCGATCTGCTGGCCAACATGGATGACCTCGATCCCGTCCGAAACCCTGACGACTTCCGCAAAAGAGCCCACGACATCACCGCGGCTTTCCCCGGTTTCCAGGCCCTGAACTTCATCGACCCCGATTACATCATCACGATCATCTACCCGGTCGAGGGCAACCAGGCGGCCCTGGGCAAGGACCTGCACCTGCACCCGGACAAGGCGGTGGTCACGGCCCTGAACCAGGCCCATCGCCAAAAATTCCTGATCCGCACTCCCATCCTCAACCTGCTTCAGGGCAAACCCGGCTTCGCTACCTACTGCCCCATCCTTACAACCGACGGTAAAATTCTTGGTTATATCAACGGGGTCTTTTCCCTGGAAAAGCTCGTGACCGGATGTTTGCACGAAAAGAGCCTGCGAGAACGTTTCGACATCGGGCTCTTCGCTGAAAACGGGACCGTCGCCTACCATTCCCTGGAAGGGTTTCACTCCGAGTGGCCCCCAGCTTTCACGCGGGAATACCCCGTGCACATCCTCAACTACGATTGGCTGTTGCGTCTGGCGCCAACGCCCGAGCGCCTGGGCCACCATGCCTTGGGACCGGACGAAATCCTGGCCCTGGGCGGCGGCCTGCTGATCATCATGCTCACCGTGCTGCTGCGCGCCTACCTGCTGGGGATCGGGGCGCTGCGAAACAGCCGGGAAGGCTACCGGGTTCTGGTGGACAACATCGCCGACATGGTCGTCACCGTGGGCCCCGATGGTTCCGTGGTGTTTTCCAGCCCGTCATTCCTGGATTTTCTGGGCCAAAAATCCGCGGATATTTTCGGGGGCGAACTCTCAGCCTGCGCACACCCAGATGACAGACAGGCCGTCATCGAGGCCCAACAAAGCATCCGCGCCGGATCGGAAAGGGAACAATTCGAGGTCCGCATGGCAACCCCGAGCGGATACCGCTGGACCCAGTGGACCATCGCTTCCCTGTGCAGTGAAAGCAGGGATCTGGACGGCATGGTCAGCGTTGGCCGCGACATCCAGGACCGGCGCCTGCTGGAAGACCAGCTGCGCCAGTCCCAGAAATTGCAGGCCGTGGGCCAGCTGGCAGGCGGCATCGCCCATGACTTCAACAACATCATCCAGGCTATCCAGGGAAACCTGGAATTTGCCCTGGAAGATTTGCCCGCGGACTCTCCCACCCACCGGGACCTGGAGCAGGCCCACAAGGCTGCCGAACGTGCGGCCACCCTGACGAGCCAGATCCTGGCCTTCAGCAGCCACCAGAATGCCCTGACCATCCCCCTGGACCTGAACGAGACCGTGGCCAACATGCGCCCCATGCTCATGAGCATGCTGGGCAAGGGCATCACACTGGAAATACGGCCTAACAACGGCCCTGCGGTGGTCAGCGCCGATCCCGGACAGATCGAACAAATTCTTATGAACCTCTGCCTCAACGCCAGAGAGGCCATGTCCGGGTCAGGCCGCCTGACCATTGCCATCGCCTTGGTGAAATTCGGCGAGGACGGTTCCGAATATCCGCCTTGGGCCCGGCCCGGTGTCTGGCTCCGCCTGACCGTACAGGACAGCGGCGTGGGCATTTCCCCCGAGATCCAGGACAAGGTATTCGAACCCTTCTTCACCACCCGGACCACGGGCAAAGGCACCGGTCTGGGCTTGGCCACCGTGTATGGCATAACCAGGCAACACGATGGATTCGTCCATCTGGACAGCACCCCGGGCGAGGGCGCGACCTTCGCCATTTACTTGCGTCCGGACACCAAGCCTGTCCTGCACCGTGCACCAGAACACGCCACGGCCCCCACTGGCCATGGCGAAACCATCCTGGTGGTCGAAGATGAAGATCTGGTGTTGGAAATGACGGCCCGTATCCTGACGAACTCCGGATACAAGGTGCTGACCGCAAGTGAAGGCAGCGCCGCTCTGGATTTGGTACGCAACAACACGGGGCGCATCGATGCCGTGTTGCTGGATCTTGTATTGCCGGGAAAAAGCGGCCGTAAGATCCACGCCGCCATCGCGGAAATTGGCCCGGACATCCCGACCCTTTTCATGACCGGGTTTGACCCGGAGGGAGTTCCCGGATCCGGGAACACCGCCCTGCCCGGCCCCCTGCTGGTCAAGCCCTTTTCCCGCATGCAACTGCTCAATGCCCTGAATAATCTTCTGCACAACTCCGACGACCGTATATCCTGACGCAGAAAGGCCCCGCCGATCAGGCAGGGCCTTTACTATTTTCGAATTGGTACGCCCAGGAGGACTCGAACCCCCAGCCTCCTGGTCCGTAGCCAGACGCTCTATCCAGTTGAGCTATGGGCGCACCTTGTTCGAAATATACGTGGCTCACAAGGCCACGGCAAACTGGCGGAGAGGGAGGGATTCGAACCCTCGGTGAGTTTCCCCACACACGCTTAGCAGGCGTGCGCCTTAAGCCGCTCGGCCACCTCTCCAAACCTGGCGGAGGGCGGGGGACTCGAACCCCCAAGGGTTTTCACCCGGCGGTTTTCAAGACCGCTGCCTTACCAATTAGGACTAGCCCTCCGGCTTTTGGTTTGCACGATGCATTCCACCGGGGGCCGGATTCCCGGGCCCGCGCCAGCGGCGGTAAGGCACGGTACTACCTGACCTTCCATTTGTCAAGCAAACCGCCCAACCCTTTTCCCAGAGCCGAACCGGGATCACCCGCAGCCCCTTTCAGGGTCCGGTCAAGGTCCAGGGCCACCCTGGGTTTGGCGGCCTGCCCCTGGATTTTCAGGGCCAGGGTCATGCGCCCATTCTTGTCCTTCAACGAGGATGCCAGCAGAGTCAGGCCACCCAGATCAGGAGTAAAATCCGCAGGCAGAGTCACCAGCAACCCCAGATCCAGGGTACCATCCAGCCCCACCCAGCCGGACCCCGACCAATCGGTATCCGGGCCCTTGATTGCCAGCTTCACCTGGCACCGACCGCCACGAATCGCAAAAGACTGATCCAGCTGGCGGTAGCGGATATCCTTGAGATCCTGCCGTTTCCCCAGATAACCGGTGATTCCCTCCAACCAGTCCCCGGCATGAAGAACGCCTGCGGTACTGATCCCCCGACCGTCCAGATCCAGGGAATCCGGCACCAACATACCGTCTTGAATCAGGCACTTGCCGGAGACCTCGCCGTCCAGATCACCCTCCCACCGCGAACCGAGTTCAGGCGCCAAATCCGCCAGGAGCGCAGCGGCAGGTACGGCGGACACCTGCGCCGCAAACGTCACCGGCAGAGGCGATCCCTGCTCCCACATCACCTTTGCGGACCCGCTGACCTTTCCCGTTGCCAAGGTGCCGTGCACACTCTGGAGATCAAGGGACATGGAGTCCGCCACTCCCTCCGCCCGGACATCCCGGAATTTCATGCCATCGAAGACAAAACTCTCCCCGTCAAGATCGAACGGCAGGAACAGGCTGGCAGGCGCAAGATCCCCGCCCGCATCATCCTGGAGAGGGAGTTGAAAATCCCGGCCCCTGACCCGGGCCGAGGTCAGGGCGTAGGTGTGTCCGGGGGATCGGCCTTCCAGATCCAAACCCCGGATGTCGAGCGTCCCCACCTCCAGACGGCTCCGCAGCAACGGTCCCAAAGCGAGGTCCAGATCCAGGGACCGCCAGCTGGCGTTTGTCACCGCGCCGGTCCCCGTCTTGCCCGCCAAAGTCCCGGCGCCCAGGGCAAGATGCACCCGGGGCCAGAAACGCACGCGGGCCGTGCCCAGTTTGACCTCGGCACCCGTCGTTGCGGTCACTTTTTGCGACAGGAAATCCGCCATCTTGTCGGCAGGTACCAGGTAGGGCCCCAGCACCACCAACAGGACCAGGACACCCAGCAACAGACCGGGGACAAACCACAGGCGGGAAAATTTCACCACAACCTCCTCAAGAACCGGACGCCAGAATGCGCGCTCCGCCCAACACCACATCGTCGGCGTACAGGACCATGCCCTGACCCGGAGCCGCTCCCTGGACGGGTTCAGCCAGGACGACTTCGAGTCTGTCCCCGTCCTGTTCCCACCGGGCCACCGCCGCACCCCGATGGCGATGCCGGATGCGCAGCGTCACCTTGTCGGCGACAAGACCGTCCAAGTTCTCACCGACGGCCCAGCGGGCAGGCAATCCCGCCACCGCGGCCAACCACATGTCTCCGCTGATGGTGGTCATGGCCAATTCTTCACGACCGCCGACCACCAACCGCTGACCCGCAAGATCCAAGGCCAGCACGTACAGCGGTTGCGGGGCGGCCACGCCCAAGCCCCGCCTTTGCCCTACGGTGTAATGGATCAGGCCCCGGTGGTGGCCCAGGACCCGGCCTGAGGTATCCACGATCTCACCGGGCAACGTGGCCGCATCCCCTCTGGCAATCAGTTCGGAAAACAGGCCCGTGCGGTCGTCATCAGGAACAAAACAGATCTCCTGGCTGTCGGCTTTCCCGGCCACATCGAGGCCCAGTTCGCGCGCGGCACGCCGGACCTCGGATTTGGCATACCAGCCCAGGGGAAACACGAGCCCGCCCCAGAGCTTCCGGTCAACCCGGTGCAGGAAATAGGACTGGTCCTTGGTGTCATCCAGGCCCTTCAACAGCAGTGTTTCACCACCCGGCGCAGCACCATGATCCAAACGCGCATAATGTCCCGTCGCGGCGAAGGCACAACCCTGTCGCGTGGCCAAGCGGACAAGTTCGGGAAATCGCAGGTCGCTGTTGCAGCGCAGGCAGGGATTGGGTGTCCGCCCAGCCACGTATTCGGCGATGAAGGGTTCAATGACCCCGGACCGGAAAGGTTCCTCGATGTTGCCGACCCAGTGCTGGGCGCCGAAACGCTTGGCTTGCCGGCGGGCGTCAGCCACAGCATCAAGGGAGCAACAGGCCGTGGCCGGGGCCAGGAAATCGGTCTCCGCGAAGCAGATGTTCTTGAAGGTTACACATTGAACATCGCAGTCCAGGGCACTGAGCATGGCCAGGGTGACGGCGCTGTCAACCCCCCCGCTGATGCCCAGCAGGACCCCCGTACCCGGCGGCAACAGTCGTCGCACAGGTGCGGGGATCTCCAGCGGAAAAATCATTTTTTCAGTTTGTCGGGAACAGGAGCATTCATCAGGTCGTGGACGATCTTGATGTTATCCCGCGAACGGTTGCCGATGTCCCCGTCAGGATCATATTTGGAGGCCAGCTTCCATTCCGCTTCGGCCTCGCGATAGATCTTGGCTTCGGCGAACATGATGGCAAGATTATAGTGCCCCAGGGCGCTGTGGGGATTGTGTTCAATGACACCCTTGAACTCGTTTTCGGCCTCCTGGGTCTTGTGCTGACGCAGATAAAGCGATCCCAGGTTGCAGCGGGCTTTTTCATCGTACGGGTCGACCCGCATGGCCTGGTTATAATAACTTTCCGCCTTGGCCATCCGCTCATCAGTCTTGGCCCGCGGAGCCATCTGCTGGCTGCGGTCATCCCACAGGGAGCCCAGATTCACCAGGCCTTCGATGAAGGTGGAATCCAGGCTGACCGCCCGCGTCAGATAGAATTCCGCGCTGTCCAGCAGGGCGCTCGCACCCGTTGAGCCCCACCCACTTTTCTGGGCGCTGTCGGTGGCCGCGGCGTAGAACCGGTTTCCCAGCAGATAGTTGGCGTAAACGGCATTCGGCACCCCCTGGCCCAGGAAGGAACGCATGGTATCGTCGAGCGCCTTGCCCTGGAGTTTGTCGGTATGCGCCAGGAACCGCTCCAAATCCGACACCGGCATGTTGTCCTTGCAACCGGCCACAAGGGCCGAGCAAACGCCCAAAACCACGAGACTGCCGATAATGATCATCTTGCGCATGCCATGACTCCCTTGTTGCATTTTGGCCCGGATCGAGACACCGGGTCTACCACCATTTTTCAAGTCCCGTGACCGAGATGGTCAACCGCATGACCCGGCTTTGCATGCCGTTGTCCTGCAGGTCGCCCACAAGACTGTAGGAAAAGGCCACATCCAATTGTCCCAGATTCTTCTGGAAAGGGAAACCCGTCCCGGCGCTGAAGGTGGTTTCATGGACCGGTTGCCCCCCCACGCTATAAGCCCAGGTACGGGACCTGACACCCAGCCGCAAGGGCAAATTGTCCCAACCGCCACGCCGCTCATGAGCCCTTTGCCGCTCCAGACCGACCGCCAGGGAATGCTCGGTGTCCATATCTCGGGCCCAGTCATCCCGGCCGGAAAAATCTCCGAAATCCTGTCGTTGATAATCGGCTCCGATCCGCCACCGGCCACGCACATCCATGCCGATCCCCGCACACAATTCCGCGGGCATGCCCAGGGTCAAGGACGAATTGACCCGCCTGGAGACGCCCCCCATCTCCAGCTTGCGTCCGACATCCAGATCGTAGGCCGGCGTATAGGAAAAGCCGACCCGCACTCGCCGCCAGGGAGACAGCAAAGCGGAAAGGGTCGCGCTGGTTCCGGTGTACTGGTCTTCCTGCACCAGCAGGTTGGTCTGGTACATTGGCAGCCCGTTGATGTTGGCCGGTTCCCGGAACAAGTTGTAAAGGCTTTCGCGCAAGGTTCCCCGCTGCATGTTCAAGGCGGCGGCCAGACTCATCCCCCGCCACGGCGAGAACGCAACCCCGAACGGCACCCGAAAGGTGCTGCCGTCGCGCAGAAACTGGACCTGACCGGTGAGATCTTCATCCCAGACGCTCCAGGTTGTGTCCACGCTGCTGTCGTACTGGGTAGAACGGTCCACGACGAAACCGGCCGTCACCGCCAATCGTCCCTTGATCACCGGCAGGGCGACCCTGATATCGGGCGTGAAAACCCGTTCCGTGGTGCGATCCCCGTGGCTGTCCTTGGAAACCGTATGGTCCCCGAAGGCGGTAAATTTCAGCACGACTTTCCGCACCGAATAAAGGGACGCCAGGTTCTTGAAACCGGGATTGGTGGAATCGACGACCGCCATGCCCCAACCCCCGCGGCCGATCATGCGGGCGTCCTCATTGTCCAGACGCTGGCCGATATTGGTCAGGGCCAGCGGCGTCTGGGCCGCGGCCACACCGGTCAGGCTCAGAATCATGGCCATGGCAAGCAGGGTAGAATGTTTCATCATTGGTCCTCCCCGCTGATGTCGTCGGAGAGGGAGTAGGTGATCTCCAGCCTCGGCCGCAGGGAATCCGGGGCTCCGAAACCCATGAAGTCGAACTGGGAGAAGTAGAATTCGGGATCAATGGAGCCCTGATCATACGTGGGAGCAAAATCTTCACCGGCGGTCATGACCAGACCTCGTTCCCCTTCGTACACGTGGTTGGCCAGGCGCTGGACGGCCTGTGTCACGTCGAAACGCAAATCCTCGTGGAGGGCGGGATCGATGCTCGTCTGTCCGGTCACCACATAAACGGCACCCCCGAGCTCGTCGAGGGTCAGGGTGTCGGCCGGTTCCCGGTACATATCCACCGGCAGCTCGCTGATGACCAGGGAATGGAGGTTCCCGAAACTCTTGGTGATATCATTGGTCAGATCCAAGACGGCGCGGTTGATGAAGGCGTTGGCCGGGAGCTCCGAGAAATCAAACCGGAAGACGGGATACGAACGCAGCCCTGTGCGCAGAATAATCTGCTGGTCCGGGTCTGTGGGTACGGGTCCGATTTCGTCGAAGGTGCTGGTATCAGCCACAGGGGGCAGCAGGAAATTGACTTCCTCGTCGTTGAAATCCACAACCAGATTGGGCGCCACCACGGTGCCGACAGCCACATCATCCAGCTGGTTATAATGGTTAAGCTCGCGGGAAGCGAATCCCACCAGGCCGGGATCACTGCCGAAAGCCTCCGAAATCAGGAAACCCCGCGTACCGCCGGTGGACAACCAGTCCAGGAAATCCACTGTATCCAGGGGAATGAAGGGTTCCTTGCCTTCAATCAGAAGGGGCAAGGCACCCGCGGTCAGTTCGACCTCCTGATGGGCTGGAATCGCCCCGGGGAAGGCCGTGGTGTCAAAAGGCGCGTCCAGCGCCTTGAAGCTGTAGTAGATTTTTGACACCTCGGTTTTCCCGGGTACCGCGGCCGTATCAACTTGAGCTGTTCCGTAGAAGGAGAGCTTGGTCAGGCTCAACCTGACCGTCTTGATGTTTTCCAGGGTAAAAATAGAGTCGGGAAAATCCTCACCGAACACATCATCAAAGTTGAAATTGACGAGGATCGAAGAAGACGTTCCCTGCTGATTACCCAGATAGAGGACTTCCTGCTGATTCACGGGGATCGCGGGATCCTGGATATCCAGCGCGGAAAAACCTGCAGCCTGATCGGCCGCCAGGGGATGCAGGACAACGTCGAAATCCGTTTGGTCCAGGCTTGAGCCCACGCCATTGGGCGAGTCACTGGTGCAGCCGGCCACCGCCAGCAACAAGGCGAGCACGCACACACCGGCCAGCACGAGAATCATCCGTCGGCGAGGACTTTCCATGTGTCTTCCTAGCAATGGTTCACCTTTCAGATCACGGAGCGGCGACCCGGGCGGAGATACTGACCCGGGTAAAGCCGCTCTTCTTCAGGATATCTATCAGGGCCACCACATCCCCGTGCGTGGCCTTCTCGTCGGCGCTCAAAACGATGGAGTCCTGCCCCGTGCCGGCCTGCAACTGGTCGAGCGTCCGGAGCAGATCCGCGCGCGCAACGGGGGCATCATTGACGAAAACTTCACCCTGCCGGGTCAGGTAGATCACCGTCGGGGTGGTCGGGGTCTCGGTGGCTGTCGCCGACCGGGGCAACACCAGGTTGATGGCCGGTTGGTTCTTGAACGTCGACGAGACCATGAAAAAGATCAGCATCAGAAACATCACATCGATCAACGATGTGACATTGATGATCAGACCGCGACCCTTGCGTTCGGGCCTGAAGTTCATCGCGAGCCGCTTTCGTCCGTCAACCCGTTCACGTCCTTGGCTGTTTCCTGCCTCTTGCGCAGTGTATCCAACACCTTGGCCGCGTAGAATTCCAACTGAAAGATGATATTATCCGCGCGTCCGTTCAACCAGTTATAGGCGACCAGGCTGGGAATACCGATGAACAATCCCGCGGCCGTGGTCACCATGGCCTCGCTGATCCCGCTGGAAAGGGTCTCGGGATTACCCATACCGGCGGCCGAAATGGTGGTGAAAACACGGATCATGCCCAGCACCGTGCCCAGCAGGCCCAGCAGGGGCGCCACGGCGGCGACGGTTTCGAGCATACCCAGGCGCCGCGTCAGCCGGACACCCTCCTGGCGGCCCGCCTCCTGGATGACGTCCCGGATGATGGTCCAGTCGCTGTCCGCGTGGTCCAGACCCGTGGTCACCACGTTGGCGAACGGCCCGGGGCGGCGCTCACAAATGGCGTAGGCCACCTTCAGGTCCCGGCCCACCCCCAGGGTCTCCACGGCCTCGGCGATTTCCGGAACGATGATGTGTCCCGCGCGCAGCACATAGGCCCTTTCCAGCAGGACCGCCAATCCGATCAACGATGCCAAGCCGATGGGCAGCATCATGTAGCGGCCCGCCAGTATCATTTCCCACATAGGTGTTCAGGCCTCCGTTCCGGGCGCCACGCGCCGCCCGGGGTTTGATTCAACGTTGCAACGCAGGATAGTAGAGTCCCAGGGTGATCACAAGATTCTCTTCGGGAAAGTGCGGGGGAAGGGGTGCGTAGGGAGCAAAAGCCTTCAACGCGTCCACCGACGCCCGGTGCAGGGATTCGTGCCCCTCGGTTTCCAGAACCGTAAGGGAGGTGATCGACCCGTTGCGGGCGATCACCAGCTTGATGACCGTATGGCCGGTAAGGATTCCCAGCTTGTAGGCATAGGGTGGCACCCAGTGCCGGTACAATTCGTTGGTGAAGCGATGCATCCACGGAGCGTAATCCCATTCGTAGGTATTCAGGCTGAAGTCGCCGTCGATGGCCACCCCCGATGTCACCTTGCCGCGGGCGGCCTGATCGAAGTCGAATCCCCGGTCTCCGTCCTCCCCCTGCTTGCCCTGTTTGAGGATGGACGGTTCCGGGCTGTTCCACCATTTTTTCAGATCCGGGCTGTCGGGTCCCTGTTCCCCGCGTTTGGGGTCCCGCGGCGAATCGGTTTTTGATGGCACACCCTCGCGGGGATCGGCCAGGGCCCAGCGTCCCGCCCCCGCGGTGTCATCGCTTTCCCGCACGCTGCGGGGCTCGGTGCTGCGGTTGTCCCCGGGCTTGTCCGGCTGCACGCCCTGCGGAGCCTGAATGGCCGCCGTAACCGGATCCGTGACCTTCACCCCTTCGGCTCCCGCAAGATCTTCCCGCCTGATCTGGACCTGATCAGTGATCCACTTCTTCTGGGCCGACGGCTGATCCGAGTCCCCGCCCAGGACGTTGTCCGCCGCCAGGGAATGATGCAACGCCAGGTAATCCGCCTTGTCGGGCGCCGTGGCGCTGGCTTGCCGGTCCGGGATCTCGGTATAGGCCTTGGGCATGTCCAGGGCGGCTTTCTTCTGCGCCGGAGTTTCAGGCGGCAGCAGGATCATCTGCACATCGTCATTCGTCGCCGCAGGGGCATCCTTATCAGCACGCGGCAGCAACGACATATGCCACGTCGCGCCCACCAGCGCCACATGCAGCAACAGGGAGACGACCAAAGCAACCTGGATGACCCGTTGATCCTGCACAAAACCACTCTCGGGAATTGGACGGGCGCGCACGCCCGCAAAACATTGGCGATCACACCGCCCAAGGTATCCCACCACGACGTGGTTGCCAAACCCGGACCGGCTCCCGGTTGACGGCGGACATCCCTTGCCCCATTGTGTCACCAACCCCGGAAACAGGAACCGCAACCATGGCCATGAATTTTTCCAATCCAGTTCTGCCGCCTGACCTGGCGCCACTGGTCGCTCCGGCCGTTCCCTTGAGCGAACTGACGACCTTGAAGGTTGGCGGACCCGCAGCACTGGTTTGCCGCATCACTACACCGCAGATCGCTCTGCGGTTCCATGCCCTGGCCAGAAAAAGCGGTCTCCCCTACTACATTCTGGGGGCCGGCAGCAATGTGCTGGCCCAGGACGAGGGGTATCGGGGCCTTATCTTCAGGATCGAAATCGATTCGTTCACCGTTGATGACGGAACGATCACCGCCGGCGCAGGCCTAGCCTTCGACGACCTCATTGTCCGCAGTCTGGACGCGGATTTGACGGGGCTGGAATTCGCCTCGGGAATTCCCGGCACCCTCGGCGGCGCGATCATGGGCAATGCCGGCTGCTACGGCCATGAGATCGGGGAATTCGTGGCCAGGGCCCGTGTGCTGACTCCCGAGGGCCGGCTGGAGACCCTGGACCCCGACGACTTCGGCTTCCAGTACCGGATCACCAGCCTGCGGGAGACCGGAACAGTCCTTCTGGGTGTCACCTTGCGTCTGGCGGCGGGGGACGTGGCCGCCGCCCGCCGGATTCGGGCCGAGCATATCGCTGACCGCCGGGCCAAGCATCCGGTGGACATGCCCTGTGCGGGCAGTTGGTTCCGCAACCTGCCGCCCCTGAATCCCGGTGAACGGCGCCGGGCTGCGGGAAAGCTGCTCGACATCGTCGGCGCCAGGACCATGAACGAGGGTGACGCCAGGGTTTGGGGCAAGCACGCCAACATCATTGTCAACACCGGCCATGCCACCAGCCGTGACATCTCCAGGTTGGCGGCCCGCATGCGCGATGCGGTCCAGGAAAAATTCGGCGTCCAGCTGGAAGAAGAAGTGCGGCGCCTGCCCGCTGCCGGGCAGGTTTGAGCGGATCATCGCGCCAGAATGACCTTGGCAAGAAGTTGATCCGAATCCGTCGCCGCCCGGATCAGGTAGACGCCTGATGGAGCGGGCCTGCCGTTGCCCCGGCCATCCCAGGTCAGGCTGAGCACCCCGGCCCGGGCCCGACCGTCGAACAGTTGGGCCATGACCCGTCCCCGCAGATCATAAACCCGCACGGATAGCTCGGCGGGCCGTTCAAGTTTAACGGCCAGATCCAGGTTCGGGTTGAAGGGATTGGGCCAGGGCTTTTCAACCCAGCCAAGATTGGGTGAAAATACCGGTGGGCCATCCTTGGCGCAGGGATCTTCCCAGCTTCGGGTCATGATTTCCTGATCCGGCCCCGAGCCCACCGTCAAGCGCAGGGAAACCCGCCCCGCCGCATCCCCGCCGGGCAGCCATTCCGGAAAATCAGGGCCCGCAGTCCAGAACCAGGTCCCACGCTCGTAGGTCATCTCTCCCAGGCTCGACCAGCCCGGGCCTGCCAGATCCACCCAATCCCCGCTGCCCCTGGCGGCCAAGGTCCAGGGGCCGGAGCGGTCGGGGGTCACCGCAACCATGGCCCCGTGATCGGCACAGGTGAACTCCAGGGCGCCCGGATCCACCGCGACAAGGGTGTGGATTTCGTTGAGCATGACCAGGCCCAGTTGCAGGGACGCGTCAAGGGCCAGGATATCCGATTTGCCGTCAACGTTGAAATCGCCGTCGGTGAATACCGCAATATTCCTGGCGCCCACGTTGAAAGGCAGGGTCACGGCGTATTCCCATGGCCCGGCCACCAACACCACGGCCATCTTCCCGGCCTGGCGCAAGTTGACCAGAATTTCCGACCGACCGTCGCCATCGACGTCGCCCATTTCGATTCCCGCGGGTGCGCTGCTGAGACCATAATTACCCAGGCGGGGCACAAGGTTGCCGTGGCCGTCGTTTTCCAGCAGGGTCAGGCTCTGATCCCCGTCGTTGACCGCCACCAGGTCACGGTCCTTGTCTCCGTCAAGATCACCACAGGCAAGCTGGGCGACGCCGGTTCCGGCCTCCACCCCACGACTCGGCCCGAATGAACGGCCGCCCTGGTTGAGCCGGTAAACCACCTGGCTGTAGCCGTCGCTGAGGGCAAGATCCAGGTAACCGTCTCCGTTCAGATCCAACAGGGCCAAATCCTTGGGGAAACCGGAACCTTCCACCGAAACCTCAACCGGAAAATTTCCCTGGCCGTCCCCGAATAGAATTCTGGCCTGACCCACATTGCCGAGCAAGACCAGGAGATCATCGTTGCCATCGGCGTCCACATCGGCGGCCTTCAAACGCGCGGGAGGGGTCCCGACGTCGACCGTGCCGAGGGTTTGCACCAGACCCGGTCGGGAAAGATCGAGAATCACAATCCGGTTGGTCGCCGGGTCCGAAAACGCCAGGGGCATCACGGACGTATCGGTTCGTTTGAAAGGCACCACCAGACCCGGCGAAAAAGATAAATTTTCGTTGCGCGCGACCGCATCGAGCCTGCTTGCAGGCAAACCGTCAAAGATACTCACGGTCGCAGAAAGTCGGTGGATGACGACGACATCCGAAGTTCCGTTTCCATCCACATCCGCCACATCCACACCTAGGGGGTCACCGCTCAAGGGCAGGGCGGGATAGCCCCAGAATCCCGGGGACCCATCGCCGTACATGATGGTGAAACCATCGACATCCCCCACCGAAACCAGGTCCCACAACCCGTCCCCGTTAAGATCCTGAGGCAGGCAATCCACAGGAGAACACCCGGGATAATAGGGCGGCTGCAAAGTCCAGGTGCCATCACGGAAATTCGAGAATTCCACCAGTCCCCGGCCGGTGTTGGCACAGATCAGGGCCACACTGCCGTCGACCATGCGCACCGGATGCAGGCTGGTTGTCGGCAGGCTGAGGCTCACCAATTCACGCTCCCGCAACCCTCCTCCCACATATTCCAGCACAGCAGCCACGGGCTGATCGCCACTGCCTAGAATCAGCTCCGGCGCCCCGTCGCCCTCCAAATCGAACACGGCCAGGGGACCGGGCAGGAAACCGGGCACGAAAGCCTCGTCCCGACTGAACTCCGCCTGCTGGTTCTGATGAAAAACGCCGATGTTCTCCGAAAGAAATCCCTGCTGGGAAACATAGATCTCGTCCAGGCCATCACCGTCCAGGTCTCCCACCGCCAGGGCGATGGGCCGGTCGCCTGTCGGCAGATCCTGTTGGACCGACCACCCCTGTTCCTGCTTACCTAGAATCAGGATCCTGTCCATACCCGGCAGGCAAACCGCCAGACCAACCGCCGTCCCGCCCGGGAAATTTACCACGCCGATATCCCCCGGGTCCTCCTCCAGGTCGAGAGTCTGCACCTCGGTGAAATACGGGGCAAAAGGCTGGACATCCATAAAAACCAAGCGGTCGGGACCGGTCAGGGCGGCCACCAGGTGCGCGCTGCCGGCAGGACCCGGGTAGGATTCAAGCGCTACCGGAACACCTCCCAGAAAGTAGCGATCCAGGATACCGACCGTCCCAACCTCGGACCTGAATTTGGTCAAGTTCAAGAATCCGCTTCGGGTGCCGGCGGCAAGATACCTCGAAGCCTCCGGCAGACCGGGCAACCCCGAGACACTGACCGTGGCCGAATCCAGGGGGACCACCACGGCGCCGGGAAACCCGAAATCACCCTGGGCCAGTACGGGCCTGAATCCTTCGGTCAGAATCCACAGCAAACCTGCAATCAGAATTAAAGCCTTTCGGGACAGCCCGCTTGAGCACATTTTTTTTAGAGCAACCAGGGCCAAAGACATGCCTTTCATTCCTGCCGGGATTAACCATTATATACGGATTCAAGCGTTTGCCGCCAACCCTTGGATCCCCCGGCGACTGCTGGCCTGCGGCGGCGGGAACAGGAATGATATGGGTTAAGGGTTGAATATGGGCACCCGCCACCTTAAATTATCATCATTGTTGCCAACAGGCCGCTTCCCCGCATTAACCGGGTCGGACCCGGACAGGAGTCGAGTTCATGTCCCAAAAGTCACTGACGGCCCTTGTTGCCGGACTATGCATTTTTGTCGGTTCCTTTGCCATGGCTCAGGACAGTCCCTCTCCCCGTGTTTTCCATCTCTTGCGTGACAACGAGTTGGCCAAGAGGAACCTGGAAAAGGAAAACGCCAAGGCTGAGAAATGGGATCCCAGCCTCCAGAAAGGGCGAATCGACCTCAGCCTATCGTTGGGGATGCTTGACCTGAACAAACCCATTTTTGAAGAAAAGCAAATCATTTATAAATACGATGACCAGGCGACTTACTGGGGTGATGTGAACATCCAGGGCGCCGCAGCTTTCAATCCCGTGCTCCGAATGGGTTACAGCCTTCAGCGCTGGTTCGTTGTTGAGGCAATCGGGGGCCTTTCCTTTGCAGATTACACTTCAAACATCACGAACCGTCATCGTCGCAAGAACGAACCGGGAGCCCCCGTCGATTTCGAGGAACCGGCTCTGGGGGAATATGACGCCGAAGCGCGTTCCCTTCTGACCGTACAGTTCGGCGCCAATGCCGTCATCTATCCTTTTGCCATCACCGGGCAAGGCCGTGGCAGGGTTCACCCCTACCTGACCGCCGGCGCAGGACGGATCTGGTACGACATGAACAGCAACTACAACGACGGCTCCTCCGCTTCGAATGACCTGAATTTCGGCGGAGGTATCCGGCTCCTGGCCGACAGCCTCATCAGCATCCGCATCGAGGCCCTGTTTCACCGCAACACCCTGCAATGGACCCCTGTGAAAAATTTCCTTTCCCTGCACGAGGGAACCCTCCTGGTGCCCCTGGAGGAATTCCCGACCAATGAGGAAGATGGCAGCTTTGAGGAGGTGACCGTTTCCAGCTATAAATCCATGACCATGAACACGCTGAATCTGTCCATTGGTTTCGAGGGGACCTTTTAGTAATTCTACGGAACAGTTCAGTCCGGAGGTTCAAGAATCTCCCGTCTGAACTCCAGGGCTTCGCGCACTTGACCCGGGGTGATTTCTTCGGTTTCGTCCAGAGCCGCCAGGGTCCCGGCCACCCTGAGGCAACGGTTCACTCCCCGCAGGGAAATTCCTAAAGGCACACGCACTTCATCCAGCACCCGGACAGCCTCCGATGACGGGGTCGGCCGGCCTCTGGACAAGCGCTCCCGCGCCCGGCGGAAGTCCTGCACGGTGGGCCTCTGGCGCCAACCGGCGCCCCGCAAACTCCCTCCTTCCTGAGGGGGCCGTGCGGAATCCCGCCGCAAGAAGTCACCTGCCCATTGCCCAACTTCAACAAAGACATCGAATCGATCCATCAAAGGCCCCGAGATGCGGCTGCGGTGACGGGCGCGATCACCGGGGCTACACCGACAGGATCTGATCCCGCTTCCCAGGAAACCGCAGCGGCAGGGATTCATGGCCGCAATCAACTGGAAACCCGCCGGGTAGGTCCGTCTCCCGCCACCGCGCACCATGGTGATGTGGCTTTCTTCCAGGGGTTCGCGCAGGATTTCCAGGACGCCGGGGGCGAACTCCGTCAGCTCATCCAGAAACAGGATACCGCCATGGGCCAGGGTCACTTCACCGGGCGCAAGCCCGGGCCCTCCGCCGACCAACCCCGCGCGCGTGGTCGTGTGGTGAGGAGCTCGCCAAGGGGGTCGCACAATCAGCCCGGCAGGCCGCGTCCTACCGGCCGCACTTTGAATGCGGGTCACCTCCAGAGCCAGACCCCCGGTTAGATCCGGCTGTAACCTGCCCAAGAGACGGGCCAGACGAGTCTTTCCCGTACCAGGGGGCCCCATCATCAGAAAATTGTGCCGCCCCACGGCCGCCATTACAGCAGCCTTGCGGACCAGCGGCTGTCCTTCCAGGGAGGCAACCTGGGCCACGGCCTGGGCGAATTCATGAAGCGAAGCCTTCGCACCCGCCGCGGGGCTCGGTGCCTGCCTGGAAGTCGGGATCCTGCCTGTTTCCACCCAGGCCAGAACCTCGGCCAGGGATGAGGCTGCAACCACCTGGAAACCCGGCGCCAGGTGGGCTTCAGCAGCCTGGGAGCGCGGCACCACCACGGTCTGCCCATAATCCGCAGTCAGAGACAACAGAATGGGAAGCAGCCCCTTGAGCGCACGCAATTGGCCGAACAGGGACAGCTCCCCCAGAAAAACAGCTTCCAGGCGCCCGTCCGGCCCGCCGCGTGCCGACAGCCCGGCGCCGCCTACCCCTTTGGCGGCGGCAACGACCCCCACGGCAATGGCCAGGTCACAATAAGCACCTTCCTTGCGGATTCCAGCCGGGGCCAAATTCACCGTGATCTTGCCGGGGGGAATCCGGACTCCGCTGTTGCGCAGAGCGGCCAGCACGCGGTCACGGCTTTCCCGTACTTCGGTGTTGGGTAGCCCGACCAGGTGGAACCCCGGCAGACCGCGGCTCAAATCGACCTCGGCTGAAACCGCCAGCCCCTCGATACCCTGGAGAACTCCGGTTTTGATCCTCGTTGCCATGGGACCTCCGGCGCTCCCAGCAGCAAAAGGTCGGCCAGGAACAATCCTGGGTAAAATGCCGGGTTGAGGCACAAACGGAAATTATGCACGAATACGTGGGAGCTCCGGTTGACAAGGAGACAGGCAAGTGTCTCTGCCGGGGTTCAACGGCGGCAAGAAAACAGCGGGCCCTCCGAAAGGAGAAAGCCCGCTGATATCAAAACCGTCAAGGCCGCACCCGGCCCCGTTGGATTTCTACAGATCGTGGGGACGAACGGTCTTGCGACCATTGTCCAGGGCGCGCTTCTCGGCGGCCTTGATCATAGCCCTGACCTTGACGTCCAGCGCCTCGTAAAATTCACCGGAAACGTTGCAGTCCTTGACGGCTTCCTTGGTCTTGCTCTTGCTGATAATCATGTCTGCCATGGGGGATCCTCCCTTGGTAAGAGTTCCTTTCCCTGCCAAGTAGCCAACGCCACACGGGTTCCGGCCGGTAAGCGGGAAAGTCAGAATTCGCGGTCGCAACCCCAGGTCATACCCGGGTTCACTGAGCCGCGTCACAATCGCCTCGACACCCGAAGCTGTCAAGAGTAGTTTTCTGCAGGATTATTACTGGAAATACATCATCCAGGCCCGCAGGCATGGATAAGCTACCAGAAGGAGGCCACCATGGCCAGCGAAAAGGTTCTCAACTACCTCGATGTTAACCGTCAGGAACACCTCGCCCAACTCTGTGATTTTCTGCGCATACCGAGTGTGAGTTCCCAGCTTGCACACAAAGAGGATGTCAAACGCGCCGGGACTTTCGTCGCCGCGGAGTTGAAGGCCCTCGGCATGCAGGTCGAAACCATCGACCTGGGCGGCCACCCCCTGGTGTTCGCCGCCAGCGAGCTTCGGCCTGAGCGCAAGACCCTGTTGTTCTACGGACACTACGATGTGCAGCCCGTGGATCCTTTGGAGTTGTGGACCCATCCCCCGTTTGAACCGGTCATCAACGACGGCGTGCTGTACGCTCGCGGTTCCAGCGACGACAAGGGGCAACTCTATGCCCATTTCAAGGCGCTCGAAGCCTATGTCAAAACCGGCCAGGAACTGCCGGTGAACGTGAAATTCATCATCGAGGGCGAGGAGGAATGCGGCGGCCAAAGCATCTACCGGTACACCGAGGCCCACCCCGACAAGTTGGCCTGTGACGCGGTGGTCATTTCCGACACCACCCTGTACAACGAAACCACGCCGGGCATCTGCTACAGCCTCAAGGGTCTGTGTTACATGGAAATCAAGGTCACCGGCCCGGCCATGGACCTGCATTCGGGCAGCTACGGCGGAACGGTCCGTAATCCCGGAAACGCCCTGGCCGAAATCATTGCCGGCCTGACGGACCAGGACGGCCGCTGTTGTGTATCCGGCTTCTACGATGCGGTTCTTGATCTGGACCAGGATGAGCGGGACGGCTTTGCCGCACTGGGTTACACCGATGAAATCCTCACCAGGGAAACCGGCGCCCCCGCGCCCTGGGGGGAAATAGGGTACACCACCCTGGAACGCATGTGGGCCCGCCCCACGTGCGATGTCAACGGCCTGGTCAGCGGCTACGGCGGCGAGGGCGCCAAGACCATCATTCCCGCCACGGCCCTGGCCAAGGTCAGCATGCGCCTGGTTCCCAACCAGGACCCCCAAGCCATCGCCGCGGCCTTCCGGGCCTACGTGTTGGACAACGCACCCGAGGGTGTCACCGTTGAAGTGGAAACTCTACACGGAGCCGCCCCGGTGCTGGTCCCCCGCGACTCCGCCATGATGCGGGCGGGCATGGCCGCTCTGGAAAAAGGGTTCGGGGCCAAGCCGGTGTTCATCCGCGAAGGAGGCAGCATCCCCATCGTGGGCACCTTCCAGGATTGCCTCAAAGCGCCGGTTCTGTTGCTGGGTTACGGGCTGGCCACCGACAACATCCATTCGCCCAACGAGAAATTCCTGCTGGAAAACTTCTGGCGGGGAGCCCGCACCACGGCCATGCTGATGAGCGAAGCTGCCGGCTGATCACCGGCCCTGTTTGCCCGGCCGGATTTGACATCCTGCGGGGCAACATGTAGCTTTTGGCCCTTGTCTGATCGGCGTCCCCGTCGTCTAGTGGTTAGGACACCGCCCTTTCACGGCGGCAACACGGGTTCGAGCCCCGTCGGGGATGCCAACCTTCTTCCAACTGATTCAGTCCTCGCCTTCTTGCGGACCCGCCGCGGTTCTGGCCAAAGTCAGCCACACGTGGCCGCGACACAACCAGATAATCAGGGCACCGGAACAGACACCAAATTGGCGTCCGCGCCGTTGAAAATACCGTAAACGATGACCTGGGCCTCGGGAGTCCACTGCGGCCAATAGCCACCCAGAACGGTCACCTGAGTCCAGGGGCCCCCTCCGGGGGCCACCAGATAGACCTGGGAAATCCCATCACGCGTCGACTCGAAAGCAATGAAGTCGCCCAGGGGCGACCAGGCGGGGTGTCCCTCATAACCGGTATCAGGAGTGAGTTGAACGCTCTTGCCACCTGCAACGGTCAGGGTGAACAGGGCGCTATAACCCGTCGCGTTTGATTCGTACACCAGCCGGGATCCATCAGGCGACCAATCCGCCGTGCGGCAGTACACGCCGTTGGATGTTGCGGTCAACCGGCTCAGGTTTTCACCTTGGGGTCCGACCAGATAAAGATCCGTGCCGCCGGCCTTGTCCCGATTGCTTTCGAAAACGATGTGCCTACCATCGGGAGACCAGGCCGGGCTACCATCTTCCCGGTCGCCGAAGGTCACCTCGACCGGTGCAAAATCAAGGTTGGACAGATCCAGAATGTAGAGATGACGGGGCCCCGAAAGTTCGGATTCGAAAACAATCCGGGTGCCATCCGGAGATGGCGACGGGGCAGAATCGAAAACGGTGTTCCGCGTCAGTTGCTGGGCCTCGCCCCCGATCAAAGGGATGCGGTACAGGTCCATGTCCCCGTCGGCGTCGGATTCAAAATACACCCATTGACCGTCGGGAGATACCACCGGATTCGCCTCGTATGCGGGGCCGGAAGTGACGACCGTCCGTTTTTCCGGAGCTTGAGGACTGACCTGTCCGGGATCTTCCCAGCCATGGCATGCCCCCAGAATTCCCAGCAGCGCCAGGCCAAATACCACCTTCAGGATATTCTTCATGATCGTCCCTTCAACTCATTGAACAGGCGGGTTGGGAATCGACGGCCCATGCTGGCGGCGGGAGCCAGAAGGGTGCCACCCCGAGACAGCCCCGCCTCAAAGGAGATCGACATTCTGGGGGAAATCCTGAAAGGGAAAAATCAGCGCACCATGGTCACCGCGCCGCGGGAAACCAGTTCGCCCAGGCGTATCACGTAAAGGTAGCGTCCGCTGGCGGCCACCGAACCGTTGTCCGTGCTGCCGTCCCACTGCAGGGACACCCGGGAGTTGGCAAGGTAACCACCGGTGACAGAGCGCACCACAGCGCCCCTGACATCGTAGATGCGCAATTCAGCCTGGGAGCCGGAGGCATTGAATCCGGCCGGCAGGGACATTTCGATGGTCGTCAGCGGGTTGCAGGGATTGGGAAATGCGGAGCTGTGCAGCGCCGCCGCACCATTGTTCCCCGCCTGGAAAAACCCGGCCAGCATTTCCTGGAGCCCAGCGATGTGATCAGGCGTCGCCAGGTCGTGATTTTCAATGGTTCGGCCGGAGGTGGCCAAGGACCCCCCGAACAGGAAACGGATATCCTCGGCCAGGATCTCCCGGGCACGGTCTGCATGGCGCACCGTCGATCCGTTGGTGGCTGGATCCAGTCCCCGCAGCTTCAGGTAGTCATCCCACCGAGCCGGCTGGTTATCCATGAACGCCCAGGTCAGCACATGGCCCATCTCATGGGTCGTGATCGTGGCCTGGGTCACCGGATCAACGGGGCCCGTCCCGGGCGCCAGAACAATGGCGCCACGGCGGGCGAAGCTGCTGCCGGTCGCTGCCGGAGTGTTCGGCAGGACGAACATATCGACCGAGACGCGGGTTGAAAAACCCTGCATGCCCTCCAGGGCATGCAGCGCCAGTTGGACGGTGAACGGCACATGGCTGTCCGCATCGTCGAGCAATTCAACCGAACCCAGGGCGGGATCATTCAGCACCAGCAAACCCTTGTCGGTCGTCCGCAGCTCAGACGTGATTTCCGCGGCCGTATGCATCACCACGGATATCCCGTTGGAGAAGGTCACCGTCTCGGTGGCCTGCACGGGCTCGGGGTCCCCCGCGCCGAGCACCATCATAGCCAGCAAAGCCAGAAGCCATGGGAAATTTTGCGACTTGATCGACCCCTGCGTTCCCTTACTGGTCATGATGCGCCTTCCTGAACCCTTTGGCGGGAGGTGAATGATATTTACTCATATTATCGCACATATCATGCCTGTTGTCATCTCCCCAGTGGGTCGGCCCGACATTTTTCCGGGGAGGGAATATTTGATTTTAACTAATTGATATTTAATTGTTTATGACGGAGATCCATGAGGGAATCAGCAATGTGGTTCTGGGGGAATACTCCCCAACCCTTTGGGGAAGAAGCCCCCTGGGTGATATGACCCGATTTTATGGGAAAATTTCCCCGAATGCGGAGGTCAAGAGCCAAGCCGGGAACGTAACAAAGCTCCCAAACCGAGGCAGTAGGCCAGAATTTTCACCAGGGCGCCCAGGGAGCCTAGGATCAGCAGCGGAACCGGAGAGCCGAGGGTGGCGGCCAGGAGCGAACCCAGAAACGACGCCAAATGCAGCACGCACATACCAACGAGTACCGAGAGCAAAGACGGCGCACACGCCCGTCCAAGAAGGCGACAGAAGCTCTGGCCGACCACGGCGCCGACCACGGCCACCGCGAGAATGGAAACCAGGCCGGACGCCAGTCCCAACAGCAAAGCCAAAGGCAGGCCGATGACGGTCAAAACCAGGATCAGACCCAGAAACACCAGGATCAAGTTACCGACCAGGGCGGCCAGCACGCCAATACCCATAGCAGGCAAGGGTCCGCTCCGCAGGGAGCCGGTGATGGCTTCGAACCGCGCCCGGGGCGTCATAACCGAGGCCAACCCAGCCAGAATCAACACCATCAGGAACAAGCCCTGGGAAAAAAAGAACGAAAGCCAACCGCTGCCGATCAGGTTGCCCATCTCCAAACCGCTGCCGGGCAGGGGATCAACGACGGTCACTTCCCCAATCTTCGCATCGGGATCCTGGTCCAGACTGCCGCCAACCGCAACGGTGTGACCTTCGATTTCGGCATGCTCGCCGACCTGAAGATCACCCAGCACGACGACCACATCACCCTGGACATGCCCGGCGATCTCGGCGTTGCCCAGCACGACCACCACGTCGCCGCGCACATCCTCATCAGCAGAGACCAGGACATCACTCCCGACCTTGACCACGTTGCCGGCAATGACCTTGCGCGGCTTCGGCGGGGCGTGGGTCAATCCGCTCCAGGTCCAGTTTTTGTCCACATGCAAGGAATCAGGGAGCTCGGAAAGAATCAGCTTGGAAATGGTGTTCAGACCCTCGCTGAGGTGGGAGTCCAGGTTCTCGGGGATGTTGATGACGATCCCCTCACCCGATTCGTTGAGCAGGCTGATCCGGTTGTTCTTGATCTGAAGATCCAGACGGCCCAGCTCCTGCGAAATGTTCTGAACAACCTTGCTGACCTGTCCAATGGATTCGCGAATCCGTTCCTTCTGCGCCTCGTCGAGCTGGATGCCAAACTCATCGAGAGCGAGAGAATCGCGCATTGAACTCATCAAATTCGCATAGGAACGGATTTCCATCAGGAGGGAATCCCGCTCGGCTCTGACGGACGTCTCCGTCCCGGCGGGAGGTTCCGCGGAACGGGCCGAGGCGGAAAAGGGCACCCGCAAAGCCCAGAGGACCAAGACGACGGCCGCCGCAATGATCACCAGGTGTCCGCGCGGCCTGTTCATGGGCTTATCCCCCGCTCCGGCGCAGCGCCATGATCGTCACGCGGCCCAGGCTCTGCAGGCGCACGGTGGCTTCAGGCAGCAAACCGGCCAGAGCGGCGTAACCCAGGGCATGGGGCGCAGCGAAAAAGACCATGGCCACCGCAGATGAACCCGCAATCACAAGGCCGGCGAGGCGCGTTCGCAGGGAGCGCACCGCGGCGGGCAGCGTGTTCTCCTCCAGGAACACGGGCACCCGCGGCCGGCGCAGATCAGCCATGGCGCGGTAGGAGGCGTAGGGAACGGATTCCAGGATCCTGCGGTCGAAATCATCCGGTGGGCTGAGCGCGGGCAGGGTATCCAGCAACTGGAAAGTGGCCTGCCATTGCGCATATTCGGTCTCGCAGGCGGAGCACGCGCGCAGATGCAGGAAGATCCGCAGGGACTCGGTCTTGATCATGGTCCCATCCAGGTATTCCTGCAGCCCGGCGCGACATTCGTCGCAACTGATCGCTGGTTGGTCAGCCTTGCGGGCGTTCATGACATCGGCTCCTTTGACGCGACCGGATTCCCGGCCGGCGGTACTATCGCTACGCGGGCTGCGGTGGACCGGCAAACGGCCCACCGCAAGCCCTTGATCCGGCAGGTGTCGTATCCCCCGACATTGACATGATCACCTGCCTGCAAGGGCCATACGGCTCGTTTACCACAAGGTTGCAGGAAAAAACCCGAAATTTCAATCTGGTCAGATGTCATAGGATCGGGCCTTGAGCAATTGCTGGATCAAATTCCGCGCACGATGGATACGCGCCTTTACCGTACCCAGCGGCAGATCCAGGACCTCGGCGATCTCATCGTAGCTCAGTTGCTGGTCGTGCCGCAACAGCGTCACCGCCTTGTAGTGCGGCGGAAGGTCCCCCATGACCTCTTCCAGGAACAACATGGCCTGCTTGCGTTCCAGGACCGCGTCCGGAGCCGGCCCCTTGTGGGGCAACTGCAGCTCAAACTCCTCGCCGTCCTTGCCCGGGACCCCGTCCAGTGACAGGAAGCGCATGCGATTGCGCCGCAAGTGGTCGATGCAGTGGTTGGTGGCGATACGAAAGAGCCAGCTGCTGAAGGCATAGTTCTCGTCGAAACGGTCGAGCAGGGCGAAGACCTTGATGAACACTTCCTGCGCAAGATCCCGGGCATCCTCGCTGTTGCGGGTCATGCGGTAGCACAGGTTGTAGATGGGGACGCGGTAACACGCGAGGATCTCCGCAAACGCGGCCTCCTCGCCCCGCTTGCAGCGCTTGATGGTTTTCAGATCCTGGTGGCGATCGAACATGCAGCCTCCACATGGGTTTCCAGCCAGCGAAAATAGGGCCGCCGCCGCCCTCGCGTCAACCCCATTGCACGACCGCAGTTGACACTCCCAAATTCCGGGACTATTCTCCGGCAACATGGCAGCCATCGCCCCGGTGGGGCATACTTTTCGGCATGGAGGCAGGTAATGAGCTTCATAGAAATGATTCAGGCCCGCGAAATTCTGGATTCGCGCGGCAATCCCACCGTGGAGGTGGATGTGTTTCTCGAGGACGGCAACGTCGGCCGCGCCGGAGTTCCCAGCGGAGCCTCCACCGGCCAGCACGAAGCCATCGAGTTGCGCGATGGCGACAAGGATCGGTACGGCGGCAAGGGAGTCCTGAATGCCGTGGCCAACGTCAGGGAACTCGAAGAGAGTTTGACCGGCCTGGACGCCACCGACCAGTTGCTGATCGACAGGATCATGCGTGATATCGACGGCACCAAAAACAAGTCCAAGTTGGGCGCCAACGCCATCCTCGGCGTTTCCATGGCCGTGGCCAAGGCCGCCGCCGCCAGTGTCGGCCTGCCCCTTTACCAGTACCTGGGCGGAACGAACGCACGCACCCTGCCCGTACCGCACATGAATGTGCTCAACGGCGGATCCCATGCCGACAACAACGTCGACATCCAGGAATTCCTCATCATGCCCGTGGGCGCCCCCACCTTCCGGGAAGCCCTGCGCTACGGAGCAGAAACTTTCCACGCTCTCAAATCAATTCTGAGCGAGCAAGGTCTGGCCACCAGCGTCGGCGACGAAGGCGGCTTCGCCCCCAACCTCGGCAGCAACCGCGAAGCCTTCGAGAATATCATGCGGGCCATCGAAAAAGCGGGCTACAGACCGGGCGAAGACATCATGCTGGCCTTTGATGCGGCCGCCAGCGAGTTCTACCGCGACGGCGCCTACCACCTTGACGCAGAGGGCGACGGTCCCTGGAGCGCCGAGCGCGTCATCGAATTCTACAAGGGTCTGGTGGGCGATTTCCCCATCATGTCCATCGAGGACGGCCTGGCCGAGGACGATTGGGAAGGCTGGGGCAAAATGTACGAGGCCTTGGGCGATCGGGTCCAGATCGTGGGTGACGATATTTTTGTGACCAACCCCGAGCGCCTGTCCCGCGGCATATCCGAGGGTTGCGCCAACAGCATCCTGATCAAACTGAACCAGATCGGATCGTTGAGTGAAACCCTGGAGACCATCGAAATGGCCAAGCGGGCACGTTTTACCAACGTGATCAGCCACCGCAGCGGCGAGACCTGCGACAACGCCATCGCCGACCTGGCCGTCGCCACCAACGTGGGCCAGATCAAGACCGGATCCCTGTGCCGCAGCGAGCGCATCTCAAAGTACAACCAACTGATGCGCATCGAGGAAGAACTCGACGATCTGGCCGTTTATCCAGGTCTTGATGCCTTCTACAACCTGAGGTAAGTTTGTTCCCAGGAGGGCGGCAGGGACGCCGCCCTCCCTACCGAAGGCGATGGAGCATGACACCTTCTTCTTCCACAGGGTCCATGGCCCGCGGCATGGGCCGGCCCCGGGACAAGCATAATTCCCGATCCTCCCTGCTGTTGCTGGTCGGGTTGGTCCTGCTGGCTCTGGTGATCATTTCCCAGCTGGGGGAAAACGGCTTTGTTTCCTGGTTGAAGCTCCGCCACAATGTCCGGACCCTGGAGGCCGAAACCACACGCCTGGAGATCGACAACAAGAGTCTGGCAGGCCGCATTGACGCGGTGACCAATGATCAGGCCACCCTGGAAAAAATCGCTCGGGAAAAATTCAACATGAAGCGCCCGAACGAGGAAGTGCTCATGGTCCTGCCCCCGGTTGAAGGCACCGACAGCGCCCATAATCCCGGCTCAAAAAGCCCAAACCGGTGAACTTACCGGCGGGCTTCTTGACACCGGGTAGGACGCACCATATATTCGCCCCTGCCGCCGCAGGGGGCATACGATTCATGGTTGCGGGGTGGAGCAGTCTGGTAGCTCGTTGGGCTCATAACCCAAAGGTCACAGGTTCAAATCCTGTCCCCGCTACCACTTTGAAAGAATCCCTGATACCTAGCGTATCGGGGATTCTTTTTGTTCGGAGCTCGCCGCAGCCTCCCACTCCATCCACTGTGAGGTTCTCGACGAAGGCGCGGATGACGCGTTTGCGTTCTTCCATGGTTCCGTGTGCGAATGGCTGCCGGGCGTCCGCGAGGCCCGCCACACGCACCGCAGCTGATCAGGCCAGACAGCAGATACGGCGACACCTTGGCCTTGCCGGTCAGGTCGCCTACGGACGGCACCTATCGGATCCCAAGCTCCCCATCCGAGGCATAGCCCATCGCCCGATAACCCTTCATCCGCCGCTCGAACATCCGCGCCAGCATGGGCACGTGCCGATCGACGTAGTCGTAGATCCTCACCTCACTCTTCCCGTGGCTCTGCCGGTGCAACCGGCCGGCGTACTGCACGAGCGTCCCCTTCCACGACACCGGCAGGGCAAGGAACAGGGTGTCGAGCCGCGCGTCGTCGAA
>CAZJGK010000024.1:36000-40156 GCA_964545545.1 uncultured Fibrobacteraceae bacterium | reverse complement strand
TTGTAGACCGCGCGGGCCTGCATCTGGCGGATGATTTCCTCGCCGTGGCCGGTGCAGGCCACCGCTCCGGCGGGCCCGGCGTAGCTGCCGCAGCCGTAGATGGGCACATCGCCGACGCGGCCGTCGAGGGTTATAGAGGTGCCGCCGGTGGAGAGCGTGACGGCGAACGTGCCGTCGGCGGCGCGGGTCACCGTGCCCACGGTGTCGCCGGTTTCAGGGCCGGCGGGGCCGGCCTCGGCAGCAGCGTCGGCGGGCAACGGACCGGGGAAGTTCCAGGCCCGGCGCCAGTCGAAATGATCGTAGCCGCCACCGGCCTTGCCCGCCAAAAGACGCTGCCACCGCTGGTGGAACTTGGCCTCCGCTTCGGGACAGACAGGCACCACATCCTCGAATCCCATCACATGGGCAAAACGCGTCGCCCCCTCCCCGGCCAACATCCGGTGGGGAGTATCCTTCACCGCCCGCGCCACCAGGATGGGATTGCGCACCCGTTCGATCACCGCCACGGCGGCGAAATCGCCGGCGGAGGTCATCAGGGCGGCGTCCATCTGGATGGTCTTGCCGTCCAGACGGATGTTGGCCCCGGTGCCGGCGTTGAAGACGGGAATATTCTCCATGACCACGGTGCCGGCCAGGGCACCTGCCAGGGCATCACCGGTAACGACCAGTTTGGCCAGGGCGGAATCGGCAGCCTGCTGGGTAAGCGGGGACCAGTCAGGCGGTGAACCCACGCCGCCATGGGTGACCGTCAGGGGACCGGAAGCTGCCCCGCCGACGGCCAGGGGCAGGTCTACCTGCGGGGCAGCCGTTTCAGGACTCCGCTGACAGGCGGCAAAAGTCAGCAGCAACGACAAGCTCAAAACCAGAAAAGATCTCAACATGAATGAATCTCCTTGAGCGTCCTGGCGAGGCGTCAATATCCGCAGGGGAATGATATCCCTTCACGAACCCGATCGACAAGCCACTTTGAACATCAGCCCTTTCAGGCCCCATACGCAGCGCGGCGGGTGCCGAAGGGGACACGGGAAGCCCGGCTGCGGCAGGCGATGAATCCCTGCACGATGCCGAGCTGCAGGTAATGATCCTGGACCTCCCGGGGCAGATTCATGAAATCCGTGATGAGGCCGCGGCAATTGGACGCTCCACACCGGCAGGGCATGGTCCAGAAATTTTCCGCCATGGTGGTGGAGTAATCAAAATTGATCTCTTGTCCCGGCAATATTTCTCGAATGGCCACAAGCAACCTGTTGTGGCGAATACCGGCATTCGGGTCGCAGGAATGATTGGCGAACACTCCCGGATGCTGGAGCAGAATATATGTCCGCCAACCGGTCTGCAGCAGGTTGGCCCCCTCGGGGGTCTTGTGAATGGGATCATTGCGGTCGTAACGCGGACCGGTAAGCTTCAAGATCAACTCGCCCGCGGCGAAAGGCCGTGCGGCGAACAAACCGCGACCGAGGTCACAGTTGCCTACTGCCACACCAACAGCCATCGATGTCTCCTGGAGCCGAAGCTCAGACCGATGCCTTGTCCTGGAGCACTCTGTTCAGTTGTTTCGCGCCACGTTGCCGCCAATGGCCCTGATGCCAGGCCGCGCTGACCAGCAACGGCAAACTCACAGTGGCCTCTCCGTAAACCATTTGCTCGTAAACCGTATCCACTTTCCCCCAGGAACAGGCTTCCAACAAAGTGGAGCCGGAAAGGGCTCCATCCCGTTCGTCGGCCACGGTTATCTGCACCGCATATTTGTGCATCGGTTGTTCTTCACCCAGGATTTCGGTGGCGACCACCACATCCTGCGTGAAATTCTTGGGCACCCCGCCGCCGATCATCAGAATCCCCGTCTCCCCCACCGCCAGCTTGAGACGCGTCAATTCCCGGAAATCAGCCACCGAGTCGATGGTGACATACTTTTCGTTATGCCACTGATGGTGGACAAGGCCGAAACCCGCGGAACAATCGCTGAAAGCCGGACAAAAAATCGGCACACCCTTGCGGTACGCCGCATGGACCACCGAATGGTCCGCCTTGACCCCCTTTTCCTGGAGCCACGCACCCATGGCCTGAATAAATTCGCGGGACGAGTAGGGCCTCGGTTCCAGGGAACCGGCAATTTCCGCCACGGTCATATCGCAGACACGCAATTCGTCCTCGTCGATGAAAGTGTCGTAAATGCGGTCGATGCCGAGCTCCCTGAGTTCGTTATCATCAACCCGCGGAGTGCCTTTGTAATGGCGGAACCCGAGCGCCTCGAAAAAATCCTGATCAACGATGTTGGCGCCGGTGGACACGATGGCGTCAACCATATCCGATTCGATCATCAAGGCCACCGCATCCTTCAGCCCGGCCGAGAAAAGTGATCCGGCAAGAGTCAGGATGACCGCGCAATCCTTGTCCGCAAGCATCCGGTTGAAGATGTCCGAGGCAACGGCCAGGTTGCGCGCCTGAAAGGCCATGTCCGCATAGGCCGTCATGACGGGCCGGGCATCAAAGCGGGTGACATCGATGTGGCGAACCACATCCTGCAGATAATCCCTCTTGTTCACGGGCATTCTCCCTGGCCGTACAGGCCGATGTAAGCCATCAATTGATACGCAAGCCGGGCTGCGAGAAAATCCGGGGCCTTGTTGATTTCATTGGGCATCAGCTCGACGATGTCGAAACCGACCACTTCCCGTTTCCGGCAGACCCTGCGCAACAGGTTCAACACTTCCGGGTAACGAAGACCTCCCGGCTCGGGGGTTCCCGTGGAAGGCATTTCGGAGGGATCAAAAACATCAAGGTCGATGGTTACATAGACAGGCCCCGGCAACCGGTCCACAACATCCGCCATCCAGCGGCCCGCGGCATCAAGTTCATGCGCGAAAAAGGTCCGCTCCGGACGACAGAATTCCATTTCCGCAGCATCCATGCTGCGGATTCCCACCTGAACGAAATCACACATTTCCCCCACCCGCGACATGACGCAGGCGTGGTTGCACGGGGACCCTTCATAGCTGTTGCGGGTGTCGCTATGGGCATCGAGTTGGAGCACGGTCAAACCGGACCTCGCCTCACACTGGGCCTTGATCAACCCGATGCTGACCGAGTGCTCGCCGCCGAGCCCGACCACCAACTTGCCGTCGGCAACGGCCTTCGCTGCCGCCAGGCGGGTTTGCTCCACCATGGATTCAGGACTCACACCCGACTCGACCGGAGGCAGGGTGAAGATTCCCCGGCGCCATGGTTCGCTGCGCGTCTCGATGTCGAACAGTTCCATGTTGGCCGATGCCGCCAGGATTGCGGCGGGTCCCCGAACGGCGCCCTTCAGCCAGGTGGACGTTCCATCGTAAGGCACGGGCAGGACGACAAAGCGGGCATCGTTATACCCGCTTTGTACTTCATCACCACCGAAGCCGCAGGGATTACCCTTCAACCGGCTGTTGCTCAATCGTCATCATCCTCGATGAACTCGTCGTCATCCTCGAAATCATCATCATCAAGGTCTTCGAAATCATCATCCAAATCATCCACATCCTCATCGAAATCATCATCGGCATCCTGCATGGCATAGTCACGGGCAGGACGGCCAGACCTGGGCAAAGGAGAAGCTTTCTTCCGCCGAGACCTATCTTCGCCACCGCCGCGGCGACGGCTTCCCGGCTTCTCTTCACCCCACATGCCGTCATTGGATTCACTTAAGGACATTTCCCTATTACCTCCTTCAAGGTCCTCAGACCTGGTTTTGTCCTAGCTACCTAGATGACTCATCTGCAGTGGATCGACGTCGTTCGCAGAAAAAAAACGGTGGGCCATGTTGAGGGAAAAATCCCTGAACCCGAATTTGACCTTCAAGATTTCCCAGATGTCTCTGGGATCCGTTTGGCCACAGGTGAAGATATCCATGGCTATTAAACCTTGGTCTGCGTAAGTGTGAGCGGAACAATGACTCTCGTCGAGCATGACGATGACCGTGCACCCGGGGGGAGAATCATTCCCGAATTTGTACCGGATCTGGGAAATCACGGTGGAGCCCGCAGCTTCTGCAGCCGCGGCCATGGCTTCCAACAGCACTTTGTCGTCCAGGCACAGTTCCCTGGGAACATCACGACAATCGATCAGTAGGTGTTGTCCCTTGTACACTTCACACATACCCCCCGGTTGGAGTTCATGAATC